>NZ_CP029553.1:3310000-3614500 GCF_003173755.1 Methylobacterium terrae
CTGCAGGTGCGGGTGGGTCATCTCCACCACCGTCAGGTCGGCCTTGGCGCCGGGTGCCAGCACGCCGAGATCGGGCCGCCCGATCGCCGCGGCGGCCTCACCCGTCACCGCATCGACGAGGGCGGCGGACTCCGCCACCTCGGCCCGGCCGGCGTCGATCTTCGAGATCAGCGAGGCGGCGTTGAGTTCGCCGAGCAGGTCCATGTTGTAGCCGTCGGTGCCGACCAGCGTGCGGATCCCGTGGCCGGCGAAGCGGCTGAACGCGGCGGTGCGGCCGGCCCGGGCGAAGACCCGCGGGCAGTTCAGCACCGTGGCGCCCCGCGCCGCCATCAGGCGCAGGTCGTCGTCGCTGCTGGCGATGCAGTGGGCGGCGAGCAGGTCCGGCGCCAGCAGGCCGAGCCAGTCGAGGTACTCGGCCGGGCTGCGCCCGCCGTGGCGGGCGCGGATCGTCGCGACCTCGTCGTCGCTCTGGGCGAGGTGGGTGGTGATCGGCACGCCGAGTTCCCGCGCCCGGGCGGCGCAGGCGCGCAGGAGGTCCGGGCCGCAGGTGTCGGTGGCGTGCGGGCTCATCGCGAGGCGAATGCGGCCCTCCGCCCTGCCCTCCCAGCGGGCGTGGAGCGCGTTCCACACGGCGAGGTCGGCGGCGCCGTCGTCGCCGGCATACGACACGCGCCCGTCCGGGCCGGCCTTGGCGTCGGCGGTCGAGAACAGGTAGGGCGCGCCGTAGAAGCGCAGGCCCATCTCCTCGGCGGCCTCGAACATCTCCGGCAGACCGTTGCGGAACGGCTCCATCACCGTGGTGGCGCCGCCCTTGAGCAGTTGCAGGATGCCGAGCCGCGCGACCGCCAGGCGCTCCTGCGGCGACAGCACGGTCGATGCGGTCTTCGAGAGCGGCAGCAGCACCGTGTAGACGATGCTCTTTCCGCCCTTCCGTCCCCGCCCGTCCTCGGTGTGCGAGCGGGCGATCGCCTCGCTGAAGCAGTGGTTGTGCAGGTTCATGAGGCCCGGCAGCACGAGGCGGCCCGGCCGGTCGTAGGTGACGTCCGCCGCCGGCCGGTCCGGCGTGATCGCGGCGATGCGGTCGCCCTCGACCAGCACCCAGCGATCGCGCGCGACCGCGGGTTTGCCGTCGCGGCGGGTGAGGATCCAGGAGCCGAAGAGGGCGACCGTCGTCACGCCGCCCTCTCGTGTGCCAGGAAGTTCTCGGCGATGGCCGCCCCGGTGGTGATCCAGAGATCGGGGCAGCCTCGTGCGTAAGCGAGGAACTCGCGCAGCAGGCGCAGGCGCATCGGCCGGCCGCTGCATTGCGGGTGCAGCACCGTCGTCACCATCGCGCCCCAGTCGCGGACCTCGTCGAGCTCGTCCTTCCACAGCGACAGGACGTGCTCCTTGGGGAAGATCGAGCGCGGGCTGAAGCGGGTCGAGAGGCCGTGCATCCAGTCGTCGTAGCTCGCCGTCACCGGCAGCTCGATCGGGCCGGGGCGGCCGTCCGAGAGGACGTGACGGTAGGGCCGGACGTCGTCGCGGAAGGACGAGGTGTAGACGATGCCGTGCTCGACCAGGATCCGGCGCAAGCCCTCGGTGAACTCGCCGTAGGGGGCGCGGTAGCCCGTCGGCACCACGCCGAGGCGCCGCTTCAGGGTCTCGAACCCGCGCTCCACCTCCTCCTCGATGAAGGGCGCGCCCGGGTCCGGCATCAGGTGGTGGTAGCCGTGATGGCCGATCTCGTGGCCCGCCCTCAGAATCGCCTCCGCCATCGCCGGATAGGCGTCGACGGCCCAGCCGGTGATGAAGAACGTGCCCTTGAGGCCGAGCTGGTCGAGGAGCTCCAGGAGCTTCGGCGTCCCGACCCGCGCCTCGTAGGCGCCGTAGCTCATGGTGACGAGGCGCTCGGCGTGGGCCGCATCCTTGCTGGTCCAGGCGCTCTCGGCATCGACGTCGAAGGAGAGGAACATCGCCGAGCGGTAGGGCGCGGGCCAGGGGTAGTCCGGGGCCGGCGGGGCGAGGTTGGCGGGGGTGAGCGGGATGCTGTCGAGGGCGGCGCGGTTCATGGGCGGGGTCTCTCGGGGGTTGGGCTGGTGCTGTGGGGAGCTTTACGACGCCCGCTTCGTCACCGGATGAGCGCGGGCCTCCTCCTCTCCCCGCCCGCGGGGAGAGGAGATTCTCCTGTGCCTTTTCCCTCCTAGGGGAAATTCCACAGGGAAGACTATGCTCGCGCCTCTTGGTCGCTACTTCGCGCCGTTGATCACGGCCTTCTCGACGCCGTTCTCGGTGAGCTTCCACTTCTCCAGGAGCGCCTTGTAGGTCCCGTCGGCGATCAGCGCGTCGAGGGCGCCGGCCATCGCCTGCTGCAGGCCGGCCTCCTTCACGGGAATGGCGATGCCGGTATATTGCAGCGCGATCGGGGTGCCGAGGGCCATGTAGGTGTTGGGCTCCAGCCCCATCACGTAGGGCAGCGTCTCGTTGCCCTGGACGGCGGCGTCGATGCGGCCCTGCTTGAGCTGGGTGCGGGCATCGGCCGAGCCCTCGGTGCCGATGAACACCACCGGGTTGTCCTTGCAGTTCTGCTCGCTCCAGGCGGCGATCTCGCGCGGGAACGAGGTGCGCCGGCTCGCCCCGGCCTTCTTGCCGCACAAGGACGCCATGTCCTTGAACTCGCCTTCGCGAGCCTTGCGGACGAAGAATTGCGGGCCGCTGCGCAGGTAATCGACGAAGGTCGCGGTCTCGTGGCGGGTCGCGAGGTCGGTCATGCCGGAGAGGATCATGTCGACCCGGCCGGTCGAGAGCGCCGGCATCATCTGGTCGAAGCTCGTCTCCTGCCAGGCGAGCTTGACCCCGAGCTTCTTGCCCAGCGCGTCGCCGAGATCGACGTCGAAGCCGGTGAGCTGGCCGGTCGCCGGATCCTTGAACTCCATCGGGGGATAGTTCGGCACGATCGCGACCTTGAGCGTGCCGCTCTTGACCACGTCCGGCGGCAGGGCCGCTTTAGGCGCGTCCTGCGCCGCGGCGGCGGTCGCCAGGCCGATGAGACCGATCGCGATCAGGCGCTTCACGGAAAAACCTCCTCGTGACTTCTCGAAACACTCTCAGCCGATCACCGCCGAGAGGAAGCTGCGGGTGCGGGCCTCGCGCGGCACGCCCAGAACCTCGGCGGGCGTGCCCGCCTCGACGATCGCGCCCTGGTCCATGTAGACGACGGTGTCGGCGACCTCGCGGGCGAAGTTGAGCTCGTGGGTGACCACCATCATGGTCATGCCGGAGCGCGCGAGCTCGCGCATCACCGCCAGCACCTCGCCGACGAGTTCCGGGTCGAGGGCCGAGGTCGGCTCGTCGAACAGCATCAGCTGCGGCTTCATGGCGAGCGCCCGGGCGATGGCGACGCGCTGCTGCTGCCCGCCCGAGAGCTGCGAGGGGTAGCTGCCCGCCTTGGCGGCGAGGCCGACGCGGGCCAGCAGCGCTACCGCCTCGTCCCGCACCTCCGCCGGCCGGCGGCCCTGGACCTGGATCGGCCCCTCGGTGACGTTCTCGAGCGCCGTCCTGTGCGGGAAGAGGTTGAAGCGCTGGAACACCATGCCGGTCCTGAGGCGCTGGCGCGCCACCTCGCGCTCGCTCAAACGCTGGAGCCGGCCGCCGGATTCCCGCATGCCCAGCAGCTCGCCGTCGAGCCAGATGCCGCCGGAATCGATCCGGGTGAGCTGGTTGACGCAGCGCAGAAGCGTGGTCTTGCCGGAGCCCGAGGCGCCGATCAGGCACATCACCTCGCCGGCGCGCACGTCGAGCGAGACATCGTCGAGGGCCTTGAACGTGCCGAAGCTCTTGGAGACGCAGCGGAAGGCGACGAGAGGGGACGCGCTCATCGGCCGAGCCTCGCGGTGCCGCGGGCGAAGCGGCGCTCGAGCAGCATCTGCAAGGGCGTCAGGGCCGACACGACGAGCAGGTACCAGAGGCCGGCGACGATCAGGAGCTCGATCACCCGGGAATTGGCGTAGTAGATGTTCTCGGCGGCGTGCAGCACCTCCGGGTACTGGATCACGCTGGCGAGCGAGGTCGCCTTGACGAGGCCAATGAACTCGTTGCCGAGCGGCGGCAGCACCACCCGCATCGCCTGCGGCAGGACGATCCGGTGGAGCGCCTTCAACCGGCCCATGCCGATCGCCTGCGCGGCCTCCGACTGCCCGGCATCGACCGAGAGCAGGCCGGCGCGCATCACCTCGGAGGTATAGGCGCCCTGGTTGATGCCGAGCCCCAGCAGCGCGGCGAGGAACGGCGTCATCACCTCGACCGACTTCACCGACCACAGGCCCGGGATGCCGATCACGGGAAAGACCAGCGCCAGGTTGAACCAGAGGAGCAGCTGCAGGATCAGCGGCGTGCCGCGGAACAGCCAGGTGTAGCCGGCGGCCACCCCCTTCAGCACCGGGTTCGGCGACAGCCGCATCACCGCGACGACGAGGCCGAGCACGATGCCGAGGCTCATCGCCAGCACGGCCATCACCAGGGTGTTGGCGATGCCCCGCAGGATCACCGGCACGGTGAGGAAGCGGCCGACGTAAGCCCACTCGATCTGCCCTTCCGCAAAGGCACGCCCGATCAGCGCCAGCACGACCACGATCAGGCCGGCGGCGATCCAGCGGCCCCAATGCGTCCGCCGGGCGGTCGGCAGGCCGGTGAGGTCGGGAAAGCCCTCGGCGAGGGCGCGTCCGCTGCTCATGGATCCCTCGTAGGTTGGCCCGGAGAGGCGCGCGGAGGTCAGGCCGCCGCGGAGGGCGCCGGGTGCGGCGGCTCGATCACGCCGGCCCGCTCGGTGATCGGTCCGTACTGCGCCGGCTGCCGGTGCTGGCCGAAGTTGAACATCTTGTCCTTGCCCTGACGGCAGCGGTCAAGGTCGCACGCGGCCACCACCACCTCGTCGCCGAGGGTCTCGGTCTGCGCGACGATGCGCCCGTCGGGATCGACGATGCAGGAGCCGCCGATCAGGCCCGACCCGTCCTCGTTCCCGGCCTTGGCCACCGCCACCGCCCAGGTGGCGTTCATGTAGGCGTTGGCCTGCGCGACCAGCGTCGAGTGGAAGGTGCGCAGGGCCGCGTCCTCGGTCGTGCCGCCATTGGGGTCGTAGGCGGCCGAGTTGTAGCCGACGCAGACGAGCTCGACGCCCTGCAGCCCCAGCACCCGCCAGGCCTCGGGCCAGCGCCGGTCGTTGCAGATCATCAGCCCCATGATCGCGCCGGACCACGCCTCGCCGGCCCGGAAGGCCGGGAAGCCGGTATCGCCGTAGGAGAAGTAGCGCTTCTCGAGCTGCTGGAAGCGCGCGCCGTCCCGCGGCTCGACCGAGCCCGGCAGGTGGACCTTGCGGTAGCGCCCGAGGATCGACCCGTCCGGCTGGACCAGGATGCTGCTGTTGAAGCGCTCGCCCGACGGCGTCAGCTCGGCATAGCCGATGTTGAACCCGACCCCGAGCTCCCGGGCGCGGTCGAACAGCGGCTGCACCGCGGGGTTGGGCATCGCGCGCTCGAAATACCGGTCGAGGTCGTTCCCGTCGAGCAGCCAGCGCGGGAAGAACGTCGTGAAGGCGAGTTCGGGAAACACCACGAGGGTCGCACCGCGAGCCGCCGCCTCCTCGAGCAGGCGGACCAGCCGGCCGAGGGTGTGGGCACGGGAATCGGCGCGCTGGGTCGGACCCATCTGCGCGGCCGCGACGGTGACGATGCGGGACATCATGACCTCTGAACAGGCACAATGCTTACTCTTGCGGCATTGTGCGGTCGTTGACCGGATCTATGCCCTAATCATGCACATCCCTTACGCCTCCACAATCCAGGGACTTATGATAAATTCCGCCCGACTATAACGCGGAGTGATGATGAACCTGCGGCAGCTGGAGATCCTGCGGGCGGTGGTCCGGCACCGCACCACCCTGGCGGCGGCCGAGGAGCTGGCGGTGTCGCAGCCCGCGGTGAGCAACGCCCTGAAGGCGATGGAGGCGCAGGTCGGCTTCCCGCTCTTCGACCGCATCAACAACCGGCTGTTCCCGACCGCCGAGGCGATGACGCTCTACAAGGAGAGCGAGGCGATCTTCGCGCTCCACGCCAAGCTCGAAGGCCGTCTTCGCGACCTGCGCGAGAAGAACCACGGCCACCTCGCCCTGATGGCGACGCCGCCGCTCGCCTACGGCCTCCTGCCCCGGGCACTCGCCGCCTTCGTGCGGCAGCGGCCGCAGACCCGGCTGTTCTTCGACGTGCGCCGCTACGAGGGGGTGATCGACGGAGTGACCAGCCGGGTCGCCGAGCTCGGCTTCGCGCTCGGCCTGTCGAACCACGTCGGCATCGCCCACGAGATCGTGCACCGGGGCGAGATGGTCTGCGTCATGGCCCCCGACCACCCGTTGAGCGAGCGGGAGGCGGTGTCGCCCGCCGACCTCGCGCGCCATCCCCTCATCGGGCTCGAGCGCGGCACGCGCCTCGGCGAGGCGTTGCGCGACGCCTTCGCGCGGGCGGGCGTGCCGTTTACCGCCACCGTCGAGGTCCGCTACTGCAACACCGCCTGCGTGCTCGCCGGGGCCGGGGTCGGCGTCGCGGTGGTCGACCCGTTCTCGCCCGCGCAGGGCGGCGCGCACCCGGTGGTGGTGCGGCGCTTCGTGCCGGCGACGCCGGTCGAGGCGTTCATGCTGTGGTCGGAGGCCGAGCCTTTGTCGCGCTTGGCGCGGGCCTTCCTGGACGAGGTCCGATGTGCCAGCAAAGTGTCTAGCGCATCGATCGGCTCATAGTATTAGTAGATTACCATCGATTTTCAACATTCGATATGACAGTAATGATAGAAATGATTTGTGTCCAAGATGAATTTGGAATTTTTTAACATCTCTATAAAAACTATTGACATCAAGAACTCAATCAATTTTAAAGGCTTCGAGCGCGCATCCAATTAGTACTCCGAATGTCGAATAGAACGTCCGCGCTCATGCATCGTATGCCTTTCCATCTATTAAAAGATGGAAAGGCGCAAAAATTCAACATTCAACAATCATATTTGTTGATTCAATTTATTTCATCCCTTCCCTGAAATGCAATCTCATCGTAATGCGGTATCAAGACGAGCCTCCTACTTGAGCCAACTGGCAAGTATTTTAGCATTCTATATTTCGTAAGATAGTATTTTAGATTTCCAGCAACAGGAGACAACGCGTTTAGGGCAACAACAGCAAGCTCGTAGCTGTTCATTTGGCTTCGTATAAGATTTGCGTAAAAGTGCTTTTCTTTTTCAGATAAATTCTCTTCCTCGTCAATCTTTCTCATTATAGTAAAAACCGAACGAAAATATGGAGCAAAGCCACTTTCAAATCTATCATGTATTATTTCGTGATATATTTTTTGAGTTTCGGCTAGCGTTATTTGTTTTCCAGATTTATTGAAAAAATACGAAATCTCACGCCAGGCGAATCTTAATGCCTGCGTATCATAAACTGTTTCTCTCTTGCTGTGACCAGTCGCCTGAGCGTAGTTTTCAGTGTACCTAAACTTTACTTCTTTTCTGACTTCGCGAATTAGCTTCATAATCTCAAAGTATAGATTATCAAATCTTTCAAGACGTTGAAATTTTTCTGATGTTGCCATCTGCTGTCTCTGTAGGACAATTGTAGTTGTAATTCCAATGAATCCAAGCAGCGTGAACAGCGAAGTTAGCGCACCAAAACTGTCACCCCATGGGCCGAGTTCACTCGGTAGAAGGTCTGAAATTTCTAGCTTTTTTAAAACGTCTCTTAGAAATGCCCATGACAACCAGATAGCAAACACGGCGACAAACGATAATGATAGCGAAGTAATTCTCCATAATCTATTTGTATTCATGTTAGATCACAATCTTAGAGGTTGCCCTACAATCTAGCTGCTGGAATTTATAATGAAAAGTACGGAAAATAAAAATTCGCCGGAGAGATTTTTTCCTCTCGCAGCGGTTCACCGGCCGCTCGTATAATTCCTGCCTGCACCACTCCTCTGCACTTGCTCATCCTAGCACCCCCGCCCGGGCCACCTCCCCGGCATCCTTGAGCCGGCCGATGTCCCAGGCGAGCGCCATCACCCGGCGAATCTGGGCCTCCGGCAGGATGCCCTCGGCGAGGTCGGCGAACTTGCGCTCGAGGTCGGCATCCGACATCGGGTTCTCGACGCTGCCGACCGCGTGCTCGATGTGGCGCGTCAGGGTGCGCCCGTCGGCGAGCGTGATCGTCAGGTCGACCTGCTCGGGCCGCACCCCGGGCGTCACCACCGGCGCGACCTTGCCGCGCAATTCGGTGATGACGGGATCGCGCACCGCCCGGTCGCTGAACTGCTTCTCGCCGCCCGCCCCCTCGACGAGGGCGACCGCGACGGCGTGGGTGATGCTGAACTTGCCCTCGAGCCCGGTGCGCGGCGCGGTCTTGCCGGTGAGCTCCAGCACCAGCGGGTGGACCTTCAGCTCGACCCGGCGGACCTGGTCCGGTGTCAGGCGGTTCTCGTTGCGGAGCTGGATCGCGGCGTCGATCGCCGGATGCATGACGATGCCGCAGGCGAAGGGCTTGTAGGTGTTCAACGCCGCCTCGTAGCGGGTCCCCAGCCCCTCGGTGATCTCGCGGTAATCCTGCTTCGTCGAGACGGTGTTGGCCCAGCCGCGCCTGGCCTCGATCATTCCGTCGGAACTGGTGAAGTTCCTCTCGGCCAGGATCGCCGCGAACAGCCCGTTGGCGGCGGCGCGGCCGGGATTGAAGCTCTTGTTCATCGAGCCGAACGATTCGCGCAGGCCCACCGGCTGCGAGGCGGCGAGGCCGAGCGCCCAGACCATCTGCTGCTCGGAGAGCCCCATCAGCTTGCCGGCGGCGGCGGCCGCGCCGAACACCCCCGCGGTGCCGGTGATGTGCCAGCCGACGTCGTAGTGGTTGGGATAGACCGCGTTGCCGATCCGGCACTCGGTCTCGATGCCGAGCACCAGGGCGTTGAGGAAGTCGGACCCGGAGACCGGCCGCATCTCGGCGAGCGCCAGGATCGCCGAGGCGACCGGGCCGGCCGGGTGGATCACGGTCTTCAGGTGGGTGTCGTCGTAGTCGAAGATGTGGCTCGACACGCCGTTGAGGAAGGCGGCGTTCATGATGTCGAAGCGCTCGGCACGCCCGAACAGGCCGGCCTGGGGCGGGCCCGAGAAGGGCTTGAGCGCCGACACCGCGACGTCGAGGGTCTCGTGGTGCGAGCCGCCGATGGCGACGCCGACCCAGTTGAGGAAGGTGCGGGTGCCCTCGCGCCGCACCGCCTCGGGCAGGTCCTCGACCTTCGCCCCGACGATGTAGCGCGCGAGCGTCCGGGTGACGTCGCGGGGCGGCACGGGGGCCGCGGGCCGGGCCGGAGCGGACGGCTCGGCGGCGCCCACCCCTTTGGCCGCGAGGGCGAGGCCGGCGGCCCCGATGAGGCTGCGTCGATCGAGCATCATGGCGTTCTCTCCCTGTTCATCCAACGCGACCGGGGCTAAGCAGATTTCGCAAAAGTGGTTGCCGGGTTTGCGACAAAAATCTGCGACAAACCAAGCAACTAAGCGGACGAAGCGTTGGCCTGCCAACGCAAGTCTGCTTAGGCCGGGTCCGCTTCCGGCTCAGGCGGCCCGCGCCGCTCCGTTCCCGGCCCGCCGCCCGAACACCACGCCGGAGGTGAGGCCCGATCCGCCCGGATAGCCGTTGAAGAACACCCCGCCGACCATCTCGCCGCAGGCGTAGAGGCCGGGGATCGGGGTGCCGCTCTCGTGCAGGACCGCGCCGTCCTCGTCGACCTCGACGCCGCCATACGTGAAGGTGATGCCGCCGGTGACCGGGTAGGCCTTGAACGGCCCGGTCTCGATCCGCCGCGCCCAGTTCGATTTCGGCAGCGCGAGGCCCCGGGTGCCGCGCCCGTCCTTCACGGTGGGATCGAAGGGCACGCTCTCGTCCACCGCGTCGTTGAACGCCGCGATCGTCGCCCGCGCCTGCGCCTTGTCGGTGAGGCCGTCGAGCCGGTCGATCAGCGCGTCGAGGGTGTCGGCCTCGACGAAGTGGGCGTCGTGGAACCGGTACTCGCTGTAGAGCAGCGGATCGACCGATGCGTCGAAGATCTGCCAGGCGACGTGGCCGGGCTGCTCCATGATGGCGCGGCCGAACTGCGCGTAGGTGTAATTGCGAAAGTCCCGGCCCTCGTCGACGAAGCGCTCGCCGTCCGCGTTGAGCATCACGCCGAGGAAGTAGCAGATCTTGCGGTAGTGCTTGCGCTCGAGATGCGGCAGGTCGAGGTTGCCGTAGGGCGGGGTGAACAGGTCCATCGGCGTGGCGTGGCAGCCGCCGTAGAAGCCGTGGCGCCGCGCGCCGAGGCGGAACGCCATCGCGAGCCCGTCGCCCTGGTTGTGCGGCGTGCCGCGCACCTTGGCCTCCTCCCAGCCCGGGCCGATGAACTCGGCGCGCATCGCCGCATTGGCCTCGAAGCCGCCGCAGCCGAGCACCACCGCCCGCGCCCGGATCGCGCCCGCGCTCGTGCGCACGCCGCGGACGCGGCCGTCCTCGACGATCAGGTCCTCGGCGGCGCAGTCGTAGCGGATCTCGCCGCCCAGGCCCGCGAAGGCGGCGCGCTCGGCCTCGGCGAGGCCGTGGCCCTCGCCCCGGGTCGCGAGCGTCAGGCCGCCCCAGAAGACGTGGCGCCCGTCCTTCTCGAAGGACTGACGGGAATAGATCGGCTCGAACTTCACCCCGCGCGAGGCGAGCCAGCGCACGGCGTCGTAGCTCTCGGCGATGAGCGTCCGCTGCTCGCGGCTCAACGGGCGGCCGTCGTTGAAGCCGAGGAGATCCGCGGCGAAGCGCTCGGCCGGGTAGGCGCCGAAATCGGTGTGGGGCAGCCGCGGATCGGTCGGGTCCTCGAGCAGCGGCACGAGGTCGTCGGCGCCGTCATAGACGAAGCGCATCGCGCCCGCCGTGTAGGCGGTGTTGCCGCCGGCGAGGTCCGGCCCCGCCTTCTCGATCACCAGGACGCTGCGGCCCTGCTCGCGCCCGGCGATGGCCGCGCTCATCGCGGCGTTGCCGGAGCCGATCACGACGATGTCCCACTCGGTCTGCATGGCGTTCCTCCCAGCCTCGATATGCCATTGTATGCGATTGCATGCAAGAAAGGCGGCTTGTCCGCGGCGGCGCCCTCGCGCACATCCCGGGCGGGGCCGGAGGATGCGGGCGGGGCCGGAGGATGCGGGCGGGATGACGGAGCGGGGATCGGGGGAGCAGCGCGGCGGCCAGAGCGCCTACGACCGGCTGCTCGGCGCCATCGAGGAGGGCGAGCTGCCCCCCGGCAGCCGCCTGCGCGAGGCCGAGCTCGCCGAGCGCTTCGCGATCAGCCGCACGCCGGTGCGCGAGGCCCTGGCGCGGCTGGAGGCGCAGGGGCTGGTGCGGCACGAGCCGCATCGCGGCGCCAGCGTGGCGCGGCTCGACTACGCGCAGGTGACCGAGCTCTACGACCTGCGCGAGGTGCTGGAGGGCACGGCGGCTCGCCTCGCGGCGATCCACGCCAGCGCGATCGAGGTCGAGATCCTGGAGGAGATGATCGAGCGCGACCGCGGGCTCGTCGGCGACGCGGGCGCGCTCGCGCGCACCAACCGCCTCTTCCACCGCCAGATCCACGCCTGCGCCCACAATCGCTTCCTCCAGGGCACGCTGGAGACGATGCGGCTCTCGCTGGTGCTCCTCGCCGGCACCACCCTGGCGCAGGCCGACCGGGCCGGGGCCTCGATCGACGAGCACGCGGCGATCGTGGCGCGCATCCGCGCCCATGACGGCGACGGCGCGGAGGCGGCGGCGCGGACCCACATCCGGGCGGCCTTCAAGGCTCGGATCCGGCTGCACCAGGAGATGTGAGGCTCATCCGGCCCCGCGGTTGCATTTGCATTCCGGCCGGGATCGTGGCTGGTACCGGCGCATCTCGAACCACGATCTTCGAACCTCTGGGGAACGCGCGTGCGCCATGGCATCGACAGGCTTGTCACGCGCGATCGGCGTCTCTGAGCGGTGGACACCCGACCCCGATCCCCGCTCGACCCGCGCACGACCGCGCTCCTCGCCGAGATCGCCGGCCAGGACGGTGCCGCCCTGCGGCATGACGGCCGGCCCCTCGACCTGCGCGAGGCGAACCTGAGCCGGGACCATCTCGCGCCGCTCGCCGGCGGGGCGGCCTGGTGGGACGCGGAGCGCCAGGGCCTGAACCTCGCCGGGGCCGAGATCCCGGGCAGCGACCTCGAACAGGCCGACCTCACCGGCGCCACCCTGAAGCGGGCGCGGCTCGCGGGCGCGCTCGCCCGCTCGGCGGATTTCACCGGGGCGCTGATCGAGGAGGCGGATTTCGGCAAGGCCGACCTCAGCGGCGCCCGCTTCGTCGGCGTCGCCGGCGGCCAGGCCGACTTCACCGAGGCGATGCTCGAAGATGCGAACTTTCGCGACGGGTCCTTACGCTTCGCCCGCCTGCCCCGCAGCCTGCTCGACGGCGCCGACTTCTCCGGCGCCGACCTGTGGGGCGCCGACTTCACCGGGGCGGATGCCGACTACACCAAGTTCCGCGGTGCCCGCCTCGACGAGGTGAACCTCTCCGACACCAACCTCACCCACGCCGATTTCGAGGGCGCGAGCCTGACCAAGGCGCGGCTCACCGGCTCGCGCCTGCGCAGCGCCGTGCTCACGGGGGCCAAGCTCGACGGGGCGGACCTCTCGGGCGCCGACCTCTCGGCCGCGACGCTGGTGCGCCTCGACCTCTCCTCCTGCGCCTTGCGCCACGCGCGCTTCGCCGGCGCCTGGCTCAACGGCACGCGGTTTCGCGCCGCGCAGATCGGCGAGGCGGTGGGCGAGGAGGTCGCGGGCGAGTACGAGGCCGCGAAGGCGAGCTACCTCGCGCTCGAGCAGAACTTCCAGAGCATCGGCAGCCACGACGAGGCCGGCTGGGCCTATCGCCGGCGCCGCCGCATGGGCCGCCTCCATGCCGGCGCCCTGTTCCGGGGCGCCTGGCGCGCCCGCGACCGCAAGGGGATCCTCCGCCACGGCTACCGCTGGCTCGCCGACCACTTCGTCGAGTGGTTGTGCGATTACGGCGAGAGCCTGTCGCGGCTGTTCCGCGCCTTCGCGATCCTGATCGTGGTGTTCGGCGGGCTCTACGGCCTCACCGGCGGGCTGATCCCGGAGGGCGGCACGGCCGCGACCTACAACCTCCTCGACCTGATGAGCTACAGCGCCCTCAACATGATGACCGCGAACCCGCCGGAGATCGGCATCAAGCCGGTCGGCCGGGTGACCAACCTGCTCGTCGGGGTCCAGGGCGGCACCGGGATCGTGCTGATGGGGCTGTTCGGGTTCGTGCTGGGGAACCGGCTGCGGCGGTGAGGTGGACACGTGTTCGACCGAACACCATGCCAACCTCGACGTCATCAACTCGGTTTCGCATCGGGTGCGGGGCTGAGTGGGGTGCGAGGCTGAGGTGATGACGCGGAGCGATGGTGTGGCCGGCTCCCGTCAGGACGCGGTCCGCGGGACCGGAGAGCTTCCCCCCGCCCCCGCCAGCTCCTCCCGGATCACCTGCACCATCGCCTTCAGCTCCGGCGCCGCCCGGTCGCGCGGCTGGGCCGCCGCGATCGCGTGCGCCGCGACGATCCGGCCCGGTGCACCGGCCAGCACCACGACCCGGTCGGCGAGGTAGACCGCCTCCTCGATGTCGTGGGTGACGAACAGGACCGTCTGGCCCGACGCCCGGCAGAGCCGGGCGAGCTCGTCCTGGAGGTTCTCGCGGGTCAGCGCGTCGAGGGCCGAGAACGGCTCGTCCATCAGGAGCACGTGCGGCTCGACGGCCAGCGCCCGGGCGAGCGACACCCGCTGCCTCTGGCCGCCGGAGAGCTGGAACGGCCAGCGCCCGGCGAGATCCGCGAGGCCCACCCGCTCCAGGGCGGCGCGCGCGCGCCGGCGCCGCTCGGCCCTGGCCAAGCGCAGCTTCTCGAGGCCGAACGCGACGTTGTCGAGGACGCGGCGCCAGGGCAGCAGGCGGGAATCCTGGAACACCAGGGCGACCGCCCGGCGGCCGGGTTCGGGCTCGCTGACCGAGACGGTGCCGGCGCTGGGTTTCACCAGGTCGGCGATGACGCGCAGCAGCGTCGACTTGCCGACGCCGGAGGCGCCGACGATCGCCAGGAACTCGCCCGGCTCGATGTCGAGGTCGAGCCCCGACAGCACCGTGGTGCGGGTGCCGTCGCGGGTGAAGGTCAGGGCGAGGCCCTGGATCGCGATCAGGCCCGCCATCTGAGGATCCAGCGTTGGAGGGCGGTGAAGCCGGCGTCGAACACGCCGTAGAGCAGCGCCATGGTGAGCATGTAGACGACGACGATGTCGGTCGCGAGGAGCGTCGAGGCCTGCATCATCCGCTGCCCCAGGCCCGCGACCCCGAAGATCTCGGCCGCCACCACCGCCATCCAGGCCTGTCCGATGGCGGTGCGCACGCCGACGAGGATCCCCGGCATCGCGGCCGGCCACACCACCGTCGTCAGGCGCTCGGGCGCGGAGCGGAAGCCGAAGGCGGCGGCGAGCTCGATCAGGTCGCGGTCGACGCCGCGGATCGCCCCGTGGCTGGCGAAGTAGACGATCCAGAACACCCCGATCGCGACGATGAACAGGGCCGCCTCGGGGCTGACCCCGAACCAGATGATCGCGAAGGGCACCCAGGCGAGGCCCGGGACCGGGCGCAGGACCCGCACCACCCAGGCGGTCAGGCCTTCCGCCGTGCGCGACATGCCGGTCAGCGTGCCGGCCGCGATGCCGAGGACGATGCCGATCGCCAGACCCGCCAGGTAATGCCCGAGGCTTCCCGTGATCGCCGCGAGCCACTGCCCGGAGCGCAGCTCGCGCAGGAACGCCTCCGGCAGCACCGAGGGCGGCGGCAGGAAGGCCGGGTTGACGAGGCCGAGCCGCGGCACGGCCTCCCACAGGGCGAAGAAGGCGGCGAGCCCGAGGGGCGGGAGCAGGAAGGCCGCGTGGTGCCGCCTCATTTCCCCGCGACCGCGCGCTCGTAGAAGCGCGGCTCGAACAGCCCGTCGAGGGGCACCTCGCGCTCCAGCGCCCCGATCTTCACCTGGAAGCGCTGCATCGCCGCCGTGGGCTCGACGATCGGGCGGGGATCGGCGGTGAAGCGCGTCGCCGGCGAGGCGAGCGCCCGCCGGATGGTGGCGGTGTCGACGAGGCCCTTGCCGAGCGCGCCCTCGATGACCGGCGCGACGCGGTCCGGCTCGCGACCGATCAGGTCGACCGCCCGAACCACGCTCGTCACGATCGCCTGGACCGTCTCCGGCTCACGATCGAGAAGCGCGCGGGTCACCGCCACGACGGTGCCGGGCTGGTCGGGGAACATCTCGCCGCCGAGCGCCATCAGGCGGATCGCCGGGTTGCGGCCGGTCACGATCGAGACGGCGGGCTCGCGCAAGGTTCCGCCCTCGACCGCGCCGGCGAGCACCGCCTGCTGGGTCGCGTCGATCCCCATCGAGACGATCGTCACGTCCTTCGGATCGACCTTCGCCACCTCCCACAGCCAGTATTGCAGGGTGGTGTTGGGCACCGAGCCGAGGGGCTGGGTCGCGACCCGCGCCGGGGTGCCGGCGGATTCGCGGTAGCGCTTGAACACGTCCGCCGGTGCGACGCCCTTCTCGGCGAAGCGGGCGAGCTTGGGGCCGGCGACGAAGACGTTCTCCTCGACCGAGGTGGCGGCCACCACCTTCACGTCGATGCCCTTGGAGCGGGCGACGCCCAGCGGCGCCACGCCGGCGACGTAGACGTCGAGGGTGTTCGAGGCGAGCGCCTGGATCATGTTCGGGCCCGACTCGAAGGTCGTCACCGCGAGGGACAGCCCGGCCTGCTTCAGCCAGCCCTCCTTCTCGGCGACGATGATCGGTGCGGCGGCGAGGATCGGGATCACGCCGACCCGCAGGGGCGCCGCGCGCCCTTGGGCCAGCGCCCGCCGGCCACTCAGCGCGGCGCCCGCCGCCAGGACCGGGGCTGCCCCGAGGATGCTGCGTCGCGTGATGGTCATGGCCGGCCGTCTGTGGGGAGGGATCGCGCCCGCTTAGGGCATCCTCCTGCCGCAGAGCAAGAATGGCGCGGATATAAGAAATTACTTCTATATATTGGGTGTACAGGGGAAAAATATGCTGTTGCGGCATGGGGCGGGAGAAGAATGTCCGGACGCGTCGCACCCTGGCCGGCGCCGGTGCGACCCCCGCATGCGCCGGACGGCTTGGCGGCGCCGCGCCTCCCGGTCCATCTTGCCCTCGCCCGGGACGGGAGCGCGCGACGAACGACGCCTCCCCCCGCTCCACCGCACGAGGACACGCCCATGGCCATCACCCGCCCGAGCGCGGCCCAGGTCCGCGAGCTCGCCGCCGGCCTCTACATGTCGCTGTCGCCCGAGGAGGCCGCCGCCTACCGCGCCCTGATGGACGCCTCGTTCGACGCCTACGACGTGATCGACGCCCTGCCGGACTACATCCCGGAGGTGAAGTACCCCCGCACGCCCGGCCGCCGGCCCGGACCGGAGGAGAACCCGCTGGGCGCCTGGTACTGGAAGAGCGAGGTGAAGGGGGCCGGGCACGGCAAGCTCGCCGGCAAGCGCGTGGCGCTCAAGGACAACGTCGCGCTCGCCGGCGTGCCGATGATGAACGGCGCCTCGACCCTCGAAGGCTTCGTGCCGGCGGCGGACGCCACCATCGTGACCCGGATGCTGGACGAGGGCGCGACGATCCTCGGCAAGGCGACCTGCGAGCATTTCTGCCTGTCGGGCGGCAGCCACACCTCGGATCCCGGGCCGGTCCACAACCCGCACCGGCGGGGCTACTCGGCCGGCGGCTCGTCCTCGGGCAGCGGCGCGCTCGTCGCCGCCGGCGAGGTCGACCTGGCGATCGGCGGCGACCAGGGCGGGTCGATCCGCATCCCGGCCGCCTATTGCGGCATCGTCGGCATGAAGCCGACCCACGGCCTCGTGCCCTATACCGGCGTGATGCCGATCGAGACCACGATCGACCATACCGGCCCGATGACCGCGCGCGTCGCCGACAACGCCCTGCTGCTGGAAGTCCTGGCCGGGCCGGACGGCCTCGATCCGCGCCAGGTCGCGCCGCAGGTCGCGCCCTACGCCGAGGCCCTGGGCAGGGGCGCGAAGGGCCTGCGGATCGGGCTCCTGACGGAGGGCTTCGCCGCCCCCGGGATGCAGGAGGCGGTGGCCGAGAAGGTCCGGGCCGGGGCGGCGCGGTTCGAGCGGCTCGGCGCGAGGGTCGAGGAGGTCTCGCTGCCGGCCTACCGGCTCGCCGCCTCGGTCTGGCAGCCGATCGCTCTCGAGGGCCTGACCCAGCAGATGATGCTCGGCAACGGGATGGGCTTCAACTGGAAGGGCGCCTACGACGTCGGCCTGTTCGACGCCCATGCCGGCTGGCGTGGCCGGGCCGACGACCTCTCGGCGACCCTGAAGATCTCGATGCTGATCGGCCAGTGGGGCCTGACCCACTATCGCGGCCGCTACTACGCCAAGGCGCAGAACCTCGCCCGGCAGGTGCGGAAGGACTTTTCAGAAACCTTCCGGACCTACGACCTGCTGCTCTGCCCGACCCTGCCCTGCATCGCGACGAAGCTGCCGGAGCCGGGGGCGCCGCTGGAGGAGGTCATCGTCCGCGCCTTCGAGATGGTCGCCTCGACCTCGCCGATGGACGTGACCGGCAATCCCTCGCTGTCGCTCCCCTGCGGCCTCGTCGACGGGCTGCCGGTCGGCCTGATGCTGACGGCGCGGGACTGGAACGAGAGCGCGATCTACCAGGCCGCCGCCGCCTTCGAGGCGGACGGCGACTGGCGGGGCTTCTGATCACCCCCGCGGCGCCAGCACGATCACCGCCGCGCCGGCGAGGCACAGGAGGGCGCCGGCGCAGTCGAACCGGTCCGGCCGCTGGCCTTCCGCGCCCCACAGCCAGAGCAGCGAGGCCGCGATGTAGACCCCGCCATAGGCCGCGAAGGCGCGGCCCGCGGCATCCGATTCGACGAGCGCGAGCAGGAACGCGAAGGCGGCGAGCGCCAGGACGCCCGGCGCCAGCCACAGGGGCGAGGCGCCGAGCCGCCACCAGGCCCAGACCGAGAAGCACCCGGCGATCTCGGCGAGCGCGGCGGCGGCGTAGAGGAGGAACGTCGGCATGGCGGGGCTTCTCCCACGCCATGCCCCGACGAGGAAGGTCAGGCCCGACGCTTCATCAAGGCCGCGGCGGCGAGGCCGACGCCGGCCATCACCGCCCCGGTGGTGAGGGGATGGAGCTTCGCGCGGGTGTAGGTGCTGGTGTGGCGCACCATCCCGGGATGGTCGCCGCGCACGTGCCCACCCTGGGCCGGCCGGTGGAGCGCGCCGTTCGGGTCGCGCGGCGGCTCGGCGCGCAGCTGCTGGCCCGCCATCACGCCGCCGAGGCGGTCGAAGGTGCCCGGCGCGAGCTTCTTCAGGCCGGTCATGGCGCGCCCGCCCCCGCCGACGATGATCTCGCGCTGCGGGTAGATTGCGGCGTGCAGGATCGCGTGGGCGACCTCGTCCGGGTGGTAGACAGGCGGCGGCAGCTTCGGCTCGCGGTCGAGGTAGTTGCGGGCGTGCTGCGGGAACGGGGTGTCGATCGCCGCCGGCTTGATCAGCGTCACCGAGACGGGAGCCCGGTCGGCCTCCAGCTCCGCCCGGAGCGCGTCGGTGAAGCCGCGGATCGCGTGCTTGCTCGCCGAGTACATGCCCTGCAGCGGGATCGCGAGGTCCGAGGCGATGCTGCCGAGGTTGATGATCGCGCCGCCGCGCCGGCGCAAGTGCGGGGCCGCCACCAGCGAGCCGTAGACCACGCCCCAGAAGTTGGTCTGGAACAGGCGGTCGTGGTCCTCGTCCGAGACCTCCTCCAGGCGGCCGTAGATCGAGATGCCGGCATCGTTGACCCAGGTGTCGAAGCCGCCGAAGCGCTGCACCGCCCTGTCGGCGATGGCCTGCACGTCCTCGCGCCGCCCGACATCGGCGACGACGTGGGTCGCCTCGCCGCCCGCCGCCTCGATCTCCTCCTGGATCGCCGCCAGCGCCTCGGCGTTGCGCGAGGCGAGCACGACCCGCGCGCCGGCCCGCGCCGCCATCCGGGCGGTGGACAGGCCGATGCCGCTGGAGGCGCCGGTGATGACGATCACCTGCTCGTCGAGGGGCTTGTGGGCGTGGCTCATGGAATCCTCCGTACGGGATGGGGGTATCCAGGCGCTAACGATGGGGGGCGTGCTTCGTTCATTCCGGCGCCGCGCCCCCACCCATCCCATATCTCGAAGCTCTGGCACGAGCCCGAACAAGCTATTGGACACGCGGTCGCCGCACCCCCATGATCCGCCCCGCGGCGAGGCCCCCGACGCCACTCTCCAGAGGGGCCCGCCCGCGTGGGAAGTCAGGGAGGAAGCGGATGGCAGGGACGGGTCGTGCCGGGAACGTCACGCGGCGCGAAGCGCTGGTCGGCGCGGGTGCCGCGGGAGCGAGCCTGATGCTGCCGGGCGGTTCGGCCTGGGCACAGGGCGCGGCGAAGCCGGCGGAAATCAAGGTCGGCATCGCCACCTACCTGTCCGGCCCGGCCAGCGTCTTCGGCGTGCCCGGCCGCCAGACCGCCGAGCTGCTGTTCGACGAGATCAACGCGGCCGGCGGCATCGCCGGGGTCAAGGTGCGGCCGATCTTCGTCGACGAGGGCCCGGGCGTCGACCACGTCGTCGGCGAGTACCGCCGGCTGGTGCAGTCGGAGGGCGTGCACCTGATCTTCGCGGCGATCTCCTCGGCCGATTGCATCGCCTGCGCGCCGCTCGCCGACGAATTGAAGCGCCCGACGCTGCTGTGGGATTGCGGCACCCAGCGCATCTTCGAGGACAACCGCTACAACTACGCCTTCCGCACCCAGGCCAACGCCACGCCGGAGATCCTGGCGGCGCTCCTCTACCTCTTGAAGGTCAAGCCGGACTTCAAGTCGATCGCGGTGATCAACCAGGATTACGCCTGGGGCCGCGATTCCTGGGACATCTTCCGCACCGCGATGAACACCCTGAAGCCCGGGGTGAAGGTCTCGGCCGAGCTGTTTCCGCGCTTCGGCGCCACCGATTTCTCGACCGAGATCACCCGCGTGCTCGCGCTGCGGCCCGACGTGGTGCTCTCGACCTCCTGGGGCGGCGACCTCGACGCGCTGATCCGCCAGGCCTCGGACCGCAAGCTGTTCGAGCGCTCGACCTTCGTGATGCCGCTCGCCGAATCCTCGCTCCAGCGGGTCGGCAAGGCGCTGCCGGCCGGCCACATCGTGGGCGCGCGGGGCGACCACTGGTTCCTGCACCCCTCGCCGGCCGACCCCGAGCGGCTGAAGCGCTTCAACGAGAGCTACCGCGCCAAGCACAACGCCTGGCCGATCTATCCCTGCTTCCACATGGCGCAAGCCGTCTCGGCGATGAAGGTCGGCATCGAGAAGGCGGTGGCGGCCAAGGGCGGCGGCTGGCCGACCGACGCCGAGCTGGCGGCCGCGTTCAAGGGCCTCGAATTCCCCTCGCCCACCGCCAGCGTGCGGATCCGCGAGGACGGCCAGGGCCTCGAGAACCAGCTGATCGGCACGACGCTGCACTCGGACAAGTACCCGTTCCCGGTGCTCACCGACATGATCGTCTTCCCGGCCGAGTCCGTGACGACGCCGGTCGGCCAGAAGAGCGCCGACTGGCTGAAGACGCTGACCCCCGACATGGTGGGCAAGCTCCCGCAGGCGCAGGCCTTCAAGAGCTGATGGCCTGGTTGTCGGAGAACGGGATCCTCGTCGGGCTCGCCTTGCTCGACGGGCTGTCCTACGCCGCCGCCGTCTTCATGGTGGCGGTCGGCCTGAACCTGGTGTTCGGCGTGCTGCGGGTGCTCAACGTGGCGCATGGCAGCCTCTACGCCATCGGCGGCTACGCGGCAGCCTCCATCGGGCTGTTCGCGGCCTCCCTCGGCGCCCCGCCCTGGCTCGGCCTGCCGATCCTGCTCGCCGCCGCCGTGCTCGTCGGCGTGGTGCTCGGGCCGCTGATCGAGCGGCTGCTCCTGCGCCGGATGCAGGACCGCGAGCCGGTGCTGCAGCTCCTCGTCACCTTCGCGCTGTTCATGATCCTGGAGGACCTGCAGAAGCTGGTCTGGGGCGTGCAGCCGGTGGTGTTCGATGCGCCGCTGAAGTGGCTCGGCACCGTCGACGTGCCGTTCGGCCAGGACGCGATCCCGTTCACCGCCTACCAGCTCTACGTGCTGCCGGGGGTGGCGCTCGCCACCCTCGCGATCCTCGCGTACGTGCTCCGCTACACGCTCACCGGCCGGATGGTCGTCGCGGTCACGGTCGACCGCGAGGCGGCCCGCGCCATGGGGATCGACGCCGCCAAGGTGACGATGCTCACCTTCACGGTCGGCGCAGGCCTGGCGGCGCTCGGCGGCGCGCTCGCCGCCCCCACCGTGTCGCTGGTGCCGGGGGTCGGCGCCTCGACCATCGTGCTCTCCTTCGCGGTCGTCGCGACCGCCGGCCTCGGCCAGATCGAGGGGGCGGCGGTGGCGGCCCTCCTCATCGGCCTCGGCCGCTCCTTCGCGGTCTACGTCGCTCCCGAATTCGAGGTCGTGGTGCCCTACGCCATCATGGTGGCGGTGCTGCTGTTCCGGCCTCAAGGCCTGTTCGGCGTGGCGGAGACCCGGCGGATATGACCTGCGCTCTCAGTCAAGGAGGGCTGGCGCCGTGACCCGCCGCTCGGAAACGCTCCTCGCCTTCGCGGGCGCCGTGCTGATCGTCGTGCTCGCCTACGCGGTGCCGTGGCTGCGCTTCGTGCTCACCATCGCGCTCGCCAAGGGGCTGGCGGTGCTCGGCATCCTGCTGCTGCTGCGGGCCGGCCAGGTCAGCTTCGGCCACGCGCTGTACCTCGCGCTCGCCGCCTACACGGTCGCGTTCGGGGCGCTCGCCATCCCCGAGGCGCTGCTGCTCCTGCCCCTCGCGGCGATCCTCGCCGGACTGGTCGGCCTGCTGATCGGCCTGTTCGTGGTGCGCTACCGCGAGATCTTCTTCGGCATGCTGAACCTCGCGCTCAGCATGGTGTTCTACTCGGTGCTGGAAAAGTTCTACGCGCTGACCCACGGCGCCGACGGAATCCGGTTGCCCCCCGTCACCGTCCTGGGCCGGCCCCTGGCGGGAGAATCGGGCGAGTGGACGGTGCTGGGGATCGCCCTCGTCCTGGCGCTCGCCTGCGGCGCGCTCGTGCGGGTGGCGCTCGCTTCCCCGCTCGGCGAGGCGCTCGCCGGCATCAAGACCCGCGAGACCCGGCTCGACTTCATGGGCGTGTCCCCGAAGCGCGTGCTGCTCGCCGCCTACGTCGCGTCCGCCGTGATGGCGGGGTTCGCCGGCGCGATCATCGCGCTCACCACCCGCCACGTCACCCCGGCGCTGAGCTACTGGACCACCTCGGGCGAGCTCGTCTTCATCGCGATCCTCGGCGGGGCCGGCAGCGTGATCGGGCCGTTCCTCGGGGCCGCGGCCTACGAGCTGACCCGGGTCTACGCCGCGGCGACCTTCGCCAATGCCTGGCAGATGGTGCTCGGCCTCGTTCTGCTCGGCGTCATCGTGTTCGCGCCGGGCGGGATCTGGGGGATGATCGCGAGCCGCAGGAGGGCCGCATGACCGCGCTTCTCCAGGCCCGGGACCTGCGCCTCGCCTTCGGCGGCCTCAAGGCCGCCGACGGGATCGACCTCGACGTCGAGGACGGCGAGTTCCTGGCGATCATCGGCCCGAACGGCGCCGGCAAGACCACCTTCATCAACATGACGACCGGCTACCTCAAGCCGCAAGGTGGCTCGATCGCCTTCGAGGGCAAGCCGATCCTCGGCCTGTCGCCGCGGCGCATCGTCGGGCTCGGGGTGGCGCGCAGCTTCCAGCTGCCGCAGCTCTTCACCGAGCACACCGTGCTGCAGAACGTGGCGCTCGCGGTCGCGGCCCGCGAGGGCATGTGGTCGGTGCTCAACCCGCTGCTCCGCCCGCGCTTCCGCGACGAGGCGGCGGAGCTGATCGCGCGCTTCGGCCTCGCCCGCATCACCGACGTGCGGGCCGACGCCCTCAACGAGGGCGCGCGCAAGCTCGTCGACATCGCGATGGCGGTGGCGCTCCGCCCCCGCCTCCTCATGATGGACGAGCCGACGAGCGGCGTCGCGGCGGCCGAGAAGATGGCCATCGTCGAGACCCTGGTGCGGGTCCTGCGCGAGGCCCGCGTGACGGCGGTGTTCGTGGAGCACGACATGGAGGTGGTCGGGCGCTTCGCCGACCGGGTGGCGGTGTGGGGCCAGGGCAAGATCGCGGCGCTCGGGCCTCCCGCCCAGATCCTCAACGACCCGGAGGTGCAGCGCACGGTGATCGGCATCGCTCCCGGTGGAGGCGCCCATGCTGCGGCTTGAGGGGGCGGCGGTCGAGATCGCGGGGGCACCGGTCCTGCGCGGCGTCTCGCTCCAGGTGCCGCCGGGGGGCCGCGTGGCGCTGATCGGCCGCAACGGCGCCGGCAAGACCACGACGCTCCGCGCCCTGATGGGGCTGCTGCCCTTGCGCGAGGGGACGATCACGCTCGACGGGCGGGAGGCCGGCGCCGTGCCGGCGCATCACCGCGCCCGGCTCGGGATCGGCTACGCGCCTGAGGAGCGCAAGCTGTTCGGCAGCTTCACGGTGCAGGACAACCTGCTGCTGCCGGCCCAGGTGCTCGGCCTGCCGAAGGCGGAGGTCTCCCGCCGGCTCGATTCCGTCTACGCGCTCCTGCCGGAGCTCAAGGACTTCGCCCCCCGCAAGGCGGCGGGCCTGTCGGGCGGCCAGGGCAAGATGGTGGCGCTCGGCCGCGCGCTCATGGTCGGCACCCGGGCGGTGCTGCTCGACGAGCCGTTCCAGGGCCTCGCCCCGGCGCTGGCCCTTCGCTACGCCGAGGCCCTGGCCCGCCTGCGGGCCGCGCTCCCCGACGTCGCGATCCTGATCACCGAGAGCAGCCCCGACCTGCTGCGGGCGCTCGTCGACACCACCATCCAGATCGAGCGCGGCGAGATCTCGGCCGCCTGACGTTGAAGGAGTGATCCCATGAGGCTGAACGGCAAGGTCGCGATCGTCACCGGCGCCGGCGGCGGCTTCGGCGAGGGCATCGCCAAGCGCTACGCGGCGGAGGGCGCCAGGGTCGCGGTGCTCGACCTGCGCGGCGATGCCGCCGAGCGCGTCGCGGCCGAGATCGGCGCGTCGGCGATCGCCATCGCGGCCGATGTCGGCAGCGCCGCGGACGTCGAGGCGGCGGTCAAGCGCACCACCGAGGCCTTCGGCACGCCCCACATCCTCGTCAACAATGCCGGCACCACCCACCGCAACCAGCCGCTGATGGAGGTCGACGAGGAGGCCTTCGACCGGGTGTTCCGGGTCAACGTGAAGTCGATCTTCCACTTCGTCCGCGCACTGGCGCCGGCGATGCGCGACAACGGCGGCGGCGTGATCCTGAACGTCGGCTCGACCGCCGGCATCCGGCCCCGTCCCGGCCTGACCTGGTACAACGCCTCGAAGGGGGCGGTGAACCTGATGTCGAAGTCGCTCGCCGTCGAGCTGGCGCCCTGGAAGATCCGCGTCAACGCGCTCTGCCCGGTGATGGGCGAGACCGGCCTCCTCGAGGCCTTCATGGGCGTGCCGGACACGCCGGAGAACCGGGCGAAGTTCGTCGCCACGATCCCGCTCGGCCGGATGTCGCGCGCCTCCGACATCGCCAACGTGGCGCTGTTCCTGGCCTCGGACGAGGCCGAGTTCATCACCGGCGTCGAGATGCCGATCGACGGCGGGCGGACGGTCTGACCCGATCGGGCCCGCGCCTCCCGGTCCGGAGGCGCGGGCCCTCCTGCGGCTGGAGCGGCGCCCGATCACGTCGCCATCGGGCGCCGCTCTAGGTCTTCGATTTTGCGCATTTTCTAACGACGAACCGGTATCCGCTTCGTCGGAAGATGCTCTAGCGCGACGCCGGCAGCGGCGTCACGCCGGCGCAGATCTGCCCGATCTCCTCGAAGGAGCGCAGCGACGCCTCGGTGACGGTGCGGGCATCCTCGACCAGGCTCTGCACGCTCTCGCGCATCATCTCGCTCTGGAGCATCGAGAATTCCTGCATCGTGCGGGCCCCTGCGAGCCGCTTCAGCCCCTCGAGGTTGCGCTGCCAGCGCTTCTGGCCGAGCTCGACCGAACTGCGCCAGGCCTCCTGCACGGCGTGATTCATCACCGTGCCGCAGCGGCTGACCGCCTCGGAGTTCTTCCGCGCCTGCTCGGCGAAGCGTTCGCCGTCCTCGTTGCCGACGCCCATCGTCCGCTGCAGTTGCTCGGTGAACTCGCGCGCCGTGCGCGAGACCGTCTCGACGCTCATCTGCACGATCTGCTGCGCGTTGTCGGCGGTTTGACCGCGCAGGGCGCTGGCCTTCTCGACGTTGTCCTTGGCGATGTCGGCCATCTTGGACACCTGCGCGGCGCCGTTGTCGATCCCGTTCGACGCTCCGTCCGGAGCGCTCTTCATCGGCTCGGTCTTCTTGGCCTGTTCGGAGTGCTGGGTCGCAGCCATTTGGATACTCCTCGTCTCTGCCGGACGACGTGCCTGAGCCCCTCTCCTCCCAGGACGTAGTTCAATTTATTGTATTTCTAGGTATAATGTTCGATCGACGTCGCGCTTATTGTCATTTTTGCGACGCGTCGTGCATAAAATACAACTCGGGCGAGAGTGCGATAACATACGATAAGATCGAAAATTTCGTTGGAGGCGGGGATTACGATGCTCGATGGTGGAATGGGCGCGGGAATGGCGCCGTAGCGGATCGGTTGCCGACGAATGCTGTCTCGATCCCGTCGGCAATCCTCCGCGCCGGGTCCGGCGAGGCATCGGGCATCGGCCTCGACGACGCGCCCGCCCCCGCACCGGTAGGAGCCCACCCGGACAACCGGCCGTCTCCACGGGATCCGCGCACCGACCTCGTCGGTGAGCCGCCCGTAACGGGGGAAGCTCACCCGACCGGGCAACGCACGCTCCCTCACCCCGGCTGGCACGTCTCGCAGAAGAACGTCGAGCGCCCCGACTGGACCAGCCGCCGCACCACGCCCCGGCAGCCCTTCGCCGTGCAGGCCAGCCCCTCCCGGTCGTAGACCCGGAAGGCGTGCTGGAACGCGCCCGCGCTGCCGTCGGTGTGGACGTAGTCGCGCAAGGTCGAGCCGCCCGCCGCCACCGCCTCGGTGAGAACGTCGCGGATCACGGTAGCGAGGCGCTTGGCTTTCGCGGTCGGGCGGCCGGCGACGTCGGCCAGCGTTCCGGCGGGTGCTTCCGGGTGGAGACGCGCCCGGTGCAGCGCCTCGCAGACGTAGATGTTGCCCAGACCCGCGATCAGCCGCTGGTCGAGGAGCGCGGCCTTGAGCGGCGTGCGCTTACCCCAGAACAGCCGCGCGATCGTCTCGCCCGAGAGTTCGTTGCCCAAGGGCTCGATGCCCATGCCGGCGAAGTGGCGGCAGGTGGCGAGATCGGCGGACGGCACCAGGTCCATGAAGCCGAAGCGGCGGGCGTCGTTGTAGACGACCCGGGCGCCGTTCGAGAGATCGAACCGGACGTGGTCGTGCTTCGACTGGCCCTGCGCGCCCTCGAGGTAGAAGTCGCCGGGCGACACGTGCCGGCCGTCGGGCAGGTGCACGTCGAAGCGCCCGCTCATGCCGAGATGCATGATCAGCGCCTCGCCGGAGGACAGTTCGGCGACGAGGTACTTGGCGCGCCGCGACAGGGCGGTGACCTCCCGTCCTTTCACCCGCGCGGCGAAGCGGGCTGGGAAGGGGAAGCGGAGGTTCGGCCGGTTCAGCACGACCTCGGTGAAGCGGGCGCCGACCATCGCCGGCTCCAGGCCGCGGCGCACGGTCTCGACTTCGGGGAGTTCCGGCATCTCTCGTCCGTGAAGAAGGGGTGGGCGCGACGAAGCGCACCCCCCGTCGATGCAGGCCAAGATGGTGATTTCCCGTCCGCTTCGCTATGCAGGCCGCCACGACAGGGGACCAGACCGCATGGCCGGCGACGAGACCAGCACCGATTTCGGCTTCGAGCGCGTCCGGCTCGCGGAGAAGCAGGACCGCGTCAACGAGGTCTTCCGCTCGGTGGCCAAGCGCTACGACCTGATGAACGACCTGATGTCGGGCGGCCTGCACCGGGCCTGGAAGAGCGCCTTCGTGTCGACGTTGCGCCCCTCGCGCACCCGGCCGTTCCGCCTGCTCGACGTCGCCGGCGGCACCGGCGACATCGCGTTCCGGACGCTCGAGGCCGGCGGGCCCGACACCAAGGTCACGGTGCTCGACATCAACGAGGCGATGCTCGGCGTCGGCCGCGAGCGCGCCGGGCATCTTTACGGCTCGCGCATCGACTTCGTCGCCGGCAACGCCGAGTCGCTGCCGCTGCCGGGCGACACCTTCGACGCCTACACCATCGCGTTCGGCATCCGGAACGTGCCGCGGATCGAGCACGCGCTGGCGGAAGCCCACCGGGTGCTCAAGGTCGGCGGTCGCTTCCTGTGCCTCGAATTCTCGCATGTCGACGTGCCGGGGCTCGACAAGATCTACGAGGCCTACTCGTTCAAGGTGATCCCGCGCCTCGGCGCGATGGTCGCCGGCGACAAGGAATCCTACCAGTACCTCGTCGAGTCGATCCGCCGCTTCCCGACCGCCGGCAGCTTTGCCCGGATGATCGAGGAGGCGGGCTTCGGTCACGTCACCCACCGGCCGCTCTCGGGCGGCATCTGCGCCATCCATTCCGGCTGGAAGCTCGCGTGAGTCGCCGCCCGTGCTGAGCCTCGTCGCCCACCTCGCGCGGGGCATCCATGTCGGCTGGGTGATGGCGCGCGAGGGCGCGCTCGCCTTCGTCGACGCCGCCGAGCTGCCGCCCCACCTGCGCCTCGTCCTGCGGCTCGGCCGCAAGCTCGAGCGGCCGAATCTCGGCCCCGGCCGCCTGCCCGCGGCGCTCACCCGGCTCGGGCCGTCCTACGTCAAGTTCGGCCAGTTCCTGGCGACCCGGCCCGACATCGTCGGCGTGGCGGCGGCCCGCGACCTCGAACGCCTGCAGGACCGGGTGCCGCCCTTCCCGCAAGACGTCGCGGTCGCGACCCTGGAGGCGACCCTCGGCCGGCCGCTCCACGCGCTGTTCACCTCGTTCAGCGAGCCGATCGCCGCCGCCTCGATCGCCCAGGTGCACAAGGCGCATGTCCGCGAGCCGGACGGCACCGAGCGGGTGGTCGCGGTCAAGATCATGCGGCCGGGGGTGCGCGAGCGCTTCGCCCGCGACATCCAGGCGATGCGCTTCATGGCCCGGGTGGTCGAGGCCCTGCGCCCCGAGGCCGAGCGCCTGCGCCCGCGCGAGGTGGTGGAGACGCTCGCCCGCTCGGTCGCGATGGAGATGGACCTCCGGCTCGAGGCCGCCGCCCTCTCGGAACTCGCCGAGAACATCAAGGACGATCCCGAGTTCCGGGTGCCGCAGCCGGTCTGGGAGCTGACCGGCCGGGACGTGCTGGCGAGCGAGTGGATCGACGGCATCCGCCTCAACGACCGTGAGGCGATCGTGGCGGCCGGCCACGACGTGGCGGCTCTGGGTCAGACTGTGATCCAGTCCTTCCTGCGCCACGCGATCCGGGACGGCTTCTTCCACGCCGACATGCATCCCGGGAACCTGTTCGTCGATCCGGCCGGGCGGCTGGTGGCGGTCGATTTCGGCATCATGGGCCGGCTCGGCATCAAGGAGCGCCGGTTCCTCGCGGAGATCCTGCTCGGCTTCATCCTGCGCGACTACCGCCGGGTGGCGGAGGTGCATTTCGAGGCCGGCTACGTCCCCTCGCACCACTCCGTCGACGATTTCGCGCAGGCCATCCGGGCGATCGGCGAGCCGATCCACCAGCGCCGGGCCGACGAGATCTCGATGGCGAAGGTGCTGACGCTCCTCTTCGACATCACGGCGCTGTTCGACATGAGCACCCGCACCGAGCTGGTGATGCTCCAGAAGACCATGGTGGTGGTCGAGGGCGTCGCCCGCTCCCTCGACCCGCGCCTCGACATGTGGACGAGCGCCGAGCCGGTGGTGCGGTCCTGGCTCGCCCGCAACCTCGGGCCGATCGGCCGGGCCGACCAGGCCCGCCGCGCGGTGCTGACCCTCGCCGACGTCGTCGCCGACGTGCCCGACCTCGCGCAACGCGCCAAGCGCGTGCTGGTGCGCCTCGACGAGGAGGGCCTGCGCGAGGTCTCCCGCGTCGAGCGGCGCATCCGCATCGAGACCAAGCGGATGGTGTGGTCGACCCTGGCCCTGTGGGTGATCGCCGGGTCGCTGCTGGCGATCGCGTTGCGGTAAGGGGAGTCCGGGGATGCTGGCATACGCTTTTTTCCCACCCACGACCCCAAGATGAGGTCGTGGGTGGGATGAGGAGAGAGGCCGTCCCGACTTGCGCCCGGCGCCCTCACCCGCTCTGATGGGTCTCACGGCGCCGTGATCCGCCCAACGAGAGGTGGAAGGCGCCCGGGAGAACGCCCATGCTCAACCCCCTCCGCGCCACGTTGCTCACCGCCGCGGCCCTCTGTGCCCTCGCCGCCCCGACCCGTGCCGCCGAGCCGCGACTCAGCGACGGAAAGGTCAAGCTCGCGGTGCTCAACGACATGTCGAGCGTCTACGCCGATTCCACCGGCCGCGGCTCGGTGATCGCCGCCGAGATGGCGGTGAAGGATTTCGGCGGCAGCCTCGACGGCAAGCCGATCGAGGTCGTCTTCGCCGACCACCAGAACAAGCCCGACGTCGGCTCGAACATCGCCCGGCAATGGTACGACCGCGACGGCGTCGACGTGATCCTCGACGTGCCGACCTCCTCGGTCGCGCTCGCCGTGCAGCAGATCGCCAAGGAGAAGGGCAAGCTCCTGATCGTGTCGGGCGGCGGCACCTCGGACCTGACCGGCGCGCAATGCTCGCCGACCGGCATCCAGTGGACCTACGACACCTACGCGCTGTCCCACGTCTCGGGCAGCGCCGCGGTCAAGCGCGGCCTCGACACCTGGGCCTTCGTCACCGCCGACTACGCCTTCGGCCACGCGCTCGAGCGCGACGCGGTCGCGGAGGTGAAGCGGTCGGGCGGCAAGGTGCTGTCTACGGTGCGGGCGCCCTTCGCCACCGCCGACTTCTCGTCCTTCCTGCTCCAGGCGCAAGGCTCGGGCGCCAAGCTGATCGCCTTCGCCAACGCGGGCGGCGACACCGTCAACGCGATCAAGCAGGCGCACGAATTCGGCATCGTCCAGGGCGGCCAGACCCTGCTGGCCCTGCTCATCAACATCGACGACGTGCACAGCCTCGGCATCGAGGTGGCGCAGAACCTGCTCCTCACCACCGCCTTCTACTGGGACCGCACGCTCGAGACCCGCGCCTTCGCCACCCGCTTCAAGGAGAAGGCCGGGCTGATGCCGACGATGCACCAGGCCGGCGTCTATTCCTCGGTGCTGCACTATTTGAAGGCCGTGCAGGCGGCCGGGACCGACGACGCGAAGACCGTCATCGCCAAGATGCGCGAGACCCCGGTCAACGACATGTTCGCGACGAACGGCCGGATCCGCGAGGACGGCCGCATGGTCCACGACATGTACCTGATGCAGGTGAAGACCCCGAAGGAATCGACCGGCGAGTGGGACCTCTACAAGCTTGTCGCCACCGTGCCGGGGGACCAGGCGTTCCGGCCGCTCAATGAGGGCGGATGCCCGCTGGTGACGGCCGCGAAGTAGCGGGTCAGCGCTGCATGTTGCGCAGGCGGCAGTAGCCCCCGTTGTCCTGGTAGCCCGCCGGGCAGCGCCGCACGCAGGCGCCGGCCGCGAATTTCAGCGGCGGCCGGCAGACCTGGCCGCGGCCGAGCTGCCGGCGCTGGTACATGTAGTCCTGCGCCGGCCCGGCTTGCGCGGGCGTGAGCGGCAGGGCGGCGGCGAGGAACAGGGCGGCGCAGGTCAGGCGGGCGAGCATCGGGGAACTCCGGCGCGGGGCGCGGAGGTAACTGCCTCAGGGGCAGGAAGTTCGCGGCCTGGACGTCGGCGCGTGGCCTCCTCCTCTCCCCGCCCGCGGGGAGGATGCGTTCCGCGCCTCTTCTGTCCGGGGCCGCCCCACGGAAGGGCGGAGACCGACAAGGGCCTTCTACCCCTCCACCACCAGCTCCACCCGGTCGGCCGCGAACAGGCTGCGGGTCGCCTGGATCGGCACGCCCGCCGCGTCGACGTTGACGCTGGTGAGCACGATCAGCACCCGCCCCGGCGCGAGGTCGAGGCGGGCGGCCTCGTCGGCGCTGGCCGGGCGGGCGTGGATGCGGGTGGACAGGCGGGTGTAGTCGGCGATGCCGAACTCCGCATAGGCGCGGGTGAGCGAGCCGAGCGTGGCGTAAGCCTGCGCGAATCCCTCGAAGCGGGGCAGCGGAAGGCAGGTGCGGGCGGTCGAGAGCGGCGTGCCGTCGGCGCGGTGGATGGTCAGCAATTCGAGCATCGGATCACCAGGCGTGAGCCGTAAGGCCTCCGCGGTGGCGGGATCGGCCGGAGCCTTCTCCGCAGCGATCAGGTCGCCCCAGGCCTCGCGACCGGCCTTGCTGACGATCTCCGAGAACCGGGTGCGCCGGCCGATCGGGTAGGCGAGCCGCGTCGTCTCCACGAAGGTGCCGCGCCCCTGGGTCGCCCGCACCAGGCCGCGCTCGGCGAGGACCGCCAGCGCCCGGCGCACGGTGTGACGGTTGACGCCGAACCGCGCCGCGAGCGCGGCTTCCGTCGGCAGCTGCGCGCCCGCGACCAGGCGCCCGGCCTCGATGTCGGCCGCCACGCCGTCCGCGATCTGGCGCCAGGCCGCCAGTCCCTCGCCTCGCGCCAGAACCGTCACCACACCGTCCGTCATTTGGCCGTCGCCGCCCGCATCCATACCGTCATCCAAACTTCATTTGCCCCGGGTTCGTCGGTTGTCTACACCATTAGACAACTGAGATGCCAGCGGACCCCGCGATGCCCGATTCTAGAGCAAACACCGGCGGCACCGAAGCGCCCGACCACGCCGCCCGCCGCGCCGTGATGGCGCTCTGCGGCGAGGCCCGCCCCGAGGAGCTGCGCCGGGCGCTGGCGCAGCTCGGCGCGACCCGGGATTCGGACGACCTCGTCGAGGACCTGCGCCCGCCCGAGACCGGCCTGGTGATGACCCGCGGCCGCATCGGCGGCGACGGTCGCCCGTTCAACCTGGGCGAGGCGACCGTGACTCGGGCGGCGGTGCGCCTTCCGGGCGGCGAGACCGGCTTCGCCTACCATCTCGGCCGCGACCGGGCGAAGGCGCGGCTCGCCGCCACGCTCGATGCCTTGTGGCAGGTGCGAGAGCGGCGCGCGGCGGTGGAGGCGGCACTCGCGCCCGTCGCCGCCCGCCGGGCACAGGAGCGCGCGGCGCAAGCGCGCCGCATCGCGGCGACGCGGGTGAACTTCTTCACCATGGCCAGGGGGGAGGATTGATGCTGGCCCGCGGCTTCCACGACCCCGTCCACGACGCCCAGGGCGTCTTCCGCGCCGTGATGGACGCCCTGGCGCGCCCCGGCACGATCCAGGCGCTCGCGACGGACCTCGCGCCCCCCGGCCCGCTGACCCCCGAGCTCGCGGGGATCGCCCTGGCGCTCGCCGATGCCGACGCGCCGCTCTGGCTCGACGCCGGCCTGGCCCGTGACCCGGCGGTGGCGGACTTCCTGCGCTTCCACACCGGCGCCCGCATCACGGAGGACCCGAGCGAGGCCGCCTTCGCGCTGGTCTCGGATCCCGCCGCCTGCCCGGATTTCGGGGTCTTCGCGCAGGGAATGCCGGCCTATCCCGACCGCTCCGCCACCCTGGTGCTCGCGGTCTCCGACCTCTCCGACCGCGAGGGCTGGCGCCTCGACGGGCCGGGCATCCGCGGGAGCGCCCGCCTCACGGCCGCGCCCCTGCCGGCGGATAGCCTCGCCCGCCTCGCCCGCAACCACGCCGGCTTCCCGCAAGGGGTCGACCTGATCCTCGCCGCAGCCGGACGCCTCGCGGCGCTGCCGCGCTCCACCCGCGTCACCGGAGGCTAGCGCCATGTACGTGGCCGTGAAGGGCGGCGAGGCCGCCATCGCCAGCGCGCACCGGCTGCTGGCCGAGGCCCGCCGGGGCGACACGAGCGTGCCCGAGCTCTCGGTGGCGCAGATCCGCGAGCAGATGGCGCTCCTCGTCGACCGGGTGATGACCGAGGGCTCGCTGCACGATCCCGACCTCGCCGCGCTCGCCCTCAAGCAGGCCCGCGGCGACCTGATCGAGGCGGTGTTCCTGGTGCGGGCCTACCGCACCACCCTGCCCCGCTTCGGCGCCTCCGAGCCGGTCGAGACCGGCGCCATGACCCTGCACCGGCGCGTCTCCGCCACCTACAAGGACCTGCCCGGCGGCCAGGTGCTCGGCCCCACCTTCGACTACACCCACCGGCTGATCGACTTCGCGCTCGCCGCCGGGGGCGAGGTGCCGTCCGCCGAACAGGCCGAGCCGCTGGCCGACGCCGCCCACGCGCCGCGGGTCACCGACCTCCTCGGCCGGGACGGGTTGATCGAGCCCTCCGCCCCCGACGACGGCACACCCCCGGGCGACCTCACCCGCGAGCCGCTCGACTTCCCGGCCGACCGGGCGCTCCGGCTCCAGGCGCTGGCGCGCGGCGACGAGGGCTTCGTGCTCGCCCTCGGCTACTCGACGCAGCGCGGCTACGGCCGCACCCACCCCTTCGTCGGCGAGATCCGGGTCGGGACGGTGGCGGTCGAGTTCGTGCCGGAGGAGCTGGGCTTCGTGGTGCCGCTGGGCGAGATCGACCTCACCGAGTGCCAGATGGTCAACCAGTTCCACGGCAGCGCCGGGGTGCCGCCCCAGTTCACCCGCGGCTACGGCCTCGCCTTCGGCCAGAGCGAGCGCAAGGCGATGGCGATGGCGCTCGTCGACCGGGCCTTGCGCGCCGAGGAGCTGGGCGAGCCGGTCGGCGCCCCGGCGCAGGACCAAGAATTCGTGCTGGCGCATTGCGACGCGCTCCAGGCCACCGGCTTCGTCGAGCACCTGAAGCTGCCCCACTACGTCGATTTCCAGGCCGAGCTGGAGCTGGTGCGGCGGCTGCGCGCCGAGCACGCCGCCCGGCACGCAGGCCCCGAGGCCGAGATGAAGGAGGCCGCCGAGTGAGCGCCAGTTCGGAGACCGGCTACAACTTCGCCTATCTCGACGAGGGCACCAAGCGGATGATCCGCCGGGCGATCCTGAAGGCGATCGCGATCCCCGGCTACCAGGTGCCGTTCGCCTCGCGCGAGATGCCGATGCCCTACGGCTGGGGCACCGGCGGCGTGCAGGTGACCGCCGCGATCCTGGGCCGGCGCGACGTGCTCAAGGTCATCGACCAGGGCTCGGACGACACGACGAACGCGGTCTCGATCCGGGCCTTCTTCGCCCGCACGGCCGGGGTCGCCGTCACCACCCGCACCCGCGACGCGACCGTGATCCAGACCCGCCACCGCATCCCGGAGGCGCCGCTCCACGGGGCCCAGGTGCTGGTCTACCAGGTGCCGATCCCCGAGCCGCTGCGCTTCCTCGAGCCGCGGGAGACCGAGACGCGCCAGCTCCACGCGCTCGCCGAGTACGGCCTGATGCACGTCAAGCTCTACGAGGACATCGCCCGCCATGGCCACATCGCCACGACCTACGCCTATCCGGTCGAGGTCGCGGGCCGCTACGTCATGGATCCCTCGCCGACGCCGAAATTCGACAACCCGAAGATGGACGATTGCCCGGCGCTCCAGCTCTTCGGCGCCGGCCGCGAGAAGCGGATCTACGCCGTGCCGCCCCACACGCGGGTGAGGAGCCTCGACTTCGAGGACCATCCGTTCCGGGTCCAGAGCTTCGACCGCCCCTGCGCGCTCTGCGGCGCCGAGGGCGTCTACCTCGACGAGGTGCTGCTCGACGATGCCGGCGGGCGGATGTTCGTCTGCTCGGACACCGACCATTGCGAGGAGCGCCGGGCGGAAGGCCATGTCGGAACGGAGGCGACGGCGCATGCCTGACCCCACCGTCCGCCGCGCGGGCAAGCCCGACCTCCCGGCCGTGCTCGCCCTCTACGCCGAATTGAACGCCGGCCGGGTCGCGACCCTGGAGCAGGCCGAGGCGCTGCTCGCCCGCCTCGCCTCCTACCCCGATTACGGGCTCTACGTCGCGGAGGTGGACGGCCGGATCGTCGGCACCTTCTGCCTGATCGTTCTCGACAACATCGCCCATTGGGGCACGCCCTCCGCCCTCGTCGAGAGCGTGGTGGTGGCGGACGGCCAGCGCGGCACCGGCCTCGGCCGGCGGATGATGCGGGAGGCCGGCCGGCTCGCGGGCGAGAAGGGCTGCTACAAGCTCGCCCTGTCCTCGAACGTCGACGCCAGGCCCGCCCACCGCTTCTACGAGAGCCTCGGCTTCGAGCGGTACGGCTACAGCTTCCGGCTCGATCCTCCCTTCACGGATGACACGGGGCCGTCCGGCAGCGGAGAAGCCAAGGGCTTCCCCTCTCCCCGCGGGCGGGGAGAGGCTTTCGTCCCCCTCGTCGGGGACGAAAGGAGCGCGACGCGCGAGGGTGAGGGGGTATCTCCGGATGAGGCTCCTCCGGAAGCACCCCCTCACCCTCGCTCCGGCTGCGCCTGCGCTCACTCCGTCGACGACAAGGTCGCCGGAATCCTCTCCCCGCCCGCGGGGAGAGGGGAATTCCCGCGCCTTTCGCTGTCAGCGGACAGCCACGAGGAGACGACCGCATGAGCGCCCCCCTGCTCCAGGCCCGCGGCCTGACCAAGCATTACGGCGACCGCTTGGCCTGCGCCGACGTCTCCTTCGACCTCGATCCCGGCGAGGTGCTGGCGATCGTCGGCGAGTCGGGTTCCGGCAAGTCGACGCTGCTCTCGCTCATCGCCACCGAGCTTCAGCCCGATTCCGGCAGCGTCGCGTATCGGATGCGCGACGGCGCGATGCGCGACCTCGGCCACCTCACCGAGGCCGAGCGCCGGGCCCTGATGCGCACCGACTGGGGCTTCGTGCGCCAGGACGCCGCCAAGGGCCTGCGCATGGCGGTCTCGGCCGGCGGCAATGTCGGCGAGCGGCTGATGGGGGCCGGTGCCCGGCATTACGGCCAGATCCGCGGCACGGCCCTGGACTGGCTCGCCAAGGTCGAGATCGCCGCCGACCGGGTCGACGATCCCCCGACGCGGTTCTCCGGCGGCATGCGCCAGCGGCTCCAGATCGCCCGCAACCTCGTCACCGGCCCGCGCCTCGTGCTGATGGACGAGCCGACCTCCGGCCTCGACGTCTCGGTCCAGGCCCGCCTCCTCGACCTGATCCGCGGCCTCGTCGCCGAGCTCGGCCTCGCCGTGATCATCGTCACCCACGACCTCGCGGTGGCCCGCCTCCTGTCGCACCGGGTGATGGTGATGCGGGCCGGCCGGGTGATCGAGACCGGGCTGACCGACCAGGTGCTCGACGATCCCGCCGAGCCCTACACCCAGCTCCTCGTCTCCTCGGTGCTCGCCGCATGATGCCCGATACGAATCCGCCCGCGCTCGAATTCCGCGACGTGGCCAAGACCTTCACCCTGCACCTGCGCGGCGGGGTGCAACTGCCGGTGATGGGCGGCGCCGACCTCGCCGTCCATCCGGGCGAGTGCGTGGTGCTCGGCGGGCCCTCCGGCGCCGGCAAGTCCTCGCTCCTCAAGATGGCCTACGGCAATTACCGCTGCGACCAGGGGCGGATCCTGGTGCGCGAAGGTGAGACGGTGATCGACGTCGCCGCGGCCTCGCCCCGGGAGGTGCTGTCCTTGCGCCGCCGCACGATCTCCTACGTGTCGCAGTTCCTGCGGGTGATCCCGCGGGTCGGCGCCCGCGAGGTGGTGGCCTCTTCCGGCCGCGAGGGCGGCCTGGCGGGAGATGTCGCACTCGCCCGGGCCGAGGAGCTCCTGTCCCGCCTCAATCTCCCCGAGCGCCTGTGGGACCTGCCGCCCGCGACCTTCTCAGGGGGAGAGCAGCAGCGGGTCAACATCGCCCGCGGGCTGATCGCCGAGCGGCCGATCCTGCTCCTCGACGAGCCGACCGCCTCCCTCGACGCGCGGAACCGCGCCGTGGTGGTGGAGCTGATCCGCGCCCGCCAGGCCGCCGGGGCGGCGCTGCTGGGCATCTTCCACGACACCGACGTGCGCGAGGCGGTGGCGACCCGGGTGGTCGACGTCACGGCCTTCCGCCGGCAGCACGCCGCTTGAGACATACGCTGAGAGAACTGGGGACCTCCATGCAAGACCGGATCCTCGAGAACGCCACCCTGGTGCTGCCCGACCGGGTGCAGAACGGCTGGCTCGCCGTGGTCGACGGCCGCATCGCCGAGATCGGCGAGGGCCGGGCGCCGGAGCGCGGCCTCGACCTCGACGGTGACCACCTGATCCCGGGCCTCGTCGAGCTGCACACCGACCACCTCGAGAGCCACTACGCGCCCCGGCCCAAGGTGCGCTGGCATCCGCTCGGCGCCGTGCTCGCCTACGACGCGCAGATCGCGGCCTCGGGCATCACCACGGTGTTCGATTCGCTGCGCGCCGGCAGCGACCCGGACGGCAGCGGCCTGGGGCCCGAGCTGATGCAGCTCGCCGGCGCGATCGAGACCGCCAAGGGCGCCGACCTGTTCCGGGCCGAGCACCGGACGCACCTGCGCTGCGAGATCCCCTCCGCCGACCTGATGGGCACGGTGCGGGACTTCACCGCGCGCTATCCCGTCGGGCTGATCTCGCTGATGGACCACACGCCCGGCCAGCGCCAGTTCCGCGACATCGAGAAGTACTACACCTACGCCACCCGCGGCGGCCGCTCGATCACGGAGATCCAGGCCAACACCGCGATGAAGATCCGCGACGGCCGGGCCTTCAACGCGGTCAACCGCCCGGCCCTCGTCGCGCTCGCCCGCGAGCACGGCATCGCGCTCGCCAGCCACGACGACACCACCCTCGCCGACGTCGACATGGCGAGGGCCGAGGGCGTGCGGCTCGCCGAGTTCCCGACGACGCTCGAGGCCGCGCAGGCCTCGCGGGAGGCCGGCATCACCGTGATGATGGGCGCGCCGAACCTGATCCGCGGCGGCTCGCATTCCGGCAACGTCGCGGCCGAGGCGCTCGCCCGGGAGGGCCTGCTCGACGTGCTCTCCTCCGACTACGTGCCGGGAAGCCTGGTGATGGCGGCGTTCGCCCTCCCCGGGCGCGTGGGGTCCATCACCCTGCCCGACGCGATCGCCACGGTCACCGCCAACCCGGCCCGGGCGACCGGCCTCGACGATCGCGGCGCCCTCGCCTCCGGCCTCCGGGCCGACCTCGTGCGGGTGCGCCTCGCCGCGGACGTGCCGGTGGTGCGCCAGGTCTGGCGCCAGGGCCGGCGGGTGGCGTGATGGCCGGCGGCTTCGTCCTCGTCGTCGGCCCGAGCGGGGCCGGCAAGGACACCCTGCTGCGGCTCGCCCGCGAGGCCCTGGCGGGGGATCCCCGCTACGTCTTCCCGCGCCGCCTCGTCACCCGCCCGCCCTCGATCCACGAGGACAACGAGGCGATCGGCGAGGAGGAGTTCGCGAAGGGCGAGGCCGAAGGGCGCTTCGCCCTGTCCTGGCGCGCCCACACGCTCGGCTACGCGCTGCCGGCCTCGAGCGCGGCGCTCGCCCTCGACGGGCACGTCGTCGTCTGCAACGTCTCGCGCCGGGTCGTGGCCGAGGCGCGCCGGCGCCTGCCCGGCGTCACCGTCGTCGAGGTCACGGCGCCGCCGGAGGTGCTGGCCGCCCGCCTCGCCGCCCGCGGCCGGCCGGAGGACGGCGACCTCGGGGCGCGGCTCTCCCGCTCGGCCTCGGTCGTCGCCGACCTCGTGGTGGTGAACGATCGTGCGCCGGAGGCCGGGGCCGCACGGCTCCTCGCCCACCTGCGCGCGCGCTGATCTGCGTGGGGCGGTTCCGCGCGGGCAGGCCTTGCGCAACCTTCCGCCTCGTCCATGATTTCCGAACAGCCCGCGCCGCGTCGTGCGGGCCGTCCGCCCGCCGGCGGATCGAACGGGAGATCAGGACCGCCGTGATGAGCGAACCGCGCGAGACCGAGCTGAAGCTGGATGTCGAGGCCTCCGACCTCGCACGCTTGCGGGAGCACCCGCTGCTCGCCGGGGACTGGACCGAGACCGAGCTGACCTCGGTCTACTACGACACGCCCGACGGCCGCCTGCGCGAGGCCGGCTACACCCTGCGGGTGCGCCAGGACGGCGACCGCCACATCCAGACCGTGAAGGCCCGGGGGCCGGCCGCCGCCGGCCTGTTCGACCGGCCGGAATGGGAGGGCGCCGTCGCCGGGCCCGCGCCGGAGCCCGCCTTCTTCGCCGGCACGCCCGTCGCCGAGATCCTCGAGGGCGCGAAGGACCTCGCGCCCCTCTACACCTCGACCGTGACCCGCAGCACCCGCCGCCTCGGCGATACCGGACCCGCCGGCAGCCGCATCGAGGTCGCCCTCGACCGCGGCCGGGTCTGGGGGCCGGACGACCGCGTGTCGCCGATCAGCGAGCTCGAGCTCGAACTGACCGGCGGCGCACCCGCGGCCCTGTTCGACCTCGCCCGCGCGCTCGGCGCCGACGTGCCCCTGCGCCTCGGGGTGCTGAGCAAGTTCGAGCGCGGCGACGCCCTCGTCGCGGGCCGCCTCGGCCGCGCCGTGAAGGCCGAGCCGGTCGCCCTCGACCCGGAGATGTCTGCGGCCGAGGCGTTCCAGGCCGTTGCCTTCGCCTGCCTGCGCCAGATGCGCCTCAACGAGACCGTGCTGCTCGCCCGCCGCGACGTCGAGGCGCTGCACCAGCTGAGGGTGTCCCTGCGCCGCCTGCGCTCGGCCTTCTCGCTGTTCGGCGCGGTGATCGAGGATCGCCGCATGCCGGCGATCAAGGCCGAGCTGAAGCGCCTGAGCGAGCCCTTCGGGCAGGCCCGCAACCTCGACGTCTATCTCGGCAAGACCCTGCCGCGCGAGCGCGAGCGGCGCCCGGACGAGACCGGCCTCCTGATCCTGGAGCGCCATCTCGAGACCGAGCGCGAGACGGCCCACGCCCGGGTGCGGGGGGTGCTGGAGAGCCGGGAGTGGCGCGACCACCTCCTCGACCTCGTCGCCTGGATCGAGGCCGGCCCCTGGCTCGGCCCCGACAACCCGAACGCCGCCCGCCGCGACGGCCCGGCCCGGGCCTTCGCCACCGAGGAGCTGGAGCGCCGCCGCCGCCAGGTGAAGAAGCGCGGCCGCCATCTCGCCGCGCTCGACCCCGAGGCGCGCCACCAGGTGCGGATCGCCGCCAAGAAGCTGCGCTACGGCGCCGAGTTCTTCGCCGCGCTCTACGACGGGAAGAAGGCCACGAAGCGCCACAAGGTGTTCGTCGAGGCCCTGGCCGACCTGCAGGACCATCTCGGCGACCTCAACGACATCGCCACCGCCCACACGCTGGCCCTCGACCTCGCCAGGGGCGCGCCCGAGGGCGCGGTCTTCGCCGCGGGCCTCGCCACCGCCGACACCGAGGCGCGCACCGGGCACCTGCTGGCCGAGGCCGACAAGGCGCACGGGGCCCTGATCGACGTGCGCCCGTTCTGGCGCTGACGCGCCGCGCCCGCGCCTGGCGTCTCAGGCGCGGGGCATGAGGGCGTAGAGGGTGATCGCGGCGGCGTTCGAGACGTTGAGGCTCTGGATCGCGCCGCGGAACGGGATGCGGGCCATCACGTCGCAGCACTCGCGGGTGCGCTGGCGCAGGCCCTTGCCCTCGGCCCCGAGCACCACGACGAGGGGCGTCCGCGGCCCGACCGCGTCGAGGGTCTCCGGCGCCTCCGAATCGAGCCCGACCCGGGTGAAGCCGCGCTCGCCGAGCTCGATCAGGGCCTCGGCGAGGTTGCGCACCACCACGAACGGCACGTGCTCGAGCCCGCCCGAGGCGGATTTCGCCAGCACCCCGGTCACCGTCGGCGAGTGCCGGGCGGTGGTGACGATGGCGGTGACGCCGAACGCCGCCGCGGTGCGGACGATGGCGCCGACATTGTGCGGATCGGTGATCTGGTCGAGGGCGAGCAGCACCGCGTCGTCGGGCAGCGCGTCGAAGGCCGGCCCCGCGAGCGGCTCGGCCTCGAGATAGAGACCCTGATGCACCGCGTCCGGCCCGAGCAGCCCGGTGATGGCGCCGGGCTTGACGATCTCAGGGGTGATGCGCAGCTCCCCCACCTCCTCGGCGAGGCGCAGAGCTGCGTTCTCGGTGGCGAGCAGCCGCCGCAGCTCCCGGTTCGGGTTGCGCAACGCCTCCGAGACCGGGTGCCAGCCGTACAGCACCGCCGGCCCGTCATCCTCGCCCCGCGCCTCGCCGCCGGGCCGGCGCCCCGCCCCGCCCTTCTGCCCGAACCGGCCCTGCCCCGGCTTGCCGTGCCCGAACTTGCCTTGTCCGACCTTGCCCGGCCCACCCGCGCGCGGTCCCTGCCTCGTCGTCATCTCGTCGTCCCGCCCGCGTTCGAGGCCCAATCCGGTGCCGACAAGACCGAGCCCTCGTTCCCCGTCAAGCCCATCAATCCGGTTGCCCTGCCGACGGAACCCCACTATAGCTCCCCTCGCCCCGCTCGAGCGCCCTTCGTCTAGCGGTCTAGGACGTCGCCCTTTCACGGCGAAAACACGGGTTCGAGTCCCGTAGGGCGCGCCAGCAATCTCAATGAGTTAGCTGGCGCTTTGCCACGGTGCGCAGTTGTCGTTGCCGAAATCGTTGCTAAGTGGGTCGCTCTATGACACGCCCCCAGCCAACGATCACAGCGCGTTGGCCGTCCGGCCGAAACGTGCTGCCCGGCCGCGATGCACAAGCGTTCCTGAAGGATGAGGCAGAACGCCTCGGGTTCGATCCAGCCGCGATCATCCGAAGCGTCGAGAAGAACGATCCGTCGGGCCTGATGGTTCTGGCATTGCTGGGGCTGGCCCGAGAAGCCGTTTGCCCGTCGAACCGGCCGAAGGACGTGCCACGAGCACTGCTCATCGTGCGCGTTGTCGATGACCTCGTTGACGAAGGCCGTACGAAGGCTGAGGCATTTTCACTGGCGGGTCGCTACCTCGCCGAGCCCAGCCTCCGGGCTCGGCGTCAGATGGCGATTGAATTTGGGGACGACGTTGTCCTTGGAAAAGGACGAGTTCCCAAGCCGATGACGCCAAGCGCCGTGCGCTCAGCTTACCGATTGGCGAAAGAACTAATCCCTGAGCTCTGGTTCCAGCTGCCCGACGAGCAACATCATATACCTTGATCTGAGCAGGCAGCCGCCTTGGACAGGGTTCTCTTCACTTTTGGCTACCAGGGCGATCTAGACGCCGTCATGCCCCACCAGAAGCGCGAGGTGCTGTTCGGCAGGGGTGAGCTAGCCCGAGGCTGCCTGGACGCCCTACGCGAGGCCACGGTGCCGATAACGAACCGGCAGGTAGCGCAGGCCATCCTCCCGCTCTTGAGACATGATGCGCGTGATCGGAAGCTGATGACGTAGCACACGCGGCGGGTGTCGACGGCGCTTCGCATTCTCAAAGAGGATGGGAGCGTGCGGCAATCGGCGGATGGGCGCGGGAACGTACGGTGGCGACCGGCCTGAAATATATATATATCTATCAATAGCTTGGTGCAAATATTCAGGCAGAAAAGCGCGCGGGCGCGATCCTCACCCTCTTCCTCACGAAGCTGCTCCGCAGCTTCGTGAGGAAGAGGGTGAGGAAGCAGCAGGCCCATGTCAAGCGGGCAGATTGCCGCTTTCCCTCGCCGAAGTGCAATTAATTGCAAAAACGAAAAGCCCCGCCGAAGCGGGGCCCGTCATTGTTCTGAACGTATCGCGGTATACTTACTTACTAGCGGGCTTTGGAGGCGAGCTTCATACGGGCTTTGGCGCGAGCCAACCTCTCCGCGTAGAGCTTGGCAGCCTCCTCGTCCTTCACACGAGAGCCCGTGAAGAGAAGCTCGCTGGTGTAGGTCTCCGCTTCAAGCGGTCTCCTCAATGGCGGCATGGTTCTCTCCTGGCGTTGGCTGATATCTGCTACGTCCGCCCCTACCCTGTCAATGACGCTGGCCGCAGGGCCATGAACCAGAAACGGCGGTCGCATGAGTCCGTTCCCTCGTACACGACGTGGTACCCAGCAGCCTCCGCTGCCACGGTTATCAAAGCGTGTTTCCGCTGTGCTTTCTCGGGCACAGAGGGGGTAAAACTCACGCGATACACATAAGCCGGCTTAACCGTCTGGAGGAGTGCCAAAAGGCACGCCTGGACAATTTGTATCACAATGTCTCGCGCACCTGGAGGAATGAACTCTGATGCCGCGTCTCTATCCATCGTCTCATGGAATGGTGGATTGCACCAATCAGATGAACAAACAAATTTAAAACCAAACTCATAAAAATTAGTTGGTTCGCACCCCTCGCACGCGACTCCGTATCTTTCAGTGAGGTATGCTTCTATGGAGCAATCTCTGCCGTCTTGGGGGGAATAAGAAAAAGGGTAGACGACAGAATAACCTCTGACATCAAATTCAACAACGATCTTGCTGTGGTCGGGGTTGTCTTCACTCTGCAGCTCGAACATATATCACCGATATTCGACACAGAACTAGCGTAGCAAGCTTCTTTATTAAGCTGCTTGTTCCGCAAATCGGCTGCTGACAGAGGGCGAGCGCACTCACGGCGAGCCAAGGCTTCAAACTAATCACCCGAGGGGTCGAACACAATCCGAAGCGTGTGCGTTTCTATCAACGCAAGCACCGCGCTCCCTTGCTCCTTAGGCGGCAGGAGCATTCCGTTCCGACGAGCGACGTTGCCAGTACCCCTTCCAATGGCGCGACACCGGATGCGAGAGCGCGGCCCCTGCCATCACGAGGTACTGGACGCCGTTGCTCTTGCGCCGGTGATCCTCGCGCCAAGCCATCTCACCCGCGTAGGCGCCAAGGTACTGCCCGCTGATGCGGTGATGGATACCCATCTCAGCGCGGCGGAGGCGGGCGAAGTACGACTCGGCTTGGTTGGTGCGGGCCTCGCCGTCGCTGTAGCTCTCTGAGTGGTTGATGCGCTTCGTCAGGAAGCGGGCGTGGAGCTTGTCCCGCGCGGCGGCCGGAACGGTCCGTCTCCACTCCCCTCCCACCCTTTCCGCGAAAGCTGTCGGTTTTGTAGGTCATTGTCGGTTATGTCGGCCGACAATCGGGGGGCTTAACCGACACTCGCAGCGAGCATCATCCCGGCACATTCCGTTGTGCCGAGGATCATGCAATGCCGAAGCCCCCAAACATCCAGACTGACCGCGGCCCAGCGGCGGGCGTCTTCACGATAGACGAAGCCGCCGCCTACTTCAGGATCTCCCGCGCCTCTCTGTACCGGCTTATCGGACGTGGCGAGCTGAAGCGTATCCAGATTGGCGGTCGTTCGCTGATCCGTCGGGCCGACGCCGATACCTTCTTAAGCCGCTGCGCGGGGGAGGTCGCCTGATGGCTGGCAAGATGCTGCATATCTCCGAGGGCTTGTTTCCGAATAGCCTCGATACTGAAACGCTTGATGCACCGGACTATCTTCCCGGTGACGCTCAATTCTTGGATGATGATCCGACGCGAGCATTTCAGATTAGGCCGATCCTCCCATCCGAGATGCTTCCGGGGCGCCACTACACCCCGGCCGATCGAATGGTGGTGGCTAGGGCCAACGGGAAGGTTTGGTTTCGCGGCTTTGTAAGGCTCCCATCGCAAGCGAGGAAAAACACTAGAGCGAACACGAACCTCGCTCTTAAAAAAATGGCCAAGCTCACCCCGCTCGCGACGAAGCTCATCATGGCTTACGCCCGCCAAGGTGGTCCGAAGCCGGTATGAACATGCACCACCCCTCCGGCGTCCAGGAAGCCATCGCGTTCCTGAAGCTGATCGACCCGATCGGCCGCCACCACCTCGACGCCTTCCACCCCGAGACCAACGCGACCGAGGGCCGGACCTTCGAGCCCGAGGCCTGGGACGAGATCGCGGATTGGATCCGTCCGCGGATCGGCCAGCGCAATCTCTACTTCAGCGTCAACGAGCCGAAGCCCGGGGCGCCGCATAAGAAGCTGACCAAGGCCGACATCGTGGCGATCCGTTGCGTGTTCGTCGACGCCGATCCGCACGGCGACCGGGATACTGCCCGGCTCGAACTGGCGCGGCGCGCCGAGGAAGTCGAGAACGGCCCCCTCCCCGCCACCGTGTCGATCGACAGCGGCAACGGGCAGCAATGGTTCTGGAAGCTTGGGGAGAAGATCGGCGCGCTGACCGGCGGCCAGTGGGCGGAGGATCAGAGCCGGACGCTAGGCCGGCTGTTCAAAGGCGACGCGGTCCAGAACATCGACCGCATCATGCGGCTGCCGGGCACCGTCAACCTGCCGACGCCGAAGAAGCTCGCCAAGGGGCTGATGGGCGGCATGGTGCGGGTCACGCACAGCCGAGGCGTCACGTACACCCCGGAGACGCTAGCCGCCTATTGCGCGCCGACTGGTCCGCTGGAGCGCAAGGAGACCGACGCGGCGGTCCGCACCGCGATGGACGACATTGACGTCGACGAGGCTCATTCCCACGGCGATTTTGACGCGTTGCCTGACCCGCTCAAGGCGCGGCTGGTGACCGCCGGTGCGCGAGACGGGCGCTTACGGGGCATCCTGGACGGCACGATCGACCCGCCCGACGATGGGTCCGGGTCAGCCTGGCGAGCCGTGCTGGCTGCCGCAATGGCGCGGCACGGCTTCTCGGCCCAGGACTACGCCAATGTCGTCTGCGCCTGGCCGCTCGGGTACCCGCAGCACAGCGGGCTCGACGGCCTCACGCTGCGGGTCCTGTCGCGGGACTGGGGCCGCTGCGGTGCGCCGGCTTCGCAAGACACGACAGCCGAGCGCTGGTTCGACGGCGGCGCAGCACCCTTCTCCGGAGAGGGGGGAGGGTTGCTGTTCGGCATTAGTGAACCCGGCCAATCCCGGCAGGAGCAAATTGCCTGGATCGACCCGACCACATGGGAGGGCCGGGCTGTTGTCCAGCGCGAATGGGAAGTCGACAACCTGATCCCCCGGCGCGAGGTGACTCTGCTCTACGGCGACGGTGGCATCGGCAAGACCCTCGCCGCCCACCAGTACGCGACATGCGCAGCGGCCGGCGTACCATGGTTCGGCCAGAACACCCGCAAAGCGCGGGTCATGTGCTTCTTTTGCGAGGACGATGCAGACGAGCTTCACAGGCGGCAGGTCGATATCAATCGATCCCTAGGGATCGAATTCGGTGACCTCTCCGACTTAAGGCTCGTGTCGCGAAAGCATCAAGATAATTTTCTAATGACGTTGGGCCGTCACGGCGGCGAGCTGCGCCTCACCGAGGTTTGGCGCCAACTGCTCGCTGACGCGCAGGGTTTTGGTGCCGATGTCATCATCCTAGATACCATCGCAGACATATTTGGCGGTAGTGAGATCGACAGAGTTCAGGTTAACTACTTCGTTAAAACGTGCCTTGGGGGCTTAGCCCAGGGGATTGGTGGATCGGTGATGGCTCTTGGTCACCCATCACAATCTGGAAAGATCGAAGGGACGTCAGGATCTACAGCCTGGAATAACGCTGCTCGCTCCCGACTGTTTCTCCGATATCCCAAGGGCGTCGACCGTGGGGACATTCGCGAGCTTGAAGCGAAGAAGCTCAATTATGGCCCACGTGGATCCTTGCTGAAGCTGCGGTGGAAGCGTGGGGCTTTCGAGGTGATTGGTGCAAGGATGCCTGCAGGCGCCACCATATCCGTTGAGGTGCCGAGGATAGACGATACAGCCGAAGCTGCAGTTGCGGCGGCCATCATGGCTTCGCCTGACGAACGCATGTCGTTAGCTCGAAACAGCAAATACTATGCAGCAACTGTGCTGAGGCAGCGTCACCCGGATTTGCTCGAAGCTCTCACTCACAACGAAGTTCAGGAGGCCGTAGAACGTCTCCGGCAGAGCGGGCAACTGCAAGAAACCATGATAGGACGGGGAGAAAAATCGAGGTCCATAAAAGGATTGCGAATTCTTGAGGCGCTTAAGGTGGGACACGACAGAGAGCACTCAAGCATTTTTTCATAATCTGCCGTTAATACAGTGCCATAGATCCAAAGTTCAGCTAAACAGCATGACCGTTTGAGTTAATCCTGCTTTCAGGAATGTTTCTGCCTATCGCCCTCTCATTTTTTCCGGTGTAAATCCCTGGTAGAGGTTGCACATGCCCTAGATCGTAGCCGATCGCGCCCTCCTCGTTGCTCAATGCCCGGTGGGCTTCGGCAGTAGCGCAGGGCGGCTAGACAAGCCTGTCGCGACGCTCACGCGTCATCACACGGCCGTTGCCGCTCCCGGTCGTGGCTAGGCAATGGGTTCTAGCTGCATGACCCCGGCGGTCTCGGATCGTCCTGCCATTAGGGCTTCTTGATACCGTGGGATTTGATGCGGGATGCAAGCGTCGTAGGGCGAATGCCAAGCAGTTCGGCGGCGCCACCGGGCCCGAACACCTTACCGTCGCACAGGGCCAGCGCCTCGATGATCTCGGCCCGATCGCGGGCGCGCCGCTCCGCCTCGCTGCGCGGAGGATGTCCGGAGGAGGTGCCGGCGTAATCGGGCCGGGCGGCGGCCTCGCTTGGGGCGGACTCCTCCGCCTCCCCCTCGGACAGGTCGAGGCGGAGACGCCCGCGCTGGGCCAGGATGACGCCGCGCTCGATCACGTTCTCCAGTTCGCGCACGTTGCCGGGCCAGCCGTAGCGGATGAGACGGCGAACATCGCCTTCCGTCAGGCGAGGCTCGGGCACACCGAGGCGGTGCGCCGCCCCGGTGAGCATGTGCTGAGCGATGAGGGGGATGTCCTCCGGCCGTTCGCGTAAGGGGGTCGCGCTGATCGGGAAGACGTTGAGGCGGAAGTAGAGATCGCCGCGGAAGCGGCCCTGGCGGACCTCCTCCTTCAGGTCGCGGTTCGTGGCCGCGACGAGGCGCACGTCGACCGCGCGGGTGCGTTCCTCGCCGACGCGTTCGAAAGAGCGCTCCTGGAGCACCCGCAGGAGCTTGCCCTGGAGGTCGAGCGGGATTTCGCCGACCTCGTCGAGGAACAGCGTGCCGCCATCGGCCAGCTCGAAGCGCCCGACGCGGTCGCGCAACGCCCCCGTGAAGGCTCCGCGGGCATGGCCGAAGAACTCGCTCTCGAACAGCTCGCGCGGCACCGCCGCACAGTTCACCCGGATGAGCGGGCGCCCGCGGCGGCGGCTCGCCTCATGGATCGCGCGGGCGATCAGCTCCTTGCCGGTGCCGGACTCGCCGGTGACCAGCACCGTGGCGTCGGTGCCGGCGACGAGATCGATCTGGCGCCGGATCGCCTCGATGGCCGGGCTCTGCCCGATGATGCCTTGGTGATGGCTTCCGGCCCGGATCTCCTCCTTGAGGTAGGCGTTCTCGAGCTCCAGCCGCTCGCGCAGGGATACGACCTCGGCGAGTGCGTGGCGCAGGCGCTCGTCCGCCTCGCGGCGCTGGCTGACGTCGCGAAACACGATCACGGCGCCGACGAGCGCGCCGCGGTCGCGGATCGGGGTCGAGGTGTACTCGACCGGGAACGAGGTGCCGTCGCGGCGCCAGAACACTTCGTCGTCGACCTGATGCACGGCGCCGTCCCGGAAGGCGGCGTAGATCGGGCAGTCCCGGTGCGGATAGTGGCAGCCGTCCGGATGGGTGTGATGCACGGCGGCGTGCATGTCCCGTCCGACGAGGTCGGCGGCGGGCCAGCCCAGCATGCGCTCGGCGGCCGGGTTGACGAAGGTCGTCACCCCCTCGGCATTGACGCCGTAGATGCCCTCGCCCGCGGCGCGCAGGATCAGCTGGTTCTCGTGCTCGATGTCGCGAAAGATCCGCTCCATCCGCTGCCATTCCGAGAGGCCGGCGCGCATGTGGCGGTCGGCCTCTCGGTCGACCTGGCGCTGGCGGCGCTCGTCGAGGTCGAACAGGGTGAAGAGGACGAGCCGGTCCGGCAGGACCGTGCCGACGGTCTCCAGGGTGAGAGACCGCCCAGCCCCGTGCCGGGGCGTGAGCGTGTGGGTCCACCAGCGGCCCTTGGCCTGGACGCCCTGCGTGAACACGATCAGCGCCGCGAGCTGGCCCGGATGCAGCGCGCTCGCCGCCATGCCGCGCAGCGTATCGCGAGTGTGCCCGAGGAGGCGTGAAGCGGCCTCGTTGGCGTCGACGATCCGGTCGGCGTCGGGGTCGAGCACCAGCATGGCCTCGGCGCCGGCCTCGAAGACCGATCCGAAGCCGGCTACGCAACCGCGATCGGCCGTCATCTCCGCAAGGGGGGCGCGCATCACGAGATCTCGTCAGGGCGGCTACGAAATCTCGTTTTACACGAGATCTCGTAATCGCGCATCCTCGAACCAAGTCGCTGATTTATCGAATCTTATTTTTTCGGCCGGCTTGGCACGCGCTTTGCCAATTGTTTCGCGTCCCGAACCCCGCGAGGCGCCGATGGCCCTGTTCGATAACCCCTTCGATGCCAAACGCCGCCTCGCCCGCGGCGGCTGCTCCTGCGGCGCCCATGCGAGCCAAGCCGCCCACGATGCCGCTCACGACGCCGCGCCGACCGGCGAGGCGGCCTTGCAGCGGGCGGTGGATGGCGCGGTGATGCGCGCGCTCTTCCCCCATGACGGCGAACGCCGCGCCTTCCTGCGCAGCGTCGGTGCCGCGACCGCGCTCGCGGCCGTGAGCCAGTTCTTTCCGACCAAGCTCGTCACCGAGGCCTTCGCGCAGGGGGCGAAGCCCGAGAAGACCGACCTGAAGGTCGGCTTCATCCCGATTACCTGCGCCACGCCGATCATCATGGCCAAGCCCATGGGCTTCTACGAGAAGCAGGGCCTGAACGTCGAGGTGGTGAAGACGGCCGGCTGGGCGGTGATCCGCGACAAGACCCTGAACAAGGAATACGACGCCGCCCACATGCTGGCGCCGATGCCGATCGCGATCTCGCTCGGCATCGGCTCCAACCCACAGGCCTACACGATGCCGGCGGTGGAGAACGTCAACGGCCAGGCGATCACCCTGGCGATGAAGCATAAGGACCGGCGCAACCCCAAGGATTGGAAGGGCTTCAAGCTCGCCGTCCCGTTCGACTACTCGATGCACAACTACCTGCTGCGCTACTACCTGGCGGAGGCGGGCGTCGACCCCGACACCGACGTGCAGATCCGCGCCGTGCCGCCGCCCGACATGGTCGCGAACATGCGTGCCGACAACATCGACGGCTTCCTCGCCCCCGACCCGGTGAACCAGCGCGCGGTCTATGACGGCGTCGGCTTCATCCACATCCTGTCGAAGGAGATCTGGGACCGGCACCCGTGCTGCGCCTTCGCGGCCTCGGAGGCCTTCATCAAGGAGATGCCGAACACCTACGCGGCACTCCTGCGGGCGATCATCCAGGCGACCGCCTACGCCTCGAACAAGGACAACCGCAAGGAGATCGCCGCTGCGATCGCTCCGGCGAACTACCTCAACCAGCCGCTGACCGTGGTCGAGCAGGTGCTCACCGGCACCTTCGCGGACGGCTTGGGCCAGGTGCGCCGGGTGCCCGACCGGGTCGATTTCGACGCCTTCCCCTGGCAGTCCTTCGCGGTGTGGATCCTGACCCAGATGAAGCGCTGGGGCCAGCTCAAGGGCGACGTCGACTACGCCGCGGTGGCGCGTCAGGTCTACCTCGCGACCGACGCGGCCCGACTGATGAAGCAGGACGGGTTCACGCCGCCCGAGACCACCACCAAGTCCTTCGTGGTGATGGGTAAGACCTTCGACCCGGCAAAGCCGAGGGAATACCTCGACTCGTTCCCGATCAAGCGGGCTGGCTAAATCATGACACGCTCACTCAACGTTCGAGCCGCTGTCCTCGCGCTGACGCTGCTCGCCGCGATCCTGCTCATCTGGCAGGTCGCGGTGAGCGGGACGGCCAAGACCGAGGCGATGGACCCCGAATACGCTGCCCTGATGGGCGCCACCGCCACCACCGGCAAGTCGGCGATGCCGGGGCCGCTCGACGTCGGCGCGACGATCTGGAAGCACCTGAAGGACCCGTTCTACGACCGGGGCCCGAACGACAAGGGGCTCGGCATCCAGCTCGCCTACTCGATCGGGCGCGTCGCGCTCGGCTACGGGCTCGCGGTGCTGGTCGCGATTCCCGTCGGCTTCCTCATCGGCATGTCGCCGCTGATGAGCCGGGCGCTCGACCCCTACATCCAGATCCTCAAGCCGGTCTCGCCGCTCGCCTGGATGCCGCTCGCCCTCTACACGATCAAGGATTCGGGGCTGTCGGCGATCTTCGTGATCTTCATCTGCTCCTTGTGGCCGATGCTGATCAACACGGTGTTCGGCGTGTCGACCACCCGCAAGGAATGGCTCAACGTCGCCCGCACGCTCGAGGTCGGGCCGGTCCGGCGCGCCTTCACGGTGATCCTGCCGGCCGCCGCCCCGACCATCCTCACCGGCATGCGCATCTCGATCGGCATCGCCTGGCTCGTCATTGTGGCGGCCGAGATGCTCGTGGGCGGCACCGGCATCGGCTACTTCGTCTGGAACGAGTGGAACAACCTCTCGATCACCAACGTGATCACTTCGATCCTGTTGATCGGCCTCGTCGGCATGGTCCTCGACCAGCTGCTCGCCCGCGCTCAGCGCCTCGTCACGTTCCCCGAGTGAGGCGCGAGACCATGAGCAAGCTCCTTCCCTTCATGCGGCGCGGCGTCCCTGCCGTCCCCGACCAGAATGCCGGGACCGGCCGCATGTCCAACTCCGAAAAGTTCATCTCGATCGAGGGGATCGCCCGGCGCTACCCGGCGCCGGGGGGCAAGACCACCACGATCTTCGAGAACCTGTGGCTGCCGATGCGCCGCGGCGAGTTCGTCTGCATGATCGGGCATTCGGGCTGCGGCAAGACCACGGTGCTGAACATCCTGGCCGGGCTCGAGGCGCCGTCCGAGGGTGCGGTGATCGTCGACGGGCAGGCGCTGTCGGGCACCAGCCTCGATCGCGCGGTGATCTTCCAGGGCCACGCCCTGCTGCCCTGGCGTACCGTGCTCGGCAACGTCGCCTACGCGGTGTCGTCACGCTGGCGGAAGGCGCCGAAGGCCGAGATCGAGGCGCGGGCCAGACGCGCCATCGCCACGGTCGGGCTCGCAGGCTCTGAGCACAAGCGGCCTTCCGAACTGTCGGGCGGCATGAAGCAGCGCGTCGGCATCGCCCGCGCCCTGTCGATCGAGCCGAAGATCCTGCTGATGGACGAGCCGTTCTCGGCCCTCGACGCGCTGACCCGCGGCACGCTGCAGGACGAGGTGCGCCGCATCTGCGTGGAGACCGGCCAGACGGTGTTCATGATCACCCACGACGTCGACGAGGCGATCTACCTCGCCGACCGGATCGTCCTGATGACGAACGGGCCGGAGGCGAAGGTCGCGGAGATCGTCGAGAACCCGCTGCCGAAGGACCGCGACCGCACGCAGCTCCACCACGCGCCGGGCTACTACGCGCTCCGCAACCACCTGATCGACTTCCTCGTGTCGCGCTCCAGGACCCTGCGCGACGCGATGCCGGCCGGCTACGACCAGCGCCATCCGCCCGTCATCCGCCCGTCGCTGAGCGAGGCCGATGCCGCCGCGATCGCGGCCGAGCCGCCCTCACGCCGGGCCTGACCCGCGCCACCCGTTCCGGTCCCCGGGCCTGACGCCGCGCCGCCTTGGGCTGCCGGCGCCCGGGACCGTGCCCCGCGGGACGAGGCGGGGGGAGCCGAATCCCCCGCCTCGTCCCGAGCCCCGCCACGCGCCGTCCGCCCGGACGGCTCGAACCCACGGAAGAGACGCCATGAAGCGCGAAGACCTCACCGAGAAGCTGCTCGACATCAAGCGCGAGAAGGGCTGGACCTGGAAGTACATCCAGGAAGAGATCGGCGGCATCTCGCCGATCCTGATCACCGCCGCCTGCATGGGCCAGATGAAGCTGCCGAAGGCCCAGGCCGCCAAGGCCGCCGCCTTGTTCGGCCTCACCCAGGCCGAGGAGCGGATGCTGAACGAGGCGCCCTATCGCGGTTCGATCCCGCAGATGCCCCCGACCGATCCGCTGATCTACCGCTTCTACGAGCTGGTGATGGTCTACGGCACAACCTGGAAAGAGCTGATCCAGGAGGATTTTGGCGATGGCATCATGTCGGCGATCGACTTCAATATGACCATGGAGAGAGAGCCCAATAACAAGGGCGATCGAGTCAAGATGAATCTGTCGGGTAAGTTTTTGCCCTACAAATATTATGGCAATGAAGAAGGTGTGCCAGAATACGGCTTTAAGGAAGGCTGAGACATTGCTGGCTGGCCCTAAATCGGGGCCAGCCAAATATCTTCCTGGTCCTGGGTTAATTGCTCTAATAAATCAGCCGGCTGGCGTGTCATCCACATAATAAATATTCATATAATTATCATATGTATTGCCATTAGACGACTGCGCTCACCATCGGCACCTCGCTTAGTCGCGTCGTAAACTGTGGCGAGCGCATCTCGAACTTTGTCGACCAGGTGCGCTTTTCGACGAGCCCTGCCCGTGCCGGAACCACGGCGCCGCGCCCGAACCGGCTGTTGCAGGCGTCCATGGCCGACATCAGCTTCCCGGACTTCTCCCGGTCGTGCGCATCGAACAGCGGGCGCGGCGCTTCGTTGAGCGGCACGAGGTCGGTCGTCACCAGCCCGGCCTTGCTGTAGCGCCAGGGCGTCGGGCCCTGCTCCTTCCAGGTCTTCGCTACACCGTGGAGGGCGGCCTGGATCAGGTGGCGGCTGTCATTCGTCGCCTCCGGTAGGTGCACCACCGTGGAGACCGACCGCATAGGGTCGCCGCGGTCGTGCTCGCTGGTGTGGTAGAAGACGGTGACGGCCGAGACGGCGAGCCTGTCGCGCCGGAGCTTTTCGCCCAGCCGCGTCGCGTGGGCCGCCACCGCTTGCTCGAGCACCGCCCGCTCGGTGATCCGGCTGGAGAAGCTGCGGGTGACGGCGCAGCCCTTGCGCCGGGCCGGCACGATCTCGAGCGGCAGGCAGGCGCGGCCGCGCAGCTCGTGGATGATGCGCTCGCCCACCACCGTCAGCGAGGCCCGCGCCGGCCGGGGATCGAGGTCGCGCAGGTCCGCCACCGTGTCGACGCCCATGGCCTCCAGGCGGGCGAGCGAGGCGCGCCCGATGCCCCAGACCTCGCCGACCGAGATCCCGACCATCCAGGCGGCGCGCTCTGCTTCGTCGGACAGGTCGCACACGCCCCCGAGTTCCGGGATGCTCTTGGCGATGTGGTTGGCGAGCTTGGCGAGCGTCTTCGTCGGCCCAATCCCGATGCAGGTCGGGAGGCCGGTCCATTGCCGGACGGTCGAGCGGAGATCCCGCGCCAGCGCCACCCGGTCGCGCTCGCGCACGTCGGAGAGGTCGAGGAAGCTCTCGTCGATGGAGTAGATCTCCACGTCGGGCGCGAACTGCCGGTAGACGCTGTTCGCTCGGGCCGACATGTCGCCGTAGAGCGCATAGTTCGAGGAGAACACCCGCACCTTTTGCCGCCGGCACAGGTCGCGGATCTTGAAGTACGGCTCACCCATGCGGATCCCGAGCGCCTTGGCCTCGGCCGTGCGCGCGATGGCGCAGCCATCGTTGTTCGAGAGCACGATCACCGGCGCGCCGGTCAGCTTCGGGTCGAACACGCGCTCGCAGGAACAGTAGAAACTATTGCCGTCGATCAGCGCGATCGCCCGGCTCATCGCTGGACGCTCGCCCGGGCCTTCACGTGGTGCCAGCGCACCGAGAACAGCAGCACGCCCCAAAGCAGGCCTTCCTCCAGGTCCTCCAGGGCGAATTCCTGATCCATCTCCGGGTTGTCGAACGTGAGGGAGAGCCGGTTGCCGGTCATCACCAAACGCTTGAGGCTCATCTCGCCGTTGATCACCGCGACGACGACCGCGCCGGAGACGGGCGACAGCGAGCGGTCGACCACGGCAAGATCCTCGTCGTGGATGCCGGCGCCCTTCATGCACCAGCCGCGGACGCGCCAGATGAAGGTCGCCGGCGGGTTCGGTACCAGCCAGCGCGGCAGCTCCAGGGCGCCCTCGATGAAGTCCTCGGCTGGGCTCGGGAACCCGGCGCAGAGCGTCGGGAGCATGAACGGGATCCGCACGAGCCCGCCGCCGTCCACCGCCTGGTCGCCGACCCGGAAAAGACTCACCCGCTGCCCTCCGCCGTGTAAGAACGAAAATAGAACAAACAGGCCGGAGGTTCCCGGTCAAGGCCGAGCTTCGGGCCTGTGCGGAGCGGGGATGACAGGCTCGGGAGATCGTCATGGGAATGCGGACCACGTTCATGGTGCAGACGTTCGAGATCCACCGGAAGCGGCTGCGACCGGGCAGCCGGGACGTGGCACCAACGGAGAGCGGGGCGCTCAAGCGGGCGGAGGCGATCTCTGGCCGGATGCCGGGAGCTGCGGCCCTGCGTATCGTGGCGGACGACGAGACGGGCGAGCTTGAGAGCGTCGCGATCGTCGGCCAGTTCGGTGAGGTGCCAGAGGACTTCGCCGAGCAGGTGAGCGGCGGGTAGTCGCCCAAAACGCTGCGCCAGCGTTACGAACCTTGATCTGTATGGTCGCGTAAGGTGATGGGTCCGGCGCCCGGCAATGTGGCGAGGGTTCGTGCTAGGCGCCCGAGTGGCCTGGAATACGATTGAAATCATTTGAGCTCAAAGATGCCCAAGGCGGACCACACAGCGGACGCCTCGCCCGGCCATAGCTACGCTCCGATCAATCCAGGGTCTCACCCATGCAGAACCTGCGCGCCGCGTTCCTAACCGCCGTCGGCATCGGCCGGATCACCCTCGCCATGGCCAGCGTCGTGGAGCGTGGTGTGCAGGCGCGCCTTGAGCGCGCGCTGCTGCCCGCGGCTGTCGTCCAGACGGCGAACAGTGTGGCAGGCGCTCGGTAAGGCTCACCATCGCCCCGCCGGTGAATGCAACGCGAGAGCCGCGCGCCGAGGCGTGGCTCTCCTCCCTTGCAGGCTGCCGTAATGCGCGCTGGTCCGGCACTCCTACGCAGTAGAAGTTGAAAATGGATTGTCTGTGAGCGGCGCGTGGTCTGCTGATGTCGCAGATCCACACCCGGTACCCACAACGCTTTATAGGGTGGTTGCTGAATTATATCCTTGACCAAATTCTGAGCGGGCCGCATCATCAGTATGTCGAAAGAATTGGATGACAAATGGAAGACGCAGCCTCCGTCACCTCCCCTCTGATCGAGCTGACGAGCGATATCGTCGGCGCTTACGTCTCGAACAACAACGTCCCGGTAGCCGAGCTGTCCGGCCTGATCGCGTCCGTGCACGCAACTCTGTCAGGTCTCGGCCAGCCGGTTGCGGCGCCGATCGAAGACCACAAGGTCACTGCGGCACAGATCCGGAAGTCGATCACTCCCGACGCAATCACGAGCTTCCTGGACGGCAAGCCGTACAAGAGCCTCAAGCGGCATCTCACGACGCGCGGTATGACGCCAGACGAGTACCGCAAGAAGTTTGGCCTCGGACACGACTATCCGATGGTCGCCGCCTCCTACGCAGCCCAGCGCTCCGAGCTCGCCAAGAGCCTGGGGCTCGGCCAGATCCGGCGCGATCAGGCGGCCGCGCGTAAGGCTGAGGCCGAGGCTAAGCCGACCACGTCTGCGGCCCGCCGTGGCCGGCCTAAGAAGGCCGATGCCGCCGCGGCTGAGTGACGTGGCACCGCTGAACCTATGGCGGTGACAGGATGCCCAGCGCGCCCTGTCGCTTGGTGACACCCTGCTGATCCTAACGGGCGCCGCGATCGTGCTCGCCGGCAGGGGCTTGGTCCGTAGGCGGGTACCTATTCCGGCTAAAGGCCTGCTCGTTTTGATCCCACAACGCCGATTGCATCCGCATAGGCATTCCCATCCTCGTCATCCATAACCCCTACTTATCGCTGACGATGGCTGTCTTGCTGCATATTTCCATCAAGTGGTGGGCGGAACGGCCGCTGGCAGCGTGTTCCGGAGCGTTGTAACTTCATATGAGTGAGGTGCCTTTTTTCATCCTCGCGAGAAGTGCGCCCTCGGGAATAAAAATTCTCTTTTAGCTCGTCGTTTGTTGTCTCCTTTGCTACAATGCAAAGCTGATCCAGACGGTCGAACGCCCTCAAGAAATTCCGGGGATTAGGTTTCGATGACCGACAACACATCATCGGAGCGACAAGCGACCGAAGACGGTCAGGTGATCGTTGCGCCGGACTTGGCGCCGCTCGCATGGCAGCTGATGCAAGCCGCAGAACAGGAATATGGTCCTCTTGAATGGCGAAACGGCTTGATAATCGGCGGTATAGTATTCTGTGGTATCAATGGCAGCGTGAGATTTCTGGAAGAGAAAGCTGCGGCGATAATACTTCTACCGCTTGCGGGTGCAAAATGTATTGATTTGGCCTCCTTCATGCTGGCTCACGAAATCATTCACTGCCTTTATCTCGAACAACCTGCGGTGCCGCCGATGATCGAAGAAGGCGCGGCGGTGCGTTTTAGCATGATAGCGCCCGCCTTCCAGACTCCTGGCTATGCTCATTATCTGCGAGAATGGCACCTGACGGAGCCTGCCGCGGCGAATTATGCTGAAGCGCTACTCGCCGTCGAGCGGCTGCTGGAGATCAACCCGGAGGCGATCCGCGTCTTGAGACGGGAGGACCCCAACTGGCGCGCCATCACGCCCGAGCGCATCCGAGCGGTGGCGCCTGGCGTATCGGACGAGCTGGCCGCCACATTGTGCGAAGTGCGGGTGATGCGGCCGGATGACGAATGCGAACTGGCAGCGCAGCAGGCCTCATCTAGGCACCTCTGAGTGACCACGTGCCGACGCAGCTGAGAGAATTGCCGATGAACCGAAGGAAGTCCGGAGACGATCTCCTCGGCGTAGCCCGCATTAGGGCAGAGGAGAGAGGCGGTCCGTCAGGGATCGCCGATCGGTACGAGGAGGCCGCCCGTGCACCCTTGCCAATCGACACGCATCGCGCTGCCGGCGGCGAGCTGATGCCGGCCGAGGACTTCGCAGAGAACACCCTGCCGGCGATCCTCGACACCTTGGCGAGCCCTGATGCTGTAGCTGCCGATGCCAGCAGGGATCGGCTCGACCTCGCCAAGAATGCCGGCTCCCTGGAGATGGTCCTCGACACGGCCGACAGCATCCAGGCCGCTGACGGGCTCGAACGGATGCTCGCCCACCAGCTCGCGACTGCCCACGTCGCAGCGATGACGGCGGCGGCCCTGATGCAGCAGCAGATGACCGAGGCCAGTCGCTCCCTCGGGGCTGCCCGCCAGGCAGCGTGCGTCGAGGCCGAGCGCATGTCCCGGGCCTTCGTGCGGCTGACGGGCTCGTACCAGGCCGGGATGCAGACCCTACAGCGGATGCGGTCGGGTGGCCGGCAGGTCGTCGTGGTTCAGCACAACCATATCGGAGGCGGCGCGCAGGCTGTGGTGGCCGGTAGCGTGACCGGGGGGCCTCGCTCCCGCAAACGGGTCGGGGGGTAGGGGTGAAATCGGCCGACGCACCCCATGGCCCCAACTGGCGGGCCGCCCTCGACAAGGCACGGCAGGCGCCCCGGTGTGGCGCTCGCACCCGCTCAGGGATCGCCTGTGAGGCCCCCGGGATGCCGAACGGGCGGTGTTACCGGCATGGGGGTGCCAGCACGGGCGCCAAGACCCCTGAGGGCCGGGATAGAGCCGCACGGGCGAACTGGAAGCATGGGCGGTACACTGCCCGGGCCATCGCGCTCCGGCGGATCATCGCGAAGGCAGGGCGGGACCTGGACGAGATGATCCGGGAGGCAGAGGCGGCGATGGATCGGCGGCGCGCAGACCCGTAGAGGCGGCACCCGGTATGCACCCCCTAATGGGGGCGAGGGCTGTATCAAACCCAACGCGTGCGTTCGGGAGATCTGCTAGCCAAGCGTGCCTACGGGGCGACAGACGCGCCGACGCTCCGAGTCCGTGACGTCGAATTGCGACCATCGAACTGACACCTAGACCGCAGGGGAGCCGATGCCAGTCGCACATGATACCGGGGAAGCCATGACCGCCCCGGCGGTCGCGCGCAATCGGGGCGCGATCCTCTCCGTCCTGCGGGAGCATCTGCCGGCCTCGGGCCTCGTGCTGGAGGTCGCCGCCGGCTCGGGCGAGCACGCCGCCTACTTCGCCGCGGCGCTGCCCGGTCTGCGCTGGCAGCCGACTGATCCAGAGCCCCGCGCCCGTGCGAGCATCGCAGCCCACGCGAAGATTGCAGACTTGGCCAACCTCCTTGCCCCTCTCGACCTCGACGCCGCATCGCCCGTCTGGCCGGTAGCGCAGGCGGACGTGGTCGTGGCCATCAACATGGTTCATATCTCGCCCTGGTCGGCGACGCTGGGCTTGCTCGCGGGAGCCGCCCGGGTCCTGCCGGAAGGCGGACTGCTGTACCTCTATGGCCCGTACATGGAGGACGGGCGGCACACCGCCCCGAGCAACGCCGCCTTCGACACGGACCTCCGGGCGCGTGATCCGGCCTGGGGCATCCGGGACGTTCAGGATGTTGAGCAGGCCGCCTCCCCGCACGGACTTCGCCTGGCGCAGCGCATCGCGATGCCCGCCAATAACCTCAGCGTCCTGTTCCGAAAAGCGCCTCCTGGCGCGCGCGAGGGCTACCACCGGGGTTAATGCGGTGTCGTCGTCACGGTCGAGCTGGTAGCGCTCGGGCCCAACCCAGGTGTAGTCCCGGAGCCGGGCGGCCTCAGCCGAGACCGTCACCATAGTCCTGGGGTACGATCCGGTAGCTGGTCCCGCCTATCTTCTGATTCAGCAAGTGGGTCCGGACGCCGGTCTCCAGGATAGCATTTTCACGGATCGGGGCACTCTGGATGGATAGCGAACGCCCGCGCTGGAGCCCGCCCGCGCTTGCCGAGGACGCTTCGCACAAGCCGGCAAGTGCGGAGTGGAGGCACGTTAGTAGCACCACTCAGAGCAGCAGAAGCCCCGCCCATATGTCAGGTTGATATACAAGATTAGCTGCTACGCGCCTCAGGGGTCACAAGTCGGCCCACAAAGTACCCTCGCCGCATCCCCCAAAGTGCCCACAAAGTGCCGGCTCCGTTGGAGTCAAGCTGTTGATTTAATTGATGAATTTCTACTTTTTGGTGTGATCGCTCGAGAGCCCCCCCCAAAGTCCCTCAAAGTGAAATGCCTCCTCCGCGCATGCCGCGCCTAAGGTGCTGATTTATATAATTTTTTGGCCCGTGTATTTCAACCCCAAAGCCCCGCAAAGTCCACCCAAGTACCCTCCCACAAAGTTCCACCCCTATGGGGGAAGGCCGGGCGTGCCGCCGCCCATGGGCTCCGGCCTGCCCCCTCGTGGTTTGGGGTCGCGAGATCCTTAGCCCTTTAACAGCAAGATGGGGTAGATAATACATTGTATTGCGCCGAGACATACAAAGATTTATTTCTAATCAGTATTGACGTGCGAGCCGTTGGAATATATATTTCGGTAATCCTGCCACCCATCGTGATATGAGATGCGGTACAGTTCCTTCTTGTTCTTGAGGGCCGAACCTTCCCTCGCCCCTGATCTGACCGCCGCAGCCCACGCCCTGGGCATGAGCAGGTCCGAGTTCGTGCGCTGCGCCCTGCGGACAGCGATCGAGAACGGTGCGGATATGAAGTCGAATGCACCGCCGAACTTCGCTGTCGAATCTCGGAAGTGCGTGAAGGTGACGAGAGGCGGCTGCGCCACTGCTCTCACGGACGCATCCAAGAAGCGTCGTCGGGTTGGAACCCAAGGGCGAGTCGTTCGGGCTCCGGCGCCCCGAGATCAGGTCGCTTAGGGCGCCCGGGATGGATCTCGCCCCGCCCCCTGCCGCTCTGCTGCGAATGTCGGGTGTCCCGGCCGCCCATGTGGAGGAGGCGTGGCCCCGCCTCGCCGGGATGCTCGGGCCGGTCTTTTCCCGTCCGGAATGCACTCTGAACGCGGACGATCTCCGCGACGCCTGCGCGAGCGGCGCGGCGGATCTGATCGTAGGGCACGACGAGGAAGGGCGCCCCGCGTGCGCCGCTGTCGTGCAGGTCAGGGATTACGCACAGACCGGCCGCAGAACTTGGATCCTCGTGACGGGCGGGCGCCGCTTCGCAGACTGGCCTGCCGTGCTCGGCGTCATCGAGCAGCTGGCCCGGACGGCAGGCGCCAAGACAGTCGAGTTCGAGGGGCGCCCTGGCTGGCAGCGTATCGCTCGCGACTATGACGCCAAGCCCTCCGAGGGCGGCATTCACTACACCAAGCATCTCGGGAGGCCGAATTGAACGGCGGCGGCGGATCTACCACTCAGACGAAGACTGAGAACACATCCCAGGTCAAAAACCCCTGGGAACCCACCTTTCCGATGCTCGGCCAGATCCTGACCGACGCCCAGAACCTCTACAGCGGCGGCTCCGGCCGGGATGTGTACCAGGGCCCGCGCACTGCCGGGCTCGGCAGCACCACGCAATCGGGCCTCGACTACCTCAGCCAGAACGCCACGACGGGGCAGGCTGGTGTCCAGGCCGGCAACGGGCTCATCGGCGACCTGATGACCAACGGCGGCCAGACTGCCGGGACGCAGGCCGCGAGCAACGCCTATTCCGGCATTACGGGCGTGGACACGAGCCCGACGGCGGCGCTTGCGGCTCGCGCGGCCGATCCGAACGGCCTCGCGCAGACGGTCGGCAGCCGACTGGCTGGCGGGAACGTGGTCGGCACCGAGGGCGACTATCGCAACCTGATGGCCGCGAACGCTGGCCCGACGCAGACCCAGACCAGCCTTCAGGACGTGGCGAACGGTAATTACCTCGCCGGCAATCCCTACCTGGACGACATCGTGAACCGCTCGAATGCGTCGGCGGCCTCACGCGTGGCGCAGCAGATGGCGGCTTCCGGCCGCTACGGCTCGGGCGCCATGGGTAACGCCGTGGCCGACGCCGTGTCGGCGAACGAGGGCAACCTTCGGTATCAGGACTACAACACCCAGGCCCAGCGCCAGGCGCAGGCTGCGTCCGCGATCGACAGCGCGAACAACGCCCGCGCCGGCCTCCAACAGGGGCTCATCGGCGCCATCGGCTCCGGACAAGCTCAGAACGCCTCCTTTGCCGCTCAGGGTGCCAATCTTGGCATGGCTGGGGATGCTCAGGCTCTCTCGGCCGCGAACCAGCTTGCCAGCCAGCAGGCGCAGAACGCCTCTATCGCCTCGAACCGCGCCGCGGGCCTTGCCGGCATCGCGACGGGCGATCGCGCAGCGGCTCTGTCCGGCATCTCGGCTATCCCGACCTTGCAGCAGGCGGCGCTCCAGCCCGGTCAGACGCTCGCCCAGGCCGGCGCGATCCAGGATGCCGCCCGGCAGGATCAGATCAACGCTGATCGGGAGTATTTCGACGACACGAACAACGCGCGCTGGAAGCAACTCGGGCTCTATCAGTCGGTGATCCAACCGATTGCTGGATTGGGTGGGTTCGGCAGCGGAACGACCGTCTCGAAGACCGAAACCCCGCAGCCCGGAGTTTTACAGACGCTTCTTGGTGCCGGCCTCACAGGCGCGAGCATCCTCGGTAGGTCGGACAGCAACTCCTTGCTGGCGAAGGGCATCCCCATGGCGATGACTGCCCTTTCGGACGAGCGCGCAAAGGAGAACGTCGAGCCTGTCGGCAAGCTAAAAGATGGTCAGACCGTCTATGCCTACAACTATGCTGGTAGCCCTCAGACCTTGATTGGCCTCCTGGCGCAGGACGTGGCCGAGCACGAGCCCGATGCTGTCGTGCGGCGACCGGATGGGCTCTTGGCGGTCGATTATCACAAGGCGACGCGTCGCGCCGCGCAGGAGGAGCCGCGCCGCCGCGCGGGTGGCCGGCGATGATCGCGCAGCCCGAGTTTGCCGTGCCGCACGGCGACGTGATCGGCCCCAATCGCGACGTGCTGGCCGCAGAGCGAGAGGCGCACCGGCTGGCCGCCATCGATCTCCTGCGGGGCCTGCAAGCGGCCTGCGATCTGTTCGCCGCGGCCCTCCCGCCTCCGACCGCGGACCGGGGCGGGCAGTCCTTGGAGGCACAAGCGGCGATGCTGGTTGCGATGGACGATTACAACCGGGCGGATGCTGCCGTGCGAACAGTTCTGACGAGCTACGGCGCCCTCCTCGACGTGCAGGGCGTGGCCTGATGCTTAGCCTTTGCACCATGCAACTCATTCTTGGGAGGTAACCGCATGGCCTTCGGTCTTGGCGGCCTATTCGGCGTTGATGATTACGGCCGACCGATGCTCGGACAGCAGCCCGGCGGCAACCAGATGCCGGCCCCGTCGCCCTACGCCTTTGCGGGTGGGATGCCGGGGCTCGGCGGTCAGCCGACCGGCGGCCTGCCTCCGGGCATGGGTGGCCTGCGGGCGTTCGGCGCCTTGCCGATGCCGGAGCCTGAACCCCAAGCTCCCGGGGGCTCGCCCCTGAGTTTCGGACCGGGCTCTGCCGCCGGGGGGATGCCGCTGCCGTCGCAGGCGGCTCCTAACCGCGACGCATCGGTGCCCCGCATCCGCCCCTTCGGTGCCCTCCCGGCCCGGCCCGTGGATGACGACGCTGCGCCGGAGGGCGGCATGTCGAACCCGCCGCTCCCGCCGCCGCGGCCGACAGAGTTCGGCGGCACGGGCAGTTGGGATCCGCCAGCGGAAACCACACCCCAGGCTGTGGCTGTCCAGGGTGGTGCGCTTGGCGGCGAGGGGCCGAGCATGTTTGATAGGTTCCGGTCGGGGATCAGCCCCTATTCCGATCTCCTGATGGGCGTCGGTATGGGTCTGATGACGAAGCGCGGGATCGGACCCGCCATCGCTACCGGCGTGCAGTACGCCGACCAGCTGTCGAATTCTTCCCAGGCCCGGGATCTCGCCAGCGCCAAGCAGGCAGAGTCCATGCTGAAGCTTCGGCAATCGCTGGGCAACAGTGATCAGCTTGCCCAACTGGCGATGCAGAAGAACCCCGGCATGACGCTGCCCCAGGCGCGGGCCGCCGTCGCGAACCAGTCCTACGCGAATGAACTTCTGAAGGGCTTCGTGCCTCCGACCGAGCAGTACCGCCAGGAGACGGACGACAAGGGCAACACCTGGAACGTGAACACCCGGACGGGTCAGCGCACCGTTGCGCTCCAGGCCAAAGACGGGTCCTTCACACTTGGCCCCAATCAGGTTCGGTACGACGAGGCCGGCAACGCCGTAGCGCGCGGCAGCCCAGGCGCGCCGCAGGTCAAGACCTTCACCTTGTCGGACGGCTCGAAGGTCGACCGACAGCTGAACCCGCAGACCGGGGCGTGGGAGCCCGTAAATTACGGGGGTGCCCCGCCCGAGGCGAATGCGGCCACGAACCCCTTCGCCACCGGGCGCTTCAACAACGATCAGGGCAAGGCGGCCGGCTTCACCGATCGCATGATGGGCTCGGAGCAGGTGCTTCGTGGTCTGGAGGACATCAACAGCGGGCTTGGCGGCGGCGCGGCGGGATCCGTCAGCCAGTTCACGCCGAATTCCTTCAAGACCTCGGATCGGCAGCGGTTCGAGCAGGCGAAGAAGGACTTCGTGAATTCGCAGCTGCGGCGTGAGTCCGGTGCGGCGATCTCTCAGAAGGAGTTCGAGAACGCCGACACTCAATACTTCCCGCAGCCCGGCGACGGTGCCGACGTGATCGCTCAGAAACGCGTGAACCGACAGCGGGCGATCGAGGCCATGGGGCGCGAGGGCGGTCCAAGCTACGTCCCGCGCAGCGTGTTCGACCAGTCGGGGGCCATCGTGCCTTACCGTCCGGGCGGTCAGGGCGCCGCGCAGCCGGCCTCGTCACAGCAGCAGAGTGCCCCGAAGCCGTCCGCCGGGGATCGCTTTCGCCAGCTTCAGGGCTCCGGCCTCTCCCGGCAGGAAATCTACTCCCGCCTCCAGCAGGAAGGGTACTGACGGATGGCCGACGCCTTCGACCTCGCCGATTTCGAGCGCTTCAAGTCCCGCAACCTGCTCCCCCGGGCTGGGGGACGGGGTGGGCCGCCGGTCGCTGTCGGAAACCCGTTCGAGCGGCCTGCTGCCGAGTTCGATCCCGACGACTTCGCGAAGTTCAAGGCGGAGGCCACCGCCCGGGCTGCCCCGATAGGGGGCGGCGAGGCATTCCTTCGCGGCGCAGAGCAGGGCGCCACGTTCGGCTTTGGGGACGAGGCCCGCGGCCTCCTGGCGGCCTCGCCGATGCGCCAGCAAATCGACGCCGGCCCGGGCGACGGATCGATAGGCGACAGGCTCAGGCAGGTCGCGGCGTGGAACCTCCGCAACGGTCCTCTCGGCCTGATCGCCCAGGGCGCTGAGGGAGCCGCCCGCTATCTCCGCGCCGAGGCCGGGGCAACCGAGGCCTACGATGCCGCCGTAGCCGCCAACCGCCAGGATCTCGTGCGAGCCCGGGAGCAGCACCCATACCTCACCGGCGGCGGCGAGGTAGCCGGCGGGGTGGCTGCGACCCTGCCCTTGATGGCGGCGGCACCGGCGGCGTTCGGTGTCGGCGGTTCGACGATCGGTCGCCAGATGGCGATGGCGGGGGGTAGTGGGGTAGCCCTGGGGGGCTTGACGGGTTTCGGCCAGGGCGAAGGGGAATCGATCGACAGGGCGGTGAATGCCGGATGGGGCGCGGCCGCTGGTGCTGTTGGCGGCGCGGCAGGTGTCCCGGCCGGCGCTGCTCTTTCCCGTGCCGTCCGCGGAGCCGCCTCACTCCTGCCCGAGCGGGTTTCTGGCCTAAGCGCCCGCACAACGAAGGAGGCGGCCCGGGCTCTCACCGAGGCGGGGCCGGATGCAGTACAGGCCCGCCTTGCGGAGCTTGGTCCGGGCGGGATGCTCCTCGATGCGGCGCAGCCGTTCCTCGGCCGTGCTCAGGGCCTCGCCGCGAACCCTGGCGCCCCGGGCGAGAAGGTCGTCAGCACCTTGCGCGCTCGCGATGCCGGAACCGATGCGCGCCTTGCCCGCGGCCTCGAGGAGGCGGTCGGCCCTGCCCCTGTGCCGTCACAGGTCGAGGCTCAGTTCGTGGACAAGCGGGCAGCGGCGGGACCTCTGTATGAGCGAGCCCTGACGCACGAGGGGGCGATCGACACGACCGAGGCCCTGACGGAGATCGGCCAGCGGCTCAACACCGCCGCGGGGGCCGAGCGGGCGGCGCTCCTGCGGGCTCGGGATCTCCTGACGCAGCAGACGGACCGGGGCCTCGTACCGCGCTCGGATGCCCGCTACCTCCACAACGCCAAGGGCGCGCTGGATGAGCTGATCGACTTCGGAGACCAGACCATCGGCGTGCCGCGGGGCGCCCTCAGCAAGGAAGACGGTGCGCTCGCCCGGGTACGGGGCCGCCTGAATGGCGCCCTGGAAGCCCAGGTGCCCGGATACGCCGACGCGAACCTTGCGTATCGTACCGCGGCCAGGGCGTCGGAGGCGCTGGAGAGCGGGCAGCGTGTCCTCGGCGGCGGGGACAGGGCGATCCACCCTGCCGACTTCGCGGCCGACCTTGTGGGCCGTCCGATCGAACAGCAGGCGGCCTTGCGGGCCGGTGTGAGGGCGGACCTCGACCGCACCGTGGGGAACGCCGCGAACGACCTGACGGCGCTGTCTGGCGAGTTGAAGCGGCCGGCGGACTGGAACCGCCAGAAGCTTGAGACGACGTTTGGCCGGGACGCCGTGGATGCGCTCGCGGTCACGATCGACGCCAACGCGGCGATGCGCCAGAGCTTCAACGACGTGGCTCGCGGCTCGCAGACCGCACAGCGCAGCCGCGGTGCCGACGCCATGTCGGTCCGGGACCTCATCCCGAGCGGGAAGGATGCCGGGCTGACGGCCGTGGCGGCGGCGATCGGCGGATGGCCGGCAGCAGCGGCCCCGGCGGCGCTGCGGGGCGCCCGGATCGGGCTCAACGCCGTCGGCCGCGCCTCTGACAGGGCTCGCAATGCCGAGTTCGCCGACATCTTGACCCGCCAAGGCGCGGATCGGGACGTGCTGGTGAGCCAGCTCGTCGCCCTCCTGGAGGGGCGGGCTACCCGCGGGATCGTTCCGGGCTCCTACGCCGATGCGCTCGCACGCCAGGGCGCCGGCTCGCTCGGCCGCGAGCGCGACGTGGTAGCGCTTCCTCGCGGCGTCCTGCCCTTCGGGGCGCTGCGAGTACCGTGAGGCTCTAACTCAACGAGGTGGCGGGCCGGCCCCGTGAGGAGCCTGCCTACAACCTCATGCCACCTTCGAGGCCGGGTTCGAGATAAAGCTTAGGAAGGTGTCACCGAACTCCGATGTGCGTTTCTCAGTAACCCCAGTAGCGGTCATCATGGTGTTCATGCTCGCTCCATTGGTCAGACCTTCCCGTTCAAGCTCGCCCAAAACTCGTCCTAGTAAGACCGGGTTACCAGTGGTTTCCGGCAATGCCGCGTGTATGATTTGCCCGAGGGAGCCGGTCATCATGCCTTCGGCTCTTGCGGCGGCCTTCGGATTGGCTGCTGGATTAGCGAGTAGCTTCAGAACCTGAAAGTGCAACGTGGAAAATCGATCGACGTAGCCGAGGAATGTCTTCTGTAGCACTTCATCCAAGTGTATTCCAGCCGCCGCGTTGAGGACGGCATTCCGCAGGGCATCCAGCTTCTCGGCGCGGTGTGTAGTCATCGCGATCCGGCTGGCTTCGGCGACAGCACTCAAGAATTCTTCGTCGTCGGCCAAGTTCGCGGGATCGAACCCGTCGAAGCGGTCTTGCATCTCTCGCAGGCTATCACCCACAGCCGCAAACCAAGCCTCGCGACGGCGCTCAAGCGGCTCGCCGATGAATTGGCGGACGATCTGCTGCACCCCGTAGCTTCCGCCCGGCACCACGGAGGCAGCCGCGTCGAGCGTCCCCATGGCGACGTGGTAGGCAGCCGATCTCTTGTCATCCATGGGGAAGGCTGGGATCCGCTCGGGCTTCTCGTCGCTCATGGGGTCGGATCTCATCGGGGATAGGCTTGCTGCGACCGAGAAAGTAGGTAACTCGGTCACGCCTGACAGCCGCCAGAACGAGGCACTATCAGATCTACGACCCTGACCACGGCAAAGCTTGCGACGGTGCTGCGACCCTGCCGTTCCCAAGCCTACGCCTCGGCGAAGCCTCTCTAGTGCATTGGCACCGACGAACGAAGCACCCGGTCGCTCGCTAACTGCCTGCAGCCGTGTAGGAAATTCGAGCGTGCGGTGTACCTTATGAAGGCGTCAGTGCACTAGCGCACCCTTATGGGCGAGGCTCCGCGCTCCTCGCCCATAAGGATAAGCCTTCCGCCTGGGCGGGGGCATGCGTCACGAGCGCCCTAAGACTAAACGCGACGCCAAATTGAAACTCGTCTAGGCTCACGAGGAGCAGCGCCGCTGTGGCGCTGCGCCCTCGGGATTCAGACAGTGCTTCAGGCCACGGCTCTGGCGGTGATGCTCTTAAGCGTATTCTCGGCCTTGTTTGCAGTGCTATTGCTTGTGAAATACTTCGTTGTAGGTGGAGTTTTTTGGGTAGCTGGTGATCATCTTAACGATATTTTACTTGTGCTGGCTAACAATTTTGGCACAGCGGGACCGTTAATATTTGTAGTCTTGATGGCCGCATCTCTTTTCACTCTGGGCGCTTGGCTTGGTCGTCGAGAGGATCGCAAGCAGGTCGCAGAGACAGGTACCTTGGATTTGCGGCGTAACGTCAGCGGCATGTCGCGTGTGGAGTGGTGGCGATCAGCTGCGATCTTGGCGACACCGGCCGTGATCTTGGCTGTGGTCGTCGCCGTCTACCTGCTGACGAAGGCGTCCCCGACATAGCGAGCCCCGCCGGCCGGGTGGCCTGACGGGGCGCGAAGCCGGTAGCCTGAAGGGCGAATTTCCCCGGGGGCTAGACCATGGCTCCCCTCCCTAATGCTCCTCGCGCGTCCCATCCGACCGATTGCGAAACCGGATCCCGGCACCGCCGCCGTTCTCGGGGATGAACTCTAGACCGGCCTCCTCGAACACCCTCCTAAGCAACTCAAGCGTCGATCTTTTGGCCTCGCCGTTTTCTGCCCTGTTCAGGGTGTTGCGATGAAGGCCGGTTTTCTCAGCTAATGTTGGGTTCGACCACCCAAGAGCCGCCTTGGCCATCCGGATCTGTTCAACGGTGAGAAGGGGTGGGTTTTCGGGTTGGCCCGGACTCATGTGCTATCAGCACCATTTTAGGGTTGACGGCACCGGCTGTTGGCACCATAAAGGTGCTCATAGCACATAAAGCGCCCGGGACCAAGCTGATGGCCGCCACCCGACAGATCGATTGGACTGCTGCGATGCACGCCGTTGCTGCCGATCGCGCCAAACGCCCAGCGGGCCTCCTCGCCGCCCGCAGCCTGATCGCCGCCACTAGCGCCAAGCGCCGCCCCCTCGTGGTTGCTGGCGCCTACGACAGGGCCGCGATCATGTCGGCCGCCATCGCCGCCGCTCGCATCCATCAGGGCCGCACCGACTCGACCTGGGGCGAGGCCCTGTCCGTCACCCTCAAGGCCACCTGGCAGCTCGCCAAGGCCGCCCGCACCGCTAAGGCGCACTGATCCGCCCGGGGCGGTACCCCGGACCACGCACCAACACAACCCGACGATTTCCTGCCCGGAGCCCCGCTCATGGTATCGATGACGCTCGCCCTTCTCACGGCCTTGCCTGCCCGCCGCGCCATCGGGGCCGGCGCCGCCGCCCTCCTCGCCGCGCCCGTCAAGGCGCAGGTTGCGCCTTCGACCCGCGTCCATGCGCTCGCCCTGCCGGCGCCCGTGGCCGTTGCCGACCCAATCCTATCGGCCATCCGTGCCCACCGCCGCGCCTGGGCGGCCTTCCAGGTCGCTCCCGACGAAGAGGCGTCCGAGGCCGAGGAAGCCGAGTACGAGGCCGCGCAGGCCCTCCTTGGCGTCACCTGCAGCACCCGGCCGGGCGCACACGCCCTGATCGCACACCTTCGGTGGTACGTCGCCGAGGAGGTCGACAACCTGCTGACGGCCGGGCTCGGCGGCTGCCATCTGGGCTCGCAGCTCAAGGCCCGCCTCGCCGAACTGGTGATGTTCGTCCCCGAGGCCTCACCCCCGGCCGTGATCGCCCTCCCGGCGCCCCGAGGCCCGAGCCCGCTGCTCGCCGCGATCGAGACCTACCGCAGCGCCAACCTCGCCGTGACCCAGGCCGTCGCCGACTATGTGCGAGCCGAGCAGGACAGCGCTCCCGACGAGCCCCTGATGCTTGCCATCGCCGATCGCGCCAGCGACGAGGAGGTTGCCGCCCTTAACGCCTTGCTGGCGCTCACTCCGGCCAACGCCGAGGAGGTGCGCACGCTCGCGACCTATCTCGCGGAAGTCTCGACCGACTTCGACAAGGGCGCGTTCGGCGCATGGCTGTTCCAGCGCTTCGCCGTGATGCTCGCCAACGCCGCGGCTCAGGCTTGAGGGCTGGACCGATGGCATCCGCTCCCCGGCGCCCTGCCCCGCCCGTCGTTACTCAGTCGCCCGCGGCGCGCAGCTACTTCACTTCGCGCGGCTATCTACGCCGGGCGCCCGCTCCGCCGCCTGGCGTAGAGGGATTGGCCGAGATCGAGACTTGGGAGGCTGCTCACGCCGCCTCCGCTGTTCGGCCGGACACCCCCTATGTCCGGGCCGCTCGCTTCCTGAACGCCACCGGCGACCTGCTAGCGGTTGCTCTCGTCGTTGGTTCGATGGACCTCAGCCTCCCTCGCCTCACGCCGGCCGATGAAGATCTGAGTCGCTATCAGATCCCGAGCGCTCCGCGCATCAAGCCGCGCTGCTGATTCGCAGCACCGTCGTCAGCGTCGGACGCACCTCCCTGAACCTCACGAAGATGGAGACCACGTATGCCCAATGCATCGAAGGCGCGCCCCACGGCGCCGCGGAACGGAAGGCCCCATTCTGGCAAGCAGGTCAGCCTGCACGAAAGAGCCGCAGCGCTGCGTGCGGAAGCCGAACGCCTGCTCGCCCGGGCGAACCGCAAGGCGAAAACATCGTCTGTGGACGGTGATTCCAACTGGTTGTCGAGTCCGGTCGCCGCGAGTCACCATAATAGTCGCAAGTTTAGCGACGCGCTCGGCAGCGCATCAGCTGCCCGTCGCAAGCCACTGCGATCAGGTGACGCCATGGGCTTCCATGCAAAAATCGACACTGATTCGTCGGTCGTTGTCGGCCAAAACTTCGCCTTGTCGGCCGACAAGCCCAAACAAGCCAACAGGGCTGTGAGAGGTGCTAGGGTTGCATCTCTCAGGCTGCAGGACATGTCGATAGGCGAGCTCTCCGCGCTCCTGAGCGTTTACGAGCAGGCCGCCCGTGCCTTCACTCGGAACGTGTTTTGGCCTGAGCTGGGCCCCCACGGTTTCTGCAGGGTCGATGACGAGGCAGAACGGTGTGCGTCCATCCAGCGGGCCATCCTCGACGAGTTCGGATCGCGGTCGTCGGCATCGGACGCTGACCAAGCCGATATCACTGATCCCGCTGAGGCCTCGAACGGGAGGCGGCATCAGTGACCAACGTCATCCCATTCCCCCGTACTGCGGCCGGAATTTCGGCTACGCGCATTCCCCGCGCAGAATTCGAGCGTCTGGCCGAACTCGCCCTCGACGTGGTCGACCGCATCATCCTGCTACTCGACGAGGCCGATGGCGATGCAGAGGCCGAGGATGGGGGCGACTGCGAGCCATCCCTGGGAGCGCCGGAGGGCCATGCTTCGCAGATTATCTGGCTACGTGGCGGAGACGACGACCGCGAGCACGACACTGCCCCCATAGCTACTTGGAGCGAGTGACACGGCACTCGCTCAGCTCGTCCTGCAAAGCCGCCGCCCGGGCCCCGGGCGGCGATGCTCCGACTAGCGTTATGCGCCGCTGGGTCGATGCCGGCAGCCATCAATCCTGATAGTTTATGCAATAATCGCTAGAAAATTCAGTCCTGAAAATATTTATGATCATTTATACTGTAGGAATTTCGATATATCTACGTTGAGTTTGGATAATAATCTTACGTTTAATAATTATGATTGCTAGTAAATGTTATATTAGGGTACGATATTAATCGTATCCATGAGCGATTATTTTTCTAACTTGGCTCGCACGGCAGCCTAAAGGCCGATCCCACCGCTCTGGATCGCGCGCTCAAGTTTGTTGCCGACGCCAAGGAAGTCTCACAACCGGACATCGGCTTAAATGCTCCAGATTGCTGCCGCTCATCCTGCGAGGGGGTCCTCGAAAGACCGAAACTGCAAGTGATTTGTCACGGGCACCAGCACTGTCGCGACGCTGAGCCCTCGACACCAATCCCTAAGTGATTTCATCCTAATTGTGCGACAAAATTACCGACTTAGCTGCAATTTTTTAGGCCGCGGCAATCATACAGAGAGCTATTTTCATTATTCTAATTGAGCATTTCATGAATTAAACCGATAATATAATTAAAAAGGTTATCTATTTTGATTCAAATAATCATCCCAAATGCTTTTTTCCACCTGAGGTGTGATTGTCTGTTCGATTTTTGAAGGATCAAGCTCAGATTTATTTGCCGTACCCCTTTGTATAAACAGTGTATCGGCTGTTTTACTTATGATTAAATCCTTGTTATTTGGATCAGATGCAGCTGATTGCGCTAGAGCAGAAGCTGCGTCTTCAATAATCTTGCTTGATAAACGCTCACTTACTCCATCTGTTACTTGTAGACCTACTCCAGATCCGCCAGCTTCCGCATCAAACATAAATAATTCAGCCGGATTGCATGTTTTCCCGTCGTTCTTTACACCGTTCTTACGCATGAGAAATCTGATATTTCCCGCCGCTTCCATAAAGCTATAGCCAGGGTGAGTCTCGCTTTTGGCGCGGGTCATTCCCACAACGTTGAACTGATATATAACCGGACCACCACTTTCTCCCGGCTCCGTGAAAGGTGGTGTCAAGACAACGGACGGGGCAAACTCGTTATCTTTTTCTCCGATATCTATGGGAACAGCCATAGCATCTTGAAGATCGTGGGGTATGCCGAACCGAAGTCCTTTAGATGCATAAACATCGGATGAAAGCACACGCAGTGCGCAAAAACGAGACGGAAGGGGCTCTTTGATTTTTAGAAGCGCTACATCATTATAACTATCAATGATTTCTGCGAGACGCAGACTGCCCGGAAGTCTTGAATTTACTGTAATGATTGGGTTCAAGCATTTATTATTTAATTTAAAGACGTGCGCCGCAGTAATTGCATAATTAGAGCTAATTAGAAATCCCGTTCCCTCAGAACGACATATATTTTCATTTTTATCGTTAAAGACAGGTAAGTTATTTGAAACTTTTACTTTCAAAACGGAGTTTCGATACGTGCTTCTAATGAGATCGTCTACATCTGACCCAAACGCGTCCGAGGCTGTGCTCAAGTACGAGAAGAAAAGTAAGCATATTATGCCACGTCGTTGCATCTTTACAGCCTCATCGCACGTTAACATATTTCATAAAGCGGCTTCCCGTTGAGGTTTTCATGTCGGCAACAGTAACAGCTCCATTGCATCCCTTCTGACTTTGATTTCCGCCCAATACACGAACCAATCCATTCGAAGTACCAAGGACAAAAGCTACGTGGCCGGAGCCCCGACATGCAGCTGTAAGCGAATCTGTACCCGGATCTTTGAACACGGCAATGTCACCGCGTTTCGGATACGCCACTGAGTCCCAACACCGGAACGACCCCGAGCTTGCATTGTTGGTAGTGTGATCCCTAAGAGTCTCGACTTTGAATGGTTTTCCGTTCTGTGAGAAAGCACCAGGAGAACTACCTATTTCGTCACGTGACGATGCTTTGGAACGAGCCAAACACCAGTTTACAAAAGCTGCGCACCATGCTGTTGTGTCTCCTTCTGGGCTTGTCTGTGTCGCGGAGAAAAAGTGGAAGATGAGCGGGTTCGCACGGACTGGCCATTCGCGCGCATATGGTTGAGACTCGGCTCCGTAGGCACCAGAACCCACAGCAAGAAAATACTGTGCAATATCTATTGGTGCGACGCCAAAAGGTGAACTGACGAGGATGTCATAGGCGTGATCAATTTCGTCAGTCGACGGTGGTGCAGCCCCCACCGGACGAGTGGCAGAGTAGATTGCTGGAGGCTGATCGGCATTGCCGGCTAGATCCGACGGCAGTGGAGGTACTGCACCTATAATCTTTATATCGGTTGCATCATCATTCGCTCTAACCGACGGGATACGCCCTGCTGTGAATAAAAAAGTTGATCCTAGGATCAAATTTCTTCGGTCCATGTTCTTCCTCCCTATGATGATAACAGCACTTTTGATCAGGGAATAAATTAGATCTGCGATTTAACACCAAGGAATGCATACTCTTTTGTTTCCTACCTTGCCAACGGCGATAGGTGCGGGGGACGGAACATCACGCAATACTGTATTTGGCACCGAATTTTGCCCGCCAAATACTTGCTTTGGGTTATTAAAAATTGAGTTTTGGCCGCCAATCACTTGCCCAGAACTATTGATTGCTGAATTTGATCCACCCGCTAATGAGGCAATATTCCGCACAACGAATCCCTTGTTTCCGACAAGATCGTTTTTGTCGCCAAAACAGCCTTTATTTCCTCCAATTCCATATTCAATGCATTTAGTTAGTTCATGAGCGGTTAGTCGGGAAGCAGCGCAGCTGGCGGCAAAGTAAGGCTGATCGGCGCCCGAACTTATGCATTGCATGACAATTTGCTGTTCAGAGCTTAGGTTCAGATTGAGAAATTTATTTGCAGCACAATTCCCGAATTGTTGAAGGTCGCCTTGCGACAGCACTGCGCAATCGACGGCAGCGCGAGTTACAGGCGATGTGTCGCGACCAATAATTACACGAATAGCGCAAGCATTGAACTCATCTCCGCGATTACCGCAATCCAAGATTTGACGTTGATCTGAATTCAGTTTTGATGCTGTTGTAACATTCGAAAAACACTGAGCAAAGGCTTCAGCTTTACCTGAACTTAGCGATGCACAACTTATCGCCCTTATCTGATCAGCAGTAATTTGTGAGCCGATAAGTCCCCTACCTGCGCATTGTGCGAACTCACTCAAGTTCCCGCTTGTAGTCTCTACGCAAATAATTAATGCAGCGCTTGTTTTGTCTAGGACTAATGCGCCACGTGTACATGTGAGAAACTTTTCCACATCGACACGTGCAGTCTGTTCTGTCGCACTTGCGCATTGTAGAGCACCGGTTACGGAGTCTGACGAGATCGCCGCGTTCACATTTGGTATGTCATTGCCTGCACGCTCCAACGACCCTGAATTCAGCTGCGTATTCGTAGAAACGCTATTTGTTTGAGAACTATAGGGATTTTGACCTCCACCGTGAGTTGAAATCCATTGCGCGACTTCTCGACAAGGTCCTGGGCCGATAGGCCCTGCACAGATTGGCCCTTTTAGTGGATCTACCCACATTACCTGAAGTGGTTGGGCGCGCGCAAAACGGACCTGTACTTGAGCTATTGAGACAAGTACCATTATAGCTATAATCTTCCACATGGTATACATCCACTAGTAGACTCTGTAAGATTGAACATCTTCTAGAACTCAGATAACAGCCACGCCGTCTCCTTTTAGCTCATGAGAGGTGTGGCAAAATCGTTGACAATTCTCGCGTGAAAGTGGGCCCTGAGTCAAGAGCTCGTCTTGGGCATATAGTGCGCAGATTGATTCGAATGGTCGTAGATTGTTATAGCCAATCGCTATCTCGATTCGGCGACCGCCTGACAGAGAATAATTCTAATAATGTATCTATATTTAAGTTGTATAGACATCGATACTCAACACTACAATATATGGAAACTTGTATTTGTGTTCGAACTATACAGCGAACTCTTTTGCGCGAGATATCGAGCTCTATCATACAAGATTACTATTTCTATATTATAGGTGGATAGCAAATAAATCGGTTTTGCACCATTTTATTGATGATGAAGCTGAATTTTAATTTAATAGAATCGACTGATCATGAAAAAAACGACAAGTAGGGTTCAAATTTATTTCATTTAGTAGCGCTTCGTCGCAACTTTACCTGTCTGGATCGTCGGCAGTTGCCTCGCTTAGGACTTGGGAGCAGACGCTTCCAGGGCCCGAGCTGGATCGCAAGGGGCCCTTTGCACGTCCAGCCTGATCGGGTTTGGATCCCAGGATGGGCTCCACCTCGATCGATATCTGCGCACAAGGCGTGCTTCATCCAGCGATACCCAGCCGTACCGCATTCTCTGCCGGCAGGCTCAGATCCGGTGCGGTCCGCCTGATCGTATCGGCCACATAGGACGGCGCGAGGTGCGCATAATGCTTCTCTGCCATGCGGGTGCCTGAGTGACCCAGCGCCTCAGCCACGACGATCAGCGGGGCTCCGTTGCGGACCATCGCGCTTGCGTACGAGTGTCGCAGTTCGTGGAGCGTGATGCTCTCGAGCTTCGCGCGAGCGAGCGCCGCCTTAAAGCCCCGCTGATACGTCATGGGCCTCCAGGGCTCTCCGTTCTCTCGGATCAGCAAAGGCGCTTTCGGGACGCGGCCAATGACGAGCCTACCAAACAAGGCTGCTCCGCCCGGGGTAAGCGGGATGTGGCGTGCCCGGCCATTCTTGCTATGCTCGATGAACACGGTGCCGTTCGCCTGGTCGAAGTCGCGGACTGTCAGGCGCGCTAGCTCGCCGAACCGGGCTCCCGTCATCAGCGCAGCGGCGACGAGATCCCGGAGTGAGCCTTCGCAGGTGTTCAAAAGCCGCTGCTGCTCGGCGGCGTCTAGGAAGCGCACACGGGCCGATCCGGTATCCCGAAAAGGCGTGAGCAAACGCCAAGCCCGATCGTCGGCTACCATCTGGTGTTTATAGGCCCAGTTCAGCGCGGCTTTCAGGAGCGTCAGCGTCCGGTTCGCCGTGTCGCGACGGCGGCGAAGAGCTTCGGGGTCGGTTGTGTCGACATCCAGGGTATTGACCTTCGTAGCCAGCCGGCCGGTACGAACCCGCTTCGGCGCGTGAACCATGGCATCGCGCCAGCGCCGCAGCTTATCGAGCGTAAGATCGCCCACCCGCAGTGCGCCGAGCTTCGGCAGGATGTGTGTACGCGCCCGGGAGTGCGCGTCGTATACGGCTTTCATCCCTTCAGCGGTTCTGGCTTCGAGGTATTGCTCCAGCGCGTCCGCCACCGTCAGAGCGGGTTCAGCCTCTGGGGCCTTGCGAAGGGACTTCACCCAAGCCCGAGCCGCCTCCTTGGCCTGCTCGTGGGTCAGGACGGACGAGCCATCGGCTTCCGCGGCATCGTCGGCCTTGCCCAAACGGATCTGCACCCGCGTTCCGTCCGGTCCGCGGCTCGCGGCGAGCCAACTACCCCCCTGCCCTCTTGTGCCGCGGCCGCTGCGATAGCCGAGCCTGATGCCCGGCCCGATCATCTCCCAGGTGGGTGCGTCCGAGGTCGGCAGAGCTGCCCGACTGGAGCGGCTTTTGAACGGGCTGGCATGGCGAGGCATGGCGGACTTTTCGTTGCTAAAATCGTTGCAGACTCTGCCATGAAACGAGATGGTCCGCAAACACACAGTATGATACAAACCATTGTGATCTATGGAGTATCACGCTGTGTCAGGCTATGCCATCAAGCGCCAAAATTCGCCCTTTCACGGCGAAAACACGGGTTCGAGTCCCGTAGGGCGCGCCATGCGGGCGTAAGCCGTTGATACGGCTAAAACTCTGTGACAATCAGTGCCTTGCGAGCTGCCGGTCCTACAAGCCGGTGCTACAAACCCATGGCACGGGTGACCTGCCGCGTTCAGGACCGCCACGGCACCTACTACTTCCGGCGCGTCGCCCCGAAGGCGCTGCGGCCCTTCATGCCGGCCCCGTGGATGGGCAAGTCGGCTTGGGGACGATCCCCGCGTGGGCGGGGGAGCCACCGCAACGCGGATCCTCGACCGGTCCGTGATGGGTCGATCCCCGCATGGGCGGGGGAGCCTCCAGGATCGCGAGGCGCAGCATGGCGCGCGTGGGTCGATCCCCGCGTGGGCGGGGGAGCCATGAAATGCTAACGGTCGGGCGAGTAAGGCGCGGGTCGATCCCCGCGTGGGCGGGGGAGCCCGGTCGGCGTCTCGGGTGCGGAGCACGGGGCGGGGTCGATCCCCGCGTGGGCGGGGGAGCCTTGAAAAGTCCCGGCTTCGCGCCTTTGCCGGCAGGTCGATCCCCGCGTGGGCGGGGGAGCCATACCGATATCGTCCCGCCATCCATCCGAGAAGGGTCGATCCCCGCGTGGGCGGGGGAGCCTGTTCTTATTTCTCCGAAACCATCCAGCTCTAGGGTCGATCCCCGCGTGGGCGGGGGAGCCAGCTTCAGATAGGCCCGGATCTGCGTCCGCCCGGGTCGATCCCCGCGTGGGCGGGGGAGCCCGCCCGCGATGTATGACGGCCCGGTGAGTCCGCGGTCGATCCCCGCGTGGGCGGGGGAGCCCGATGCGTAGGCTGTCCGAGACGCAGCGCGCCGGGTCGATCCCCGCGTGGGCGGGGGAGCCGAGGCGTCGGGCTGGCCCTTGCCCGCGGCCTCGGGTCGATCCCCGCGTGGGCGGGGGAGCCTCTGCCACGTAAGTATCTGGTATTGTTCACGATGTCAAAGAACGCCGTCAGCGGCGGACGAGAAGTGCGCCGTCGAGGTCCGCGAGAGTTCGCGGAGGAAGACCGAGCGTGCGCAGGCCGAGGCGCCCGGGAGCGGCGTCGTCCTTCCACAGGATCACGATCGAGCCGCCCGGCATGTCGGCCCACCACTCCGACAGCACCGTCCAGACCCGCTCGCGCACGCCGCGGGAGAGCTCGGCGGCGACGAAGACGCCCGGGGCCGCCTCGGGCATCACCGAGGACAGGAAGCCGCGGAAGCGGTCGGCGACGTCCCGCGTCACCACCACGGTCATCGGCATGGGGCGGACGTCCTCGGGCGGGGATCGTCCGTCCCGGGCCGGCTCGTCATGGGGTCTCCTCCTCGAACAGGGTCTTGATGCGGTCGATCATGGCCGGAATGACGCCGTCGCGACGCAGCCGCTCGGCGACCGTTCGGCGCGCCAGGCGCTCGATCGGGTCGGTGGGGCGCTTCTCGTGCGCCTTCGCGGCCTTGAAGGCGCAGGGAACGGTGATCGTGTCCCGGAAGAGGTCGGCGACGTCGAGCACGAAGCTCTGGCCCGAATCCTCGTGGATGAAGCCGAGCTGCGGGATGGTCGCGGTCGCCGCGACCGCGATCGCGGCGGCGCCTTCCACCGCCGAGGCGGCGTGGTTGAGCGCCTGGTTCGGGATGTCGGCGGCGTTCGGGTTCTGGCGGTCGTAGCGGCGGCCCTGCCAGCGGATGCCGTGGCGCTCCGCCGCCTGGCGGTAGATCTCCTTCACCCGCGCGCCCTCGATGCCGCGCAGCACCGCGATGTCGCGATGCGGCAGGACTTCGCCGAGGCGCAGGGCGTACATCCGGCGCGCCACCTTCATGCGGCCGCCCTTGGCGTCGGCCCAGGCCGTCGCCTGCCGGCGCGCCAGCGCGGAGGTGTCGGGCAGGAGCGGCTGGGCGGTGTAGAAGCGCACGCCGCCCTCCCCGATCGCCGCGAGGGCGGTGTTGTGGCGCGCCAGGATGCGGAGCGCATCGTGGCTCACGGTCGAGCCCGGCCCGAGCAGCACCATCGAGAGCGCCTGGTGCGGGATGCGGTAGTCCCCGGCCTCGACCGTCTCGCTGCCGGCCGCGACGAAGCGCAGGCAGCCGTCCTCGACCGTGAGGGCACCGCGGTCGAGCCAGACGAGGCCGTGCCGGTCGGCATGCGGCTGGCGCGCGGTCTCGAGCCCGAGGCGTCCTTTCAGCATCGTCCTATTCCGGCGGCCGCAGCAGCAGCATGCCGAACCCGAAGGCGCGGTGGCGGCCGATCCCGCGGGCGAGGAGCGCCGCGAAGGCCTCCGGGTCCCGGACGATCAGGACTCCCGTCACGGTCGCGTCCGGGTGGCCGGCGGCGCCCTTCATCTTCTGGCTCGGGAGCGGGATCTGCGCGAGGTGCCGCTCCCGGCCGCGGCGCAAGGAGCGGGTGAGGCGGAAGGCGTCGAGGCTCGCCCCCTCCAGCTCCGCGCCGCCGGCCGCGAGGTGGCGCGCGAGCCAGTCGCGGTAGACCTCGCCGCGGCCGAACGGGGCCGGCTGCCCCTCGTAAGGGTCGAGGGCTGCCAGGTAGGCGTCCTTTTCGCGCGTCCGGGTCCGGTCGCCGTCGCGGTCGCGGCGGACCGTCGGGCGGATGCGGGTGCGAAAGCCCAGCCGCGTCCCGGCCGGGAACCGCTCCGGCATGGCCTTGGCCGCCAGCCCGTCGAGGCCCAGGGCCTCGGCGACCTCCGGCTCCGCGAAGGCGGCGGCGTGAGCGCGCAGGGCTGCGGCGTCCCGGGTCGTGTAGCCGAGGAGTTGCGGCGCCGGATCGGCCCCCGGCCGCTCGCGCCGGCGCGGCGGGTCGAGCAGCACGAAGGGTTTCGGGGCGTGCTCGCCGAAGGCCGCCGCCAGGATCGCGTGGAGCGCGTAGCCGAGGTCGTCCGGGCCGTGGGCGGCGACCAGCTTGCGCCGCTCGGCCCAGCGCAGGAGCGGCCCCAGGGCCGGTCGCATCTGGAGGAGGATCAGCGTCATGCCGCCGCCCCCGGCCGCTTCACGGCCCGCACCCGCACGAGCCGGTGGCCGCCATGCACGCCCGAGCGCCAGTTGCGCGCGTCGGTCACCGGGCGGACGTGGTCGCCGGGCGCGGCCGGCTCGGATTCGGGCAGGAGGACGCGCAGGGTCGGGTCGCTGTCCTCCGCCGGCGGCAGGAGGCTGAGCGCTGCCACGAGGTCGTCGGCTTCGACGATGCGGAGTTCGCTCTCCGGTTCGAGCAGCGGCCGGGACGGCAGGCAGGGCTTGCGGCCGAGGAAGAGCGGCCGGGCGGGGTGGAGCAGCTTCGCCACGAGGTCGCCGAGGGTCGGAGCCGCCTCGGGCTGTTCCAGCCGCAGGGCGACGGCGCAGGAGACGTCGCAATCGTAGTCGCGGCGGCGCAGGTGCGGTCCGACGTAGCTGCCCGCCCCGCCGGCCCGGCCCTCCGGCCGGCCGCGGGTCGTCCAGCCGCGGTCGTCCTTGTCGAGCTGCGCGGTCTGGAAGTCGGTGATGCGGGCAGCCGTGCGGTCGAGGCGGGCGGCGTAGACGAGGCGGTCTTGCAGGGCCTGGAGCCGGTCCGCCTCGCCGCGGCGGTAGCCGAGCGCGTTGGCGAGCAGCCCCGTCAGCAGCGAGGCGCCGGGGAAATCTACGAGCACGCCGCGGGCATCGACCACCTCGCCCCCGAAGGCGAGGAGCGGCGCTTCGAGCCGCAGGAGCAGGAAATGCGGCATCACTTCCCCTTTCCTGCGCTCGCCTGCCCTGCGCGCACCTGCTCGGCGGCCCAGGCGGCGAGGCCGTCGAGGGTCATCTGCCCGCCGAAGCCGGAGGCGCCGAGGCTGAGGTCGGAGGACTCGACGACCGAGAGGTTGGCGCGCTCCTCCTCCTGTCCGTAGGCGCGGTCGAGCCGGGTGAGGCAGGCGGCCATGGCGGCCACGGCCTCGGCCGCGAGGTCGCCGTCGCGCCGCAGCGGCACCGCCTTGCGGAAGGCGCCGGCGAGCGTGCGCGGCTGGCGCGATCCGGCCTCGACCAGCATCAGGTCGGCATAGGCGTAAGGGGCAGTCGAGCCCTTCTTGGCCCCGGGCGAGACGGTGGCGATGAGGTGGACGAGGTGCTCGACGACCTTGGCGGCGAGGTCCGGATCACCCGCGAGGTTGGAGACGAGGAGCGGCACGTCGACCACCACGTAGCCGTAATAGAGCCCCGAGGTGAGTTCGGTGTCGAAGATGCCGCCGGAGCCGACCTCGCCGGCCGCGACCCGCAGGTCGTCGACGACGGTGAAGTAGTCGCTCTCGCTCTCCTGGGCGTGGACCGTGAAGGCGTGCGCGACGTGGATCGCCGCGTCGGTGTTGGCGTCGGGGTCGGAGGTGACCATCCGGCCGAACAGGGCCGCCTCGAGCCCGGCGGCGAGGGTGCCGGCGCTCGCCAGCATCGCCGCGAGGTTGGCCTTGCCGGTGCCCTTGGCGAGCCGCGCGTCGATCTCGGCCTCGGCCGACTTGGCATCCGTCGCGGCGGCCGCCGCCTCGGCCCCGATCCGGGCCAGGTACGCGATCTCGGGCTCGCCGAGGAGCAGGGCCTGCCGGTCGGCGATCTTGGCGCTGTTCTTGCCGTAGAGGTGCTTCACCAGGGCGGCGCCGACCGCCTCGACGATCGCCGGCGCCGCCGTGATCTTGTCCAGGACGCGACGCTCGACGATCTCGCGCGAGCGCACCCCCATCGGCGCGCCGACCTTGCTCAGCGCCCAGGCGTCCTCGGCGAGGCGCCAGTGCCGCTTCAGGCTCTGCGACGAGACCCGGGTGCGCACCGACCCGCCATAGGGCAGCCGCTTGGCGAGACCGGCATCGTCCCGGTTCAGGAGCACGGCCGGGTAGGAGGCGAGGCTGTGGATCTGCAGGAAGCGGGTCACGCGGTCTCTCCGGGGGACGAGGATGAGGGGGCGGTCTCGGATCCGGGCCTGGCGTCGGGTTTCGGCCCGGCCTCGGCCCGGTAGTAGCCGCGGGCGATGCGGTGGCGGACCGACTGGGCCCACGGATCCTCGAGATGGCGGGCCGAGGCGACGAGGTCGGCGACGGCGAGCACCGGCAGCCGCTTGCCCGCCCCGACGAGGAGCCGGACGATGCGCGGCATCACGATCCGCAGCTCGTCGGCGGTGGCGTCGAGCAGGATCGAGAAGCGGCGCTCGCTCACCCCCGCCTCGAACAGGTCGCGGCCGAACTGCCGTTGCGCACGGCGCGACCGCTCGGCCCAGAACGCCGCCCGCGCCTCGGCGCCGTTCTCCGCCGGCTCGTCCTCGCGGCGGGGGAAGGACAGGTGGTCGGGCGCGGCGAGCGCGGCCGCGTGGATGACGAGCGCCCAGGCCGGAAAGCCGGTCTCCCCCACCTCCCGCTCCGTGGTGTGGCGGGCGAGCAGCCGGTGCAGGGTCGGCTCGGCGAGCGCCCCGTTCGGATCGAGCCGCCGCAGCTCGGCCAGTGGGCCGGTGCCGAAGCGGTCCTCGTTCGTCAGCGGGGCCGCGATCCGGGCGGCGATCTCGGCGCGGTGGCGGGGCGGCGGGTCTCCGCCGGCGGGATCAGGCTGCGTCGTCACGCTTCGGCTCCGGGAAGAATTTCGGCAGATCGGATTTCGGGTTGCGCGTGCCGGCCCGGAACACGGCCTCGGCCCGGACCAGTGCGCGCCAGCGCCGCCCCACGGCCTTCGACAGGCCGGCATCGGCCTCGACGACGAGGGGCCAGGCGACCCCGTTCACGAGGCGCCGCACCCAGGCCGTGCGCACGGCGTCGGGATCCGCGTCCGGCTCGACCTCGGCCCACAGATCCTCGAAGAACGTGGCGTCGACCGCCCGGTCGAACCGGGCGAGGAGGTCGCGCGCGCGGGCATTCGCGCCCTTGTCCTGGTAGTCGACCTGATCGGGCCCGTTCTGGAACAGGGCGAGCAGGGCCGGCTTCAGGACGCGGTTCTGGATCTCGCCGGCGAGCGCGACCCGCTCGGTCGCGGCGCGCCCGATCGCGTCGGTGGCGCGGGTGCGCAACGCCCGGTACACGGTCCGGCTGATCGGGAGGCGCCGCTCGTGCCAGCCCTCGGTCTTGCCCTGCCCGCGGGTCAGCGCCCGGGCCAGGACGACGAGGCCTTCCTCGGCGTCGGTGGGCAGCGTCGCGGCGAGGACCGGCAGCGCGTGCCCCTCCCGCTCGAAGAGCAGCCGCACGATGCGCCGGTAGTGGAAGCCCCCGGCATCGACGGTGAGGATTCTCGGCCCGTCCTTGTCGGTCACCGTCGGCGCCCAGGGGTCGCCGGGGGCGCCGCCGGGGATCGGAACGATGCGTGCCACCTTCGAGCCTCCCGCCCGCGCGGCGATCCGGCCGCCCTCCTCCACGAGCCGGACCCGGCGGCAGATCTCGATGTGGAGCGGATCGAGCTCGGACGGCGGCAGCGCGGTCGCGCCGTCCCACGGACGCAGCCAGACGAGACCGAGCCCGCCTTCGGCCGCGTAGACCGTCGATGCCCCTTCGGTCTTCCGGAGCGCCACCAGGGCCTCGACGTCGCGCCGGACCGGCGAGACCGGACCGGTCGTCGGCACGACGCTGAAGGCCGGCCGGTTGGCGAAGCCGCCATTCATGCGGGAGATGCCGTAATTCCCCGCGCCGAGAAAACCTTCGCTGGTCTGCAGGGCGACGAGGGCGAACAGCCAGTCGTCCGGCTCCGCCGCCATCATCACCTCGCTCTTGAGGTCGTGGTTCTTGGAGGTGACCAGCATGTCGAGCGCGTCCGGGGTCGGGACGGCGTTCTTGAGGTCCTTCAGCCCGCCCGGGATCGGCGGTTGCAGCAGCGCCGGGCGGTCCGGCGGCGCGACGAGGCACCAGGGTTCGTCCCCGGGAAAATCGGCGGTCAGCCCGCGCAGCAGGTCGCGCCACGTCTCCTCGTCCTCGGGCATCGCCTCGCGACCGGCGCGGAGCAGCGCGAGCGCGCCGAGCTGCACCAGAAAGGCGTGCCAGGCGTGGCGTTGGTGGGGACGCAGGGCCGGGAAGCTTGAGATTGCATTGCGGGCAAGAGCAGCAAAAACGCTTGGCAGCGTACTTACTGCGCGATTACCATCTAAAATTACTCGAATCGCCTTATTTAATATTAGATTTTTAATCGACATTGCGTGCACGCCACTGTATTTTGAAAGACATACTGTAGCTATAAACTAGTTTTGCGCCGGCTTCAATCCCGCAAATGCCGAAATTTGGTTTGATTTTCCTACAAGATATGCGAAAGTAACAGGGGCACGTATCGTGTGAGCCTATTTTGTCCTAAAATTAGCCTATGGATCTAGCGGCAACTTCCGGGACGCTATCCTCCAACGGGAGGTCGGCAGGGGTGTCAAGATTCGTAACTAGCTAGCGTGATTTAGCGATAGCAGTCGCGATTGACAAGGAGTACCGAAAACGCTATGGCTGTCTGAGAGTAGGATGGCGCTACATGCTGAGCCCGTTTCAGAATCCATTCGCTCCAACTCGACGGGAGCGCCGCGCACTTCGACGTGGCATCGTGGTTTCGAAACGGTTCTTTAGGCTGCATTACCGGCATCAATTTCATTGGGAACTCACAACCGCATGCCGGGTTGGACGCGGGTTGGATACGCCGCGGCCAGAGCGCTGGCATTACAAAGTATTCGTTGATACATAATATTCCTCCGCCTCGTCGGAGATGGCCCCTAGCTCGCGTGATGTAGCGAGAGTTGGGCTCCCCCGCCCACGCGGGGATCAGGCGTTCCGTCTCAGCCCGAACCGGTCATACGTGAACACGCTCGGGCCGAGGCGGAACGTGAAGCCATCGCCATCACCTAGAGTTTCCACAAGATCTGGTTGAGCGTCAACCGAGATGTTCGCGGCCACGTGGTGCGGCAGCTTCAGCGAGGGCACCGGCCGGCCGAACGGGCCGGTCGGGAGCGGCTGTCCCTCCACGTCGAACGCGACGTGCCGGTCGGCGCCGCCGATCCGCGTCGCGATGATCTCGTCCGGCTCGATCCGGAACGCGGTGAACGGCCGGTCGAAGCGCAGCAGCGCGCCCTGCGCCGCGTTGAGGTCGGCGAAGTACCGGCCGGTGCGCCGGTCGAAATGCGGCCGCCAGGCCGGGTCGGCGGCGGTCAGCTCCGCTTCGATCGCCGCCAGGGCGTCGGGGTGGGTCGCGGCCTCGACGAGGCGCCGGTTCATCGCGGGAATCGTCCAGACCGGCTCGGCCTCGACGAGGCGCCGGGTGAGTTCGAGGATGCGCAGGTCCTCGTAGACGCCGCCGGTCTCGCCGGAGCCGAGGCCGTAGGCGCGCAGATCCGCCCGGAACAGCTCGCGGCCCTCGGGGACGAGCACCACTGCGCGCGGCGCGGCGTAGCCCGCCGGGCGGGGCCGGCCGGCGTGGCGATGGAGGCGGCCGATCCGCTGCAGCAGCACGTCGACCGGGCAGAGGTCGGTGAGGAGGAGGTCGGCATCGAGGTCGAGGGACTGTTCCAGGGTCTGCGTGCCGACCACGATGCGGCCGCCCGCCTCGCGCTCGCGCCCGATCGCGGCCTCGACGGCGGCGTCGAGGAGGCGCCGGTCGGGCTCGGCGAAGCGGGAATGGTGCAGCGTCGCGATCCCCCGCCCGTCCGCGTGGGGCACCCGGAAGAGCGTCGCGCCATCCGCCCGCGTCGCCAGGGCCTCCAGGGCTTCCTGTGTGCGCAAGGCCTGGCCGACGGTGTTGCGGACGATCAGGACCTTGGCGCCGGCGCGGGCCGCGGCGAGGCTCGAGGCCGCGACGGCGTCGGGATCGGCGAGGATCGGGCGGGCCTCCAGCCGGACGGCCTTGCCCTCCCCGGCCGCGCCGAGGGGCTGGCGGCGCTCGACACCGTCCTCGCACCAGCTCAAGGCCGGGTAATCCACCGCATCGGCCGCCGCCCGGTCCGGAACCGTCGCGGCGCCGAGCAGGCGGGCGCGCGCACCCGCGCCGAGCGTCGCCGACAGGAGCAGCGCGTGCCCGCCCGCCCCGACATGGAAGCGCAGCAGGTTCGCGAGCAGGCGCTCCATGTAGGCGTCTGAGGCGTGGACCTCGTCGATCACCAGGAGCTTGCCGAGGAGCGAGACGGCGCGCAGGTGCGCGTGCTTCACCCGCACCGCGCCGAGCAGGGCCTGGTCGATGGTGCCGACGGCGATGGGCGCCGCGAGGTAGCGCTTGGGATGCTCGGCGGCCCAGCGGGCGGCGCGGTCGCCGTCGTCGTTCCACTGGACGTCGAAATCGGGCAGGCGCGCGCCCTCCGCCTCGTCGACGCGCATCTGCCCCGGGACGGCGAGCACCACCGCCGGCCGCCAGTCCGGCGGGAAGACGTTGTCCCGGAAGCGCTTGACCCGCTCGAAGATCTGCGTGGCCGCGACGCGGGTCGGCAGCGCGAAGTACAGGCCGTCGACGGCGCCGGCGCGAAAGAGCTCGATGAAGCGCCACAGGGCGGCCTCGGTCTTGCCGGAGCCGGTCTCGGCCTCCAGCACCAGCAGCTGTGCCGGATGGCGCGCCGCCTCGGCCTGGATCGGCCGCGCCGCGAAGGGCGGCCGGCCGGCCTGCGCGAAGGCGTGCGGGAAGCCCGCCCCGACCCGGCGCGCCGCCTCCCGCGCGGGCTGCGCGTCGAGGCCCGTCGCGGTCAGGACGTCGGCCGCGCGCTCCCGCGCGAAGGCCATCCTGTCGGCGTGTCGTCCCTCGTCGAAGGGGAAGAAGCCGGGGCCCGGGTTCGAGCCTAGCCAGTCGGCCAGCATCAGGAGCCCCGCGAAGGCGTGCGCGACGGCGGGCTGGTCGGGCAGCGGGCTCCCGTCGGCGAGCGCGTCCCCGAACCAGGCGTCGAGGGCCGCCCGCATCGGTCCGAGCCGGGCCACCGGATCGCCGGGCCCGCCGCGCCACTGCGCCGAGGCATCCCTGACATCGGCCTGGGAGCCCTCGTGCCCGAGCGCCCAGGGCCGCCCGTGATGGGCGAACACCGCGTGGAACAGGTCCGGCTCGTCCTCGGGAAGCCACGCCGCGACCCGGTCGAGCCCGAGCCGTTCGGACAGCCGGTCGCACACCGCGTCCGCGCCGCGACGAGGGGAGAACACCCAGGCGAGCTCGTCGATGTGGCCGACGCGCGGCGCGTTCGCGTCCGACCGCGCCTGGAAGCCGCGATTGGCCTTGCCCACGTCGTGCAGGAAGGCGAGCGCCGAGAGCTTGGCCGAGATCGAGGATGCGGCCGCCGCGTCGGTCCGGCCGAACCGCCGCAGGCGCTCCCCGATCGTCGGCAGGTCGAGCAGGGCCGCCAGGACGGCGCCGACATCGGCGGAATGTCCGACCAGGGAATGCCACCGGCCCGCGGCATCGCGCTTCGCCCAGAGATCGTCCTGTGAAAAGGCTGTCACGATCGGCCCCGATGCCCATGTCGTCCGCCTACACTATGATATGGCACGATGAAAAGTGGAGAGGAAAATTTATACTGATGTAATTATTGTAATTATGGCGCTACGACAAAAATATTACTTGCTTTTTTTACATTAAGTCATATACAAGATATATCTTGACGTTAATCTGGCGTATATTCTAGTAAATATCCGTGCAATTGACGCCGTGGATCGAACATCGACGCTCCCGAGAAGATGTGGCTCCGTGACGGTGGCGCGTCCTGCGCCGCTCCTTGCGGGCGCAATGGGGTGCGGCGCGCGAGGTTCTCTCGGGCTGGGGCAGCGCCGGCACCTGACCGACTCCCCCATTCTCGCTCGGACTCTACCGATCGTGCAGCTCGTCCTTCGAGCGGATCGGCGACGGTTCCCACGCCACGAGGGACCGGACCGGGACACGCCGCCGCGGTGGGAGTTCGCCGACGGGCGCCGAGCCCGGTCTTCCGGATCGTCCCTGGATTCCAAGCCGCGGAGGGTGTCCGGGATCGTGCCGTCGGGGGACTTCGTCGCGCCCCGGGCGCCGCGGCTTTCCGCGTGATCGCCGCGCCGCCGCGGATCGCCGTTTCAGATCTGCAGCAGGCGGATGTTGTTGGTGTTTCCGGTGGTGTGGAAGGGAATGCCCGCGGCGATCACGATGTGGTCGTTGGACCTGGCGAAACCCTCGGCTCGCGCGTGATGCGCGGCCTTGGCGACCATCTCCTCGTAGGAGTTCACGTCCTCCGTCTGCACGCTGTGGGCGCCCCACAGCAGGCACAGCCGCCGCGCCGTCGCCAGGTTCGGCGTCAGCGCCAGGGTCGGCGGCTCGGGCCGCTTGCGCGCCACCCGGGCCGCGGTCGTCCCGCTCGCCGTGTAGGTCACGATCGCCTTGGCGTGGAGCGCCTCGGCGAGGGTCGCGGTCGCGCTCGCCACCGCGTGGGGCGGGGTCTCCTCCTCGCCGGGATCCGAGGCCGCCACGATCGAGTGGTAGAGCTTGTGCCCCTCCACCGAGCGGATGATCCGGTCCATCATCGCCACCGCCTCGACCGGATACTTCCCGGTCGCCGATTCGGCCGAGAGCATCACCGCGTCGGCGCCGTCGTAGATCGCGGTCGCGACGTCGGAGGCCTCCGCCCGGGTCGGGGCCGGTGCGCCGACCATCGAGTCGAGCATCTGCGTCGCCACGATCACCGGCTTCACCGCCAGCCGGCAGGCGCGGATCAGCTCCTTCTGGCGGCCCGGCACGTCCTCGTGCGGGATCTCGACGCCGAGGTCGCCGCGGGCGACCATCACGGCGTCCGACAGACGGATGATGTCCTCGATCCGCTCCAGCGCCTGCGGCTTCTCGATCTTCGCGAGCAGCCCGGCGCGGTCGCCGATCAGGGCGCGGGCCTCGACCATGTCGGACGGCTTCTGCACGAAGGAGAGCGCGACCCAGTCGACGCCGAGCTCGAGGCCGAAGGCGAGGTCGGCGCGGTCCTTGCGCGTCAGCGGCGACAGGTCGAGCAGGGTGCCGGGCAGGTTGACGCCCTTGCGGTCGGTGAGGGCGCCGCCGGTCACCACCTCGGCGGTGAGGGAGGCGGCGTCGAGCCCGGTGACGCGCACCCGCACCCGGCCGTCGTCGATCAGCAGGTCCTGCCCCGGCACGATGGCCGAGAAGATCTCCGGGTGGTGCAGCGGGATGGCTCGGGCGTCGCCCTCCCCGCCCTCCAGGACGAAGCGCACGCTCTCGCCGGCCTCGAGGTCGAGGCGGCCGTCCTTGACGGTGCCGATGCGGATCTTCGGGCCCTGCAGGTCCTGCAGGATGCCGATCGGGCGGCCGACCTCCGCCTCGAGCGCCCGGATTGCGGCGTGGACCCGGGCGTGGTCGTCGTGCGTGCCGTGGCTGAAATTGAGGCGGAAGGTGTCGACCCCGGCGAGGAACAGGGCCCGCAGGCGGTCGGGGGCCGAGCTCGCGGGACCCACGGTGGCGACGATCTTGGCGTGGCGGTGACGGCGCATGGCGCGATCCGGCCGCGGGAGAACGGCCGCCTCTGGTTCGGGGGCAGATTCTGGTTCGGGGGCAGATCAGGCGATCAGGATCGCCCGGAAGTCGTTGACGTTGGTGAGCGTCGGCCCGGTGACGACGCCGTCGCCCAGGGCCTCGAAGAAGCCGTGGCCGTCGTTTCGGTCGAGGCTCGCCGCGAGCGACAGGCCGAGCGCTGTGGCGCGCGCGCCGGTGTCGGGGCCGAGCACGGCGCCCGCGATCTCCTCCAGGCCGTCGACGCCGTCGGTGTCCCCGGCGATGGCGTGGATGCCGGGATGCCCGTCGAGCGCGGCCCCGAGCGCCAGCAGGAACTCGACGTTGCGCCCGCCGCGGCCGGGCCCGCGCACCGTCACGGTGGTCTCCCCGCCCGAGAGCAGGATGCAGGGCTTCGGGACCGGCAGGCCGTGGGCGGCGACGCTCCGGGCGATCCCGGCCATGACCTTGCCGACCTCGCGCGCCTCGCCCTCGATCGCGTCGCCGAGGATGAGAGGGGTGATGCCCTCCCGCCGGGCGAGGTCGGCGGCGGCCTCGAGCGCCATCAGCGGGGTCGCGACCATCCGCAGGTCGGGCAGCCCGAGAAGCGGATCGCCCGGCTTGATCGATTCCCCCCGACCGCTCGCGAGGTGGCGGCGGACTGCCTCCGGGACCTCGATCCGGTAGCGATCCAGGATCGCCAGCGCGTCGGCGCAGGTGGTCGGGTCCGCGACGGTCGGGCCGGAGGCGATGTCGAGGGGATCGTCGCCGGGCGTGTCGGAGATCAGCAGCGTCACCAGCCGGGCCGGGTGGCAGGCGGCGGCGAGCCGCCCGCCCTTGATGGCCGAGAGGTGGCGGCGCACGCAGTTCATCTCGCCGATCGCGGCGCCGGATGTCAGCAGGGCGCGGTTGACCGCCTGCTTGTCGGAGAGCGTCAGCCCCGGCGCCGGCAGCGACAGCAGGGCCGAGCCGCCGCCGGAGATCAGGCAGAGGACGAGGTCGTCGGGGGTGAGCCCGGCGACCGCCGCGAGGATGGCCTTCGAGGCGGCTTCGCCGGCGGCATCCGGCACCGGGTGCGACGCCTCGACCACCGCGATCCGGGTGGTCGGTGCGCCATGGCCGTAGCGGGTGACCACGAGCCCGGAGATCTCGCCCGGCCACGCCGCCTCGACGGCGCGGGCCATGGAGGCTGCCGCCTTGCCCGCCCCGACGACGATCGTGCGGCCGCGGGGCGGCTCCGGCAGGTGCCGGGCGAGGCTGATGGCGGGATCGGCCGCCGCCACGGCGGCCGCGAACAGCCGCCGCAGGAGATCTCCGGGCTCGGTCACGGCGTCCCCCTTACTCGTTGTCACCCTGGATCGCCGCGATCACCGCGTCGGTGACCTGGCGGGTCGTCGCCTTGCCGCCGAGGTCGGGGGTGTGCAGGCTCGGATCGGCGGTCACCCGCTCCACCGCCCGCATCAGCCGGTCGGCCGCCGGCTTCTCGCCGAGGTGCTCGAGCATCTGGCAGGCGGTCCAGAACGTCGCGACCGGGTTGGCGATGCCCTTGCCGGTGATGTCGAAGGCCGAGCCGTGGATCGGCTCGAACATCGACGGGAACTTGCGCTCCGGGTTGATGTTCGCGGTCGGCGCGATGCCGAGCGAGCCGGCGAGCGCCGCAGCCAAGTCCGACAGGATGTCGGCGTGCAGGTTCGTCGCCACGATGGTGTCGAGGGTCTCGGGCTTGATCACCATGCGCATCGTCATGGCGTCGACCAGCATCTTGTCCCACGTCACGTCCGGGAATTCCTGGGCGACCTCGGCGGCGATCTCGTCCCACATCACCATCGCGTGGCGCTGGGCGTTCGACTTCGTCACCACGGTCAGGAGCTTGCGCGGGCGGCTCTGCGCCAGCTTGAAGGCGTAGCGGATGATGCGGGAGACGCCGGTGCGCGTCATCATCGAGACGTCGGTGGCGACCTCCTCCGGGTGGCCCTGGTGGACGCGCCCGCCCACGCCCGCATACTCGCCCTCCGAGTTCTCGCGCACGATCACCCAGTCGAGCTCGGGGCCGGAGACGTGGCGCAGCGGGCTGGTGATGCCGGGCAGGATCCGGGTCGGGCGGACGTTGGCGTACTGGTCGAAGGGCTGGCAGATCGCGAGCCGCAGGCCCCACAGGGTGATGTGGTCGGGCACGTCCGGCGCGCCGACGGCGCCGAAGTAGATCGCGTCGTGGTTGCGGATCTGCTCGCGGCCGTCCGCCGGCATCATCACGCCGTGGGTCTTGTAGTAGTCCGAGCCCCAGTCGAAGTGGTCGAACTGGAACCGGAACGTGCCGGTCTTCTCGGCGAGCGCGTTCAGCACCTCGATGCCGGCGGCGATGACCTCGATGCCGATGCCGTCGGCCGGGATCGCGGCGATTCTGTAGGTCTTGGTCATGACGGGTCTTCCTGTGTGGGATGAGGGGGGAAGGGACAGAGGGGATCAGTGCGCGACGGCGTCGGCCGTCCCGCCGCGCCGCCCGGCGCGGGCGACGATCAGGGTCACGACCGCCGAGAGGACGAGCAAGCCCGCGACGAAGATCAACCCGCCGGTGAAGCTGCCGGTCCGGTCCTTGATCCAGCCGATCGCCCAGGGACCGACGAAGCCGCCGAGGTTGCCGATCGAGTTGATCGTCGCGATGCCGACCGCCGCGGCCGGGCCGGACAGGAACATCGTCGGCATCGCCCAGAGCGGGGGCTTGGCCGCGCTGATGCCGATATTGACGAGGCTGAGCGCGGCGATCACCGCCACGGCCGAGGCCGCGCCGCCGGCGAGCAGCAGGCCGAGCGACGCGACGAGGCAGGCGATCACGACGTGCCAGGTGCGCTCGCCGGTCCTGTCCGAGTGCCGCGCCCACAGGATCATCGCGACGATCGCCAGGGTCGGCGGCACGCCGTTGAGGAAGCCGACCGCCATCGTGGAGAGGCCGAAGCTCTTGATGATCTGGGGCGCCCAGATGCCGAGCGTGTAGAGGCCGGCCGAGGTGCCGAAGTAGATCAGGGCCAGCGCCAGGACGCGGATGTCGGCGAGACCCGCCATGACGCTGTGCTTGGCGGCCGTCTGCTTGGCCGACCGCTCCGCGTTCATCTCCGTCACGAGCCAGGCGCGCTGTTCGTCCGAGAGCCACTTCGCCTTCTCGGGCCGGTCGGTCATGTAGAACAGCACCACGATTCCGAGCACGACGGCCGGCGCCGCCTCGACGAGGAACATCCACTGCCAGCCGTGCAGGCCCAGGACGCCGTCCATCCCGAGCAGCGCGCTCGAGATCGGCGAGCCGAGCACCACCGAGATCGGGGCCGCCGCCATGAACAGCGAGACGACGCCGGCGCGGTAGCGGGCTGGGAACCAGTAGCTCAGGTAGAGGATGATGCCCGGAAAGAAGCCGGCCTCCGCCGCGCCGAGCAGGAAGCGCAGGGCGTAGAAGCTGTACTCGCCCTTCACGAAGGCGAATGCGCCCGAGATCAGACCCCAGGTGATCATCACCCGGGCGATCCACAGCCGGGCGCCGACCTTGTCGAGGATGATGTTCGAGGGCACCTCGAACAGGAAGTAGCCGAAGAAGAACACGCCGGCGCCGAAGCCGAAGACGGCCGACGAGAAGCCGAGGTCCTTGTTCATCGTCAGCGCGGCGAAGCCGATATTCACGCGGTCGATGAAGGCGATGAAGTAGAGCAGGCAGATGAAGGGGACCAGGCGCCACGCGACGCGGCGCATGGTGGCCTGCTCAAGCGAGCGGTCCATCGTTTCCTCCTGTGGGATCGCCTGCACCGCGTGTCAGCTTTCGTGCCAACTTCCATGCAAGCTCGCATGGCGTATGCCATCGCACTCGAAGCGCGTCAAGCGTTCCGTTGCAACTTGCATGGAAGATGCTAAGCCAAGCGGGCGGGGCAGGATCGGGCGGAGCGATGGCGCGGGCGAGAACGGCACGGACTGACGACGGCGAGAGGCGCCCCTCGCTCGTCGACGACGCCTACGCGGCGATGAAGCTGGCGATCCGGAACTCGGACTTCGCGCCCGGGTACCAGGCCTCCGAGCAGGAGATCGCGCTGCGGCTCGGCATGAGCCGCACGCCCGTGCACGAGGCGGCGATCCGGCTGCAGGAGGACGGGCTGGTGCGGGTGCTGCCGCGGCGCGGCATCCTGATCTGCGCCATCGCGCCCGAGGACATGCGCGAGATCTACGACGTGATCATCGCGCTCGAGGGACAGGCGGCGGAGCTGGTCGCCGGGCTGGCGGAGCCCGAGCGGCTCGGCGCCGCCGGCGCGCTCGCGGCGCACACGGACGCGATGGCCGCGGCGCAGACCGGCGGGGACCTCCCGGCCTGGGGCGCCGCGGACGAGGGCTTCCACCGCACGCTCGTCGAGCGGGCCGGCAACGGGCGCCTGATCCGGATCATGCAGACGATCAACGACCAGTCGCACCGCGCCAGGATGCTGACGCTGAGACTGCGCCGGGAGCTCGACGCCTCGGTGGCCGAGCATCGCCGCATCGTCGACGCGATCCGCGAGGCGGACGCGCCCGCCGCGCACCGGCACGCCCGCGAGCACCGCATCCGTGCGCGCGACAACCTGCTTCCGCTGCTCGAAACCTTCGGCCTGCGGCACCTGTAGGCTGGGGATCCCGAACCGTCGCAGCCCGACGGCGCGCCGGTCCGGAGCCGATCCGGGGCGCCGCGTCGCTCAGCGGCGCGCGCGCAGCATGGCGATGCGGTCCTGCAGGCGGTAGCCCTGGATGATCGTCGGCATGAACCACGGATCGCCGCGATAGAGCGGGATGCCGGCCGGCGGCCGGAAGTCGAAGGCGCTCTCGGCGCGCGCAGGCTGCCCCAGCAGCCGGTAGGCCGCCCGCATGCCGACCCACGGCGCCCAGACCGTGCCCGAGCCGCAGAAGCCGGAGGCGTAGAGGATCCCCTCCTTCTCGAAGATGCGGGGGAGCATGTCGCGGTTCATCGCGACGTTGCCGAACCAGGTGTGGGAGAGGCGGACGGTCTCGAGTTCCGGGAAGATCTCGGTCAGGCCGGCCCGCATGAGGAGGGACGGGCCGATCGGGTTGCCCTTGTTCCCGCTCTCGCGCCCGCCGAGCAGGATGCGGCGGCCGTCCGGGGTCGGGCGGTAGTAGTAGCCGAGCTGGCGTCCCTCGCTGATCATCATCCGCCTCGGCATCAGCCGCGCCATCACGGCGGGCGCCAGCTCCTCGGTCACGATGATGCGGCTGCGCACCGGCACCAGGCGGCGCTGCAGGAAGGGCGCGGCGCCGTCGGTGTAGCCGTTGGTGCAGACGAGGACCTGGCGCGCCCGGACCGTCCCGGCCGCGGTCGCGACGCGGAACCCCTCCCCGTCGCGGGCGATGCCCGTCACCGGCGTGCCGGAATGGACCGCGAGGCCGGAGGCGAGCGCGATCCGCAGCAACTCGCGATGGAACTTCGCCGGGTGCAGGCCGCCGATATCCATCCGGACGGTACCGCCGCGGTAGAAGTCGGTCCCGATGACGGTCTTCTGCTCGGCGAACGGCACCGCGTAGGTTTCGACGCCGACAGACTTGCGCAACGCCTCGGCGCTCCGGGCCATCGCGTCGTATTGCCGGTAGCCGATCGCGCCCTTGAACAGGCCGGTCGGCTGGAAGTCGCAGTCGAGCCCCTCCTCCGCGACGAACCGGGCGAGGAACTTGCGGGCGGCGTGCGCCTCGGCCTCGACCGCGATCGCCCGCGCCTCGCCGAAGCGCCTGGCCATCGTGGCGTAGTCCAGGCGGATGTTGCCGCTCGTGATGCCGCCGTTGCGCGTCGAGGCGCCCTCGCCCGGGTTCATGGCGTCGAAGGCCGCGACCGAGCGTCCCTCCCGCGCCAGGACCAGGCCGGCCGACAGGCCGGCGAAGCCCGCTCCCACGATGGCGACGTCGACGCTCCGGGGCGGCGTCCGGGCCGGGATCGGCCGGACGGGGGCGTCGTCCCACCAGTACGGCGTGGTCGTCGCGGCGATCGTCGGGTCGGTCATGGCATCGAACTCTCTACGGGATCGGCGCATGCGGCACGCCGCGGGGCCGGCCGCCGGACCGGTCCGGCGGCGGAACGCTCATCGGAGGTCGCCGCGCACGTCGAGGGCGTCGCGCAGGCCGTCGCCGATGAAGTTGAAGCTCGTCACCGCGAGGGTGATGGCGGCGCCCGGGATGATCGCGAGCCAGGGCGCGCTCGCGAGGTATTGCTGGGCGCCGTTGAGCATGTTGCCCCAGCTCGGCAGCGGCGGCTGGATGCCGTAGCCGAGGAAGCTGATATAGGCCTCGAGCAGGATGGCGCGCGCGACCGTCAGGCTGGCGGCGACGATGATCGGGCCCATCGCGTTCGGCAGGATCTCGCGGAACATGATGTGCGCGCTCCCCAGGCCCAGCATCCGGCTGGCATGGACGAATTCGCGCTCCTTGAGCGAGCGGACCTCGGCCTCGACGATGCGGGCCACCTCCATCCACTTGGTGAGGGCGATGATGACGACGATCATCCCCGGGGTGGGCTTGAGCAGGGCGGCGAGCGCCAGCACCAGGAAGATCGACGGGAAGGCCAGGAAGCCGTCGACGGTCCGCATCAGCACCGCGCCGACGAGGCCGCCGCGATAGCCCGCGACGACGCCGACGAGCGTCCCGGCGACCGTCGAGAGCAGCATGGCGAGCACGCCGACCATCAGCGAGATCCGCCCCGCCATCAGCAGGCGGGCGGCCACGTCGCGCCCGAGCGGGTCGGTGCCGAGGATGTGGGAGCCGGTCAGCGGCGGGGCGAAGCGCGCCCGCAGGTCGATCTGGAGCGAATCGTAGGGAAGCAGGTATGGGCCGAGGAGGCAGGCCAGCGCCAGCAGCGTGATCATGATCGCCCCGACGAGGGCGAGGCGATGGCTGATGAAGCGGCGCGCGGCGCGGCCCTGCCACCAGCGGGTCGAGGCGATCGGCGCAGCGAGGGCGGTCATGCCGGGAGGTCCTGTCGTTGTGGGCAGGGCCGCTCAGGCCAGCCGGATCCGCGGATCGACGATGGCGACGACCATGTCGGCGATGAGGTTGCCCAGGATGACGACGATCGCCGAGAACATCAGGATCCCCATCACCACCGGATAGTCGCTGTAGCCGAGGCTGTCGTAGAACAGGCGCCCCATGCCCGGCCAGGTGAACACCGTCTCGGTGACGAGCGCGCCGGTGAGGATGCTGGGCAGCTGCACGCCGGCCAGCGTGATCATCGGCAGGAGCGCGTTGCCGACGACGTGCTTCATCAGGATCCGGCGCTCGGCCACGCCCTTGGCGCGGGCGGTCTTGACGAAATCCTGGTTGATCACGCCGAGCATCGCCGTGCGCATGTAGCGGCTCCAGACCGCGATGTGGACGAGCGACAGGACGAGGCTCGGCAGGATCAGGTGGTGCAGGTAGTCGAGCACCGAGGCATCGCCGATCGTGTACATGTTGCCGGCCGGCAGCCAGCCGAGCTTGAGCGAGAAGACGTAGATGCCGACGAGCCCGAACCAGAAGGTCGGGATCGACAGGGCGACCATCGCGCCGATCGTCGCCGCGTAGTCGAAGGCCGAGTAGCGGTGCGTGGCGCTGCGGATGCCGATCCAGGTCCCGGCCGCGATCGCGATCACGGTCGAGCTGCCCATCAGCAGCAGGGTCGCGACGAGGTGCCGGGCGATGACCGTCAGCACCGGGGTGCCGTCGCGCAGGGACACGCCCCAGTCGCCGTGCAGCAGCCTCCAGGCCCAGTCGAGATAGCGCAGCCAGAGCGGCTGATTGAGCCCCATCTGCTCCTTCAGGCGCTCGATGTCGGCCGCGGTCAGTCCGGGATCGAGCCCGAACTGCGACAGCGGCCCGCCCGGGATCAGCCCGAGGATGACGTAGCCGATGACCGAGACGATCACGAGCAGGACGGCGCTCTGGACCAGGCGGCCGAGCAGGAACCTGTGCACGATGGACTCCCTGTACGTCGTCTGAGGACCGCCCGCGGGCGACCGCCGGAAGGCGACCGCCCGGGACCGGTCGCGCGTCAGCCCGCCCGCGACCAGCCGGCGGCGTTCCAGGACTCGGTGCGGGTGTTGGAGTTGGGAACGAAGCCCTGGACGGACTTCTTGTGTCCGAGCACCGCCGTGACCTGGTAGAGCGGCATGAAGGGCAGGTCGTGGCGCACCAGCTCCTGCACGCGGGTGTAGATCTTGCGCCGCTCCTCCGGATCGAACGTCGCGGTGCCCTTGTCGAGCAGGGCGTCGACCTCGGGGTTGGAATACTGCGTGGTGTTCGAGCCGCGGCCGCCCTTGGCGCCGATCGCGCGCGAGTGGAAGCGGTTCGTCACGTCCGGATCCGACGCGACCATGAACACGACGCCGGAGATCACCGTGTCGAACTGGGATTTCGCCCAGACGTCGCCCCAGAGCACGGCGGCGGGCAGGTTCGCGATGTTCATCTCGACGCCGATATCGGCCCAGCTCTGCTTGAGGAACTGCTGCACCTGCTCGCGCAGGTGGTCGCCCGAGGTGGTCGTGTTGTTGAACGACAGGCGCACCCCGTCCTTGGCGCGGATCCCGTCCCGGCCGGGCTTCCAGCCCGCCTCGTCGAGGAGCCGCCGCGCCGCCTTGACGTCGAAGGTCTGCACCGGGAGCTTGTCGTTGAAGTAGAACGACGAGCGCGGCATGTAGCTCTCGGTCGCCGAGGGGACGCCGTAATACAGGGCGTCGATGATCGCCGCCCGGTCGATGGCGGCGTACAGGGCCTGGCGCACCGCCAGATCCTTGAATTGCGGCTTCTCCAGGTTGAAGTGGATGCCCTCGATGGTCTGCCGCGGCACCAGCGTCACCACCTTGTTCGGCAGCGTCTTGGCTTCCTTGTAGTTGTCGGGCGTGATGTAGACCTGGCCGGTCAGGTCGATGTCGCCGCTCTTGAACTGTGTGTAGAAGACCGTGAGATCCGGAATGTACTTGAAGACCAGGGTCTCGATGTAGGGCCCCTCGCCGTGGTAGTCGCGGTTGGCGACGAGCTCGAGGTTGTCGCCGGCGGTGCGCTTGCCCCACTTGAAGGCGCCGGTGCCGACCGGCGCCTTGTTGAAGTCGGCGGTGTTCGGATCGGCGGCGGTCTCCAGCACGTGCTTGGGGACGATGAAGGTCTCGGTCAGGAACGACAGGTAGGGCGCGAAGGGCTTCTCCATCCGCCAGGCGATCTCCGTCGGCGAGACCACCGTGATGTCGCGCAGGAGCGAGTGGCCGGCGGTGCGCCAGGCGCGGAAGTTCGGCTTGGTGATGAGCTCGAGGGTGTACTTCACGTCCTCGGCGGTAAAGGGCTTGCCGTCGTGCCAGCGCACGCCGTCGCGCAGGCGCACGCGCCAGTTCAGGCCGTCCTGCGAGATGCCGCCGTTCTTCTGGGTCGGCACCGCGGCCGCGAGGTTCGGCGTGATGACGCCGTCGGGCCCGATGCGGAACAGCGCGTCGAACAGCGAGAAATGCACGCCGTCATCGACCTCGATCTTCAGCATCAAGGGGTTGAGGACGGTCGGCTCCTGGGTGATGCCGACGACGACGCGGCCGGCCGGCGCCTTCTTCGCGGCCTCCCTGGCCGCCGCCGTGGCGGCCGCGCCCTGCGCCAAGGCCGGCTTGCCGAGGAGGTGGGGCAGGCCGAGGCCGGCGATCCCGCCGGCGATGCCGAGGCGCAGGGCGGCGCGGCGCGAGAGGAGGTGCGTCGTGTCGTCGTGATCGGTCATGGCCGTGCTCCGTGAAGGGGTGGCGCCGAATGGTCTCGGCACGGGGGCGGCGGGGTCGCGTCCGGCGAGGCCGCCGGGATGGTCCGTTCGCCGGGTCGGCTACCCGCCGGGAATCGCCGCGACGAGTTCGCGCGTGTAGGCCGATCGCGGGTTGAGGAAGATCTGCGACGGCGGTCCGAGCTCGACGACCCGCCCCTTCTGCATCACGGCGATCTCGTCGCAGATCTGGCTCGCGACGCGAAGGTCGTGGGTGATGAAGATCATCGCGACCCCGGTCTCGCGCTGGATCCGGTCGAGCAGCGCCAGGATCTGGGCCTGGATCGACACGTCGAGGGCCGAGACCGCCTCGTCGGCGACGAGCACCTTCGGCTTGAACATCAGGGCGCGGGCGATGCCGATGCGCTGGCGCTGGCCGCCGGAGAACTCGTGGGGGTAGCGGTCGAAGGCGCCGGCATCGAGCCCGACATGGCTCAGGAGCGCGCGGGCCTCCTCGGCCGCCGTCGCGGCCGGCATCCCGTGGGCGACCGGGCCGACGGTCAGGCTGGTGCCGATGGTCGTGCGCGGGTTGAGGGAGGCGAAGGGGTCCTGGAAGATCATCTGGATCTTCGGCCGCAACGGGCGGAACTCCGCCTCCGACATCCGGGCGACGTCGCGGCCCTCGAACAGGATCCGTCCGCCGTCGCTCTCGAGGAGCCGGGTCAGCAGGCGTCCGAGGGACGACTTGCCCGAGCCGCTCTCGCCGACGATGCCGAGGGTGCGCCCGGGCTTCAGGCTGAACGAGACGCCGTCGACCGCGCGCACGGAGTTCTGCTTGCCGGTCAGGAGTTTACCGAACAGCGACTTGCCAAGCAGCGACTTGCCGAACAGCGACTTGCCGCCGCCATAGGTCTTCACCAGGCCCTCGCAGACGAGGACCGGCTCGGTGTCGGCGACCGCGAGCGGCACCCGGTCGGTGCCGGTCAGGTGCGGCACCGCCGCGATCAGCCGGCGGGTATAGGGGTGCCGGGGCGACTTCAGGACCTGCTCGGCGGTGCCCTGCTCGACGATGTAGCCCTTCTCCATCACCACGACGGTGTCGGCGATCTCGGCCACCACGCCGAAATCGTGGGTGACGAAGACGATGCTCATTCCCTTGCGCCGCTGGATGTCGCGGATCAGCGTCAGGATCTGCGCCTGCGTCGTCACGTCGAGGGCGGTGGTCGGCTCGTCGGCGAGGAGCACCGTCGGCTCGAGCGCCAGCGCCATCGCGATCATCACCCGTTGCCGCTGCCCGCCCGAGAGCTGGAAAGGGTAGCGGTGAATCATCCGGGTCGGGTCCGGCAGCCCGACCTCCGCCAGGAGCTCGAGGGAGCGGCCGCGCCGGGTCGCGCGGGTGCCGACGCCGTGCGCCGCCATCACCTCGTCGATCTGCGCGCCGACGGTCATCAGCGGGTTGAGCGCCGAGAGCGGGTCCTGGAAGATCATCGACACCGCCCGGCCGCGCAAGGCCCGCAGGGCGTCGGGCGCCATGCCGACGATCTCGGCCTCGCCGAGACGGATCTCGCCCGAGAGGACGGAGATCGCCTTCGGCAGGAGCCCCATGATGGCGTTCGCCGTGACGGACTTGCCCGATCCCGACTCGCCGATGATGCAGAGGATCTTGCCCCGCACCAGGTCGAAGGAGATGCCCGTGACCGCGTGGGCGCGCTCCATGCCCGCCGGCAGGCCGATCTCGAGGCCCCGGACGGAGAGCGCCGTCTGCCTGCCGGTGTCGGTGTGGGGGCTGTCTGACATGGGCGTCTTTCGCGGTGCGGTCACATGATGTCGTGGGCGGCGGGATGTCGTCTCACGGTTGCCGAAAGTCGTCCTCGATGCCACCGGCGCACTCCGCGCATGCGCGGACCGTCGTTACGATCCGCGCCCGATCGCGTCGGTGCCGATACAATCCATCGTCAAAGGTAGAATTTGAAGATCGAGGCTGCCACGAGAGAGCCATACATCCCATGGATGCCGCATTAAATATCCGAAAAAACGAGCATCTATGTTGTTTTGTTAAGTGAGGTGTAGTTTCGAGACCCGGGGCCCATCAAGGCAAAATTTTGTGCATCGCTTGGGGCACTTGCCCGATTTTTGTCGTACACGCGCCCAGGACGCAGGACGACGCGTGCCCTGTCGCATTCACGGTTTCCGCCCCTGCGCGAGTTGGTTTTTCCGGTTTCTAGGATATTGCGCGAGCGCGGTCGTGAGAATCTGCCGTTCCGGGCGGACGGGACGGCACGATCTTGCAAAGACGGCCCCGGACGAAGCCGAATCGCCTCGCCGGCGGACTGTGCCTGAGGAAGGGAGCGCGGTTCCGTGCGCCTCCCGGCCCGCGCCACGTCCGGGCCTCGAAGCCCGGACACTCGCCTCACGCGGCGGCCCGGTCGATCGCCCGGAGCTGCAGGTCGAGGGCTGGGCCCGCGGCGGGAAACCGGCCGTCGAGCGCCGAGGTCCCGATCGTGAAGGCGGCGGCGCCGGCCCGCCGGATCGCCCGCACCTGCTCCGGACTGTCGACCGAACCCGCCACGACGACCGGCTTCGCCACGGCCCCGCAGACCGCGGCGATGAGCGCGGGCCCGTCCAGCGACGAGCGGTAGGCGAGCAGGTCGAGACCCGCGACGCCCTCCCGCGCGGCGAGCGCGACGGCGCTCGCGACGATCTCGGCTTGCGTTCCCTCGAGACGGCTCGGATGACCGGCGACGCGCCCCGGGAACGGATAGTAGCGCAGGCCCGACCCCGCGATCAGCGGCAGCACGTCGTCGGCATGCGTGCCGCCGAGCAGGTAGTCGACGCCGAGCGCGACCGCCGCCTTCACCGACCGGACCTCGCTGTCCCGGTCGAGGGAGACGACCTCCAGGTAGGTCGTCGCGCCGCCGCGCCGGATCGCCGCCACGAGGTCGTCCAGGGCCTCGAAGGGCAGGCCGACATCCTTGAAGCCGATATTGCGGATCCCCGCGGCGAGCGCCGTCCCGACATGCACGGCGGCATCCGCCACCGTGCGGTCGTTCCGGGTGAGCATGAAGATGAAATCGAACGAGGTCATGAGGTGAGGCTCCCCGCTGGAGCATGTCCCGGCGGCACGGACGATGGCCGGCCGGCGAGGCAGCGGCCCGATCAAAGGTGAAGGGCGGCGTCCGCCGGTCGCGGCGCGGCGGCGTGGCGGGCGATCAGCCGTTCGGCGTAATCGAACGCCGTCCCGAGGCTGGACGGATCGGCGAGACCCCGGCCGGCGATGTCGAACGCCGTGCCGTGATCCGGGCTGGTGCGCACGAAGGGAAGCCCGAGCGTCACGTTCACCCCCTTCTCCAGGCCCATGTACTTCACCGGGATCAGGCCCTGGTCGTGATACTGCGCGACCACGACGTCGAACCGTCCCTGGCGCGCCTGCATGAACACGGTGTCGCCCGGCCAGGGCCCGGAGGCGTCGATCCCCTCGGCCCGCGCCGCCTCGACCGCCGGGCCGATGATCCGGATCTCCTCGTCGCCGAACAGGCCGCCCTCGCCGGCATGGGGGTTGAGCCCCGCCACCGCGACGCGCGGCGCGTCGATGCCGAGGGAGCGCCCGGCCTCGTGGGCGAGGCGGATCGCCGCCATCTGCGCCGCGAAGTCGCCCCGCCGGATCGCCTCCGACAGCGCGCAGTGGATCGTCACCAGGACCGTGCGGATCTCGTCGTTCGCCAGCATCATGGCGACGCGGGCGCCCCCGGAATGCTCGGCCAGGATCTCGGTGTGACCGGGATAGGCGAGGCCGGCGGCCGAGAGGGCCTCCTTGTGGATCGGCGCCGTGACGATGCCCGCGACCCGGCCGCTCCGCGCCAGCCCGATCGCCCTGAGGATCGCCGCGTAGGCCGCCCGCCCGCTCTGCGCGCAGACCCGGCCGACCGGCGGCAGGGTCTCGAGGTCGGAGCTCGCCAGGACGTCGAGGAGGCCGGGCTCGTGGCGGGCCTCGGCGACGTCGTCGATCCGGCGCACGCCTCCCGCGGCGCCGAGGCGGTGGAGCGCATCCGCCATCACCAGAGGATCGCCGACGGCGATCCAGCGCCGCGCCTCGGGGTGCCGCAGGAACAGGCGGGCGACGATCTCAGGGCCGATCCCGGACGGATCCCCCATGGTCACCGCTAGGGGCGGTCGGGATGCGGGCATGGTGGTCCTTTCGCCTCGGGGCCGATCGAGAGGGCGCCGCACCACGCGGAGCGGGATACCGGTGCGCCGAACCCGCCCCGCCGGCGATCGCGCCGATGGCGAGGGGTGGCGCCGACCATAGCGGTTCCGGCGCGCTGGACGAGCGAAATGGCCTGACGTATTCCGGTGACGAGAGATCACCGATGAAGCGTTCGGACCTGCCCTCGCTCGACGACCTGCGGGCCTTCGAGACCGTGGCGCGCCTCGGCTCCATGAGGGCTGCGGCGGGGGAGCTGTCGCTGACCCACGGCGCCGTCAGCCGCCGGGTCGCGAAGCTCGCCGTCGATCTCGGCCTCCGGCTGTTCGAGCCCGCCGGCCGGGGCCTGCGGCTGACGCGGGACGGCGCCGTCCTGTCGGAGGCGGCCAAGAAGGCGCTCGCGCTGATCGCGGATACCCTGTCGGCGATCCGCGCCGCCGCAGGGTCCGGCCCGATCGTCCTGTCCTGCGAGCGCTCGCTCGCCATGCGGTGGCTGATCCCGCGCCTCTCGGCCTTCCAGGACCGGCATCCGGAGATCGAGATCCACCTGTCCACGGGGGGCGGGAGCCTGGACTTCACCCGCGAGCGCGTGACGCTCGCGATCCGGCGGCTCGACTTCGCGCTCGACCCCGCCTGGACCGTGCGGGAGCTGATGGCGGAGCGGGTCGGCCCGGTCATGGTGCCGGGCCTGCGGGAGCGCTTCGCGCGCGGGGACTACGTGGCGCTCGGATCGCGCACCCGCCCGAACGCCTGGACCGCCTGGCACGGCGCGCATCCGCACGTCCCGCGGCCCCGGAGCCTGCGGCTCCTCGACCACCATTTCCTGATGACCGAGGCCGCCCTCGGAGGCCTCGGCGTCGCGCTCGCCCCCGAGGTGATCGCGAGCCACGACGTGGCGCTCGGCCGGCTCGTGGCCCCTTGCGGGTTCACGCCGGACGGAACCAGCTACGGGCTGATCCATCCGGGCGCGTTCGCGCCGGGCGGACCGGCCGCCACGCTCTGCGACTGGCTGCGGACCGAGGCCGTCGCGGAGTGATCCGCGCCCGGCTACGGCCGGCCTCAGGCGCGGTCGGCGGCCTCCTGGCCCTCCGCGGCGCTCTCCCGCACGACGGTCTCCCGCACGACGTGGGCGAGGATCTCCGACAGCCGGTCCGCCGCCTCGCGGCGGCCGATGCGCCGGAACGCGGCGATGAGCAGGGCCGTGTCCTCGCGCAGCATCCGGGTCGGCAGGTGGCTCGCCAGGGAGGGCGCGACGGTGGTGGCGAGGCGCGCGATGCCGCGCTGCTGGGGCTCGGCCAGGGCCGGCAGGCTGGAGGCCAGGGCGCGCAGGATCAGCGCCAGGCTCTGGTGCTGGCGCGATTCCGCCGCCGCCACGATCAGGCTCTCGATCGCGTCGAGGACCTGGTCCGGCAGCCGGTCGCGATAGGCGATCCGGGCGGCGGCGGCGCGGGGGACCGGCGCGGCCCATTCGTGCAGCAGGCGCTGGAGCGCGTGCACGGCGATCGCGCCGACCGCCGGATCCGAGCGGGCGGTCGAGATCGCCGTCCAGCCGATCGTGCCGATGTGGCCGAGGCTGAAGGCCGGGTCGTGCGCGACGTCGCGCTGCTCCTCGATCGCGAGGGCGTCGCGGACCGCCTCGACCAGGGCGGGACCGGCGCCGCCGCCGCTCAGCACCGCCACCGTGCCCCCGGGCGGCACGAAACCGCCGACCGGTACCGGGAGGGCGAGGTGCATCCGGGGGGCGGACGACAGCGCGCGGGTGAGCGCGTCGACGTCGATCCGCGTCAGGTAGCCGCCCGCTGCCGCGACGACCGCGACCCCGTCGGGCGGCGTGCCGGCGGGCTCGGCGCTCGCGGCGAGGAGGGGGAGCTGGCGCGCCCGCGCCGCGAGGGCCGCCGCGCGGATCGTCGCGATGGCGGTGGCGGGGCGGGTCTGGTCGATGGTGGTGTAGATCAGCACCACGAGGGCGACGAGGGAGACCGCGCCGAGCAGCGTCGAGCTCATCACGCCGAGCACCGGCGCGGTGGTGTGGGTGGTCTGGACCAGGGTGACGAGGACGAACAGCGACACGCCGACGAAGAAGCCGAACCAGGCGCTGTTCGCGCGGCGGCGCAGGTAGTGGTCGACGATCTGCGAGTTGAGCGTGGCGGCGCCCTGCTGCACCGCGAGCAGCAGGATCGAGAAGGTGATCGAGGTCACGCTGATCAGGCTGCCGGCGATGGTCGACAGCATGCTGATCGCCGACTGGGTGTCGCCGACATACTGGCTGAGGAAGAGCCGCACCGGGCCCCACGCGGTCCTCGGCCCGGCGTCGTTGTCGAGGCGGTCGATCACCCCGGCCAGCACCACGAAGCCGAGCACGATCAGCACGGGGAGGCCGAGGAACTCCGAGAACGAGCGGCGCAGGCCGGCGATCAGGCATAAGGTCATGCGGACGCCCGCCCGCGCGTGCCTCGGTTCACCGCTCGCTGCCCCCGATTCGCCTCGTCCGGGGGCAATCTGGGGCATTCCCCAGCGGCATCAATGCGGGATGGCAGCCGGTGGGTTCCGTCCCGCGTCGTCCCACCCGCCTCCTCATCCTGAGGTGCTGCCGTGTGCAGCAGCACCTCGGGACGAGGTCGCGTGATGGCGCGGGCGGCCGGCTACCCGCCCAGCGGCGACGGCACCGGCGACACGCCCTGCGCCTCGGCCGCTTTCCGCTCGGCGGCGAGCGCCCGGGCGTAGGACGGCTCTTCCTTCAGGCCGGCCCAGTAGGCCCTGGCGAAGTCCGGCAACTGCTCGCCGAGGCCGGCGAACTCGGCCAGCATCAGGGCGTAGCCGACGCTGATGTCGGCGGCGGTGAAGCGCCCCGCGCAGACGAAGCGGCGCCCGCCCAAGGTCTCGCCGAAGCCCTTCAGCCGCGACAGGAACCATCGCGAATAGTCCGCGACGAGGCCGGGCTGGCGCCGCTCCGGCGGCTCGAACCGGCCGTAGCGCAGCACCAGCGTCTGCGGGAAGGTCAGGGTCGCCTCGCCGAAATGCAGCGCGTTGAGGTAGCGGCCGTAATCCGGCTCGTCGGGCCGCAGGCCCAGGGTGCCGGCGCCGTGGCGCGCCGCCAGGTACTCGCAGATCGCCGCCGATTCGGTCATCCGCGTCCCGCCGTCCTCGAGGAGCGGGATCGTCCCGAGGGGGTTGAGGGCGAAATACGCCTTGGCGTGGACCCGCGGCGGGAAGGGCAGCATCGCGAGCTCGTAGGGCAGCTCGAGGGCCTCCAGCGCCCAGAGCGGCCGGAACGAACGCGCGCCGACGCAGTGATGGAGCTTCATGGCGTCACCAGCGGGCAGTTGCCGGCCTTCAGCGGCCGGAAGGCCTGGTCGGCCGGGATGGTCGAGACCAGGCGGTAATAGTCCCACGGGCCCTTCGACTCGGACGGCTTCTTGACCTCGAACAGGTACATCGGGTGGGTCACCCGCCCGTCGGCCCGCACCTCGGAGCGGCCGAAGAGCGGGTCCTCCGCGGGGGCCCGCCGCATCTCGGCGGTGACCTTGGACGGGTCCTTGCTGCCGGTGGCCTTCACGGCCTTCAGGTAGTGCATCATGCCCGAATAGACGCCGGCCTGGACCATCGTCGGCATCCGGCCCTTGTGGCGCTCGGCGAAGCGGCGCGACCAGGCGCGGGTGCCGTCGTTGAGATCCCAGTAGAACGCCTCCGTCAGCACCAGGCCCTGCGCCACCTTGAGGCCGAGCGAATGCACGTCGCTTAGGAAGACCAGGAGGCCGGCCAGGCGCTGCCCGCCTTCCGCCACGCCGAACTCGGCGCCCTGCTTGATGGTGTTGATGGTGTCGCTGCCGGCATTGGCGAGCCCGATCACCTTGGCCTTCGACCCTTGCGCCTGGATCAGGAACGACGAGAAGTCGTTCGCCGCGACCGGGTGGCGGACCGAGCCCAGCACCTTGCCGCCGTTGCGCTCGACCACCTCCGACACGTCGCGCTCCAGCGCCTTGCCGAAGGCGTAGTCGGCGGTGATGAAGAACCAGGTATCGCCGCCCGAGCGCACCATCGCCCCGCCGGTGCCGTTGGCGAGCGCCCAGGTGTCGTAGGTCCAGTGGATGGTGTTGGGCGAGCAGAGCGCCCCGGTGATCTCCGAAGCGCCGGCGCCCGAATTGATCATCAGCCGGTTCTTCTCGCGCACGATCTGGTGCACGGCGAGCGCCACCGAGGAGAACGGCACGTCGAGCACGACGTCGACGTCGTCGCGGTCGATCCACTGCCGCACGATGCCGGCACCGACATCCGGCTTGTTCTGGTGGTCGGCCGACAGGACCCGGATGTCGAAATCCGGGTTCTGCGCCTTGAAGTCGGCCGCGGCCATCTCGGCCGCCACCACCGAGCCCTCGCCGGCGAGGTCGGAATAGGGCCCGGCGCGGTCGTTCAGCACCCCGAGGGTGACGCGGGTGGGGCCGGCGGCGTGGGCCTGGGCCAGGGTGAGGAGGGATGCGGCGGCGAGCGCCAGGAGGCGGAGCGGTCGGCGGAGTGGGCGTGTCGGCATGGTGTCCTCCCGGTATGTGGCGGCATCCGGTCGCTGGTTGCCGGATGCTCCGTTCGGTCTCGTCGTCGTTCCGGGTCCGCGCAGCGGAACCCGGGATCCATGAACGCTGACGAACCAGGAGGAGGCGGAACGCTCTCCGTCCCGCTCGTCGGCGGTTGTGGATCCCGGGTTCTCGCCTTTCAGGCTAGCCCCGGGATGACGAAGGGCGGTCGAGGCGGGGCGATCATTCGATCTGCGGTCGAGACGGTCATCACGCCCCTCCCCGCTCCCTGAGCGCCCGCCGGATGATCTTGCCCGTCGCGGTCATCGGCAGCGCGTCGACGAAGGCGACGTGGCGCGGATATTCGTGGGCGGCGAGCCGGGTGCGCACGAAGTCCTGGATCTCCCGCGCCAGCTCGGGCGTGCCCTCGACGCCTCCTTTCAGCACGATGAACGCCTTCACCGCCTCCGTCCGGACCGGGTCGGGTACGCCGACGACGCCGCACATCCCGACCGCCGGGTGGCGCAGCAGGCAATCCTCGATCTCGCCGGGGCCGATGCGGTAGCCCGCCGAGGTGATGACGTCGTCGTCGCGGCCGACGAACCACAGGAAGCCGTCCGGGTCGCGCCGGCCGAGGTCGCCGGTGATCAGCCAGTCGCCGATGAACTTCCTCGCCGTCGCCTCGGGGTTCCGCCAGTAGCCGAGGAACATCACCGGGTCGGGCCGGCGCACGGCGATGTGGCCGGTGGTGCCGTCCGGGACTTCCTGACCCTCGTGGTCCACGATGCGGACGTCGTGGCCCGGCACCGGCTTGCCCATGGCGCCGGGTCGGGCCGGGAACAGGTCGGCGCAGGAGGAGACGACGAGGTTGCACTCGGTCTGGCCGTAGAACTCGTTGACCGGCACGCCGAGCACCGCCTCGCCCCAGGCCAGCATCTCCGCCCCCAGGCTCTCGCCGCCGCTGCCGACCGAGCGGAGGGCGAGGCCCAGATAGGGCGTCGCCCGCGTCTGGCGCATCAGCTTCATGGCGGTGGGCGGCAGGAAGACGTTGCGCACCCCCTGCTCGGCCATCAGCCGGAACGCCGCCTCCGGGTCGAACTTTTTCGCGCGATGCGAGACGACGGGCACGCCGTGATGCAGGGCCGGCAGCAGCACGTCGAGGAGCCCGCCGATCCAGGCCCAGTCCGCAGGGGTCCAGAACCGGTCGCCGGCCTGCGGCAGGAAGCGCTGGGGCATCTCGACCCCCGGCAGGTGGCCGAGCAGCACCCGGTGGGCGTGGAGCGCCCCCTTCGGGTCGCCGGTGGTGCCCGACGTGTAGATGATGACCGCCGGGTCGTCGGCGGCGGTATCGACCGGCGTGAAGGCGTCGGAGGCTTGGCTGCAGAGAGCGTGGAAATCCTCGGCGCCCTCCCCCGCGCCGTCGATGCAGTAGACCCGCTCCAGCTCCGGCAGGGCGTCGCGGAGCCCGGCGAGGAGCGCAGCGCCGGCCCGGTCTGTCACCACCGCCTTCGCGCCGCTGTTGCCGAGGCGGTAGGCCAGCGCGTCGGGCCCGAACAGCACGAAGAGCGGGATGGTGATGAGCCCGGCCCGGAAGCCGGTGATGTGGGCGACCGCCGTCTCGGGCGCCTGCGGCAGCAGCACGCCGATCCGGTCGCCGCGCGCGAATCCGTGCGCCGCGAGCACGTTGGCGAAGCGGTTCGTGAGCCGGCGCAGGTCGTCGAAGCCGTAACGCCGCACGGCGCCGTCGGGGTCGAGATGGATCAGCGCGAGCGGATTGCCCGGGGCGTGCCGGTCGCAGACGTCGGTGCCGATGTTGTAGCGGGCCGGGATGCGCCAGCGGAAATTCTCGAGCAGATCGGCGTAGGTGTCCGCGCGCTGCAACATCGGCGTTGTCCACCCGTGGTTCTTGACGCGGACCGTTCGGCGGTCCTTCGATTGAAACGATCGTTCATTCGTTTTTGGGTGTCAACACGGGTGCCGTGCCGGCAATGCGATGGGGAGGCTCGGCATTCGAGCGTCGTGGCGGACGCGCGGCCACGCCGGCCGATGTCATCCGACCCACGACCTCGTCTCGCGGTGTGGGCGATCGAAGATCGCGCGCGAAGCCAGCGCGGTCGGCCCGCCGAGCCCTCGACCGTCGCCGGGGACGGCATCGGTACCGCCAGCTGCCATAGGCACTTGCAGGCCCGTGAGCGACATCGATGCACATGGTCCCGGTGGTGTGAGGCGTACCCTCGTGCCTTGGCATCGACCCGTCGATGCCAAGGCGTCCGGCGCACCAGCGCCGACGCCCGTTCGGGCTCAGCCAGCGCCTTCGCCCGGACCATCGACCATCGTCGGTTCGCCCCGCTTCGCCGCCGTCGAGGGCCGGCATGTCGGCGATGCCTGTCGAGAGAGTGCCTCTCATCGTCGCGGCAGCTCGTCCTGCAGGACCGCCTCCTCGGCATCGGCGTGGCGATTGTCGAGCTTGCGCAGCTCGGTGGCGATGTCCTGCAGGCTGGCCTCGCCCTTGCGCAGGACCCGGTCGGCCTCGGACAGGCGATCGCGTTCCGCCGCGGTGATGCTGCGGGCGCTGAGCACCACCACGGGGACATCGGCGCAGCCGGGCAGGCCCCGCAACCGGTCGAGGAACGAGAACCCGTCCATCACCGGCATGGTCAGGTCGAGGAGCACGAGCCGCGGCACGCCGCGTCGGACCTCGTCGAGTGCCTCGCGCCCGTCCCCGGCCTCGCGGACGGTCCAGCCGTTGCGCTCCAGAACCGTCCGGAGGCGGTGGCGCATGTCGGCGTCATCGTCGACCACGAGGACGTCGCCGTCCGCGGTCCGGAACTGGTCCAGGATCGTTCGAAGGCGCGTCCAGTCCACCGGCTTCGGCACGGCCTCGACCGCTCCGAGAGAGGCGCCGAGCGACGCGTCGGCGACGAAGCTGACCATGATCACCGGGATGCCGGCGGTCTCCGGCGTCGCCTTCAGGGCGGCGAGCACCGACCAGCCGTCCATCTCCGGCATCATCACGTCGAGGAGGATCGCCCGCGGCTGGAGCGACGTCGCGAGGTCGAGGCCGGTGCGCCCGTCCCCGGCGGTGCGGACGGCGAAACGCTGGCGTTCGAGGAACCGGGTCATCAGCTCGCGCTGGCTCGCTTCGTCGTCGATCACCAGGACGAGGTCGTTCGACGTCGCCTGGTTCTCAGGAGCCGCCGGCGCCGCCTCGCCGGCCCGCTCCGGAGCGACGGCCGGCACGCGAAGGGTGAAGCGCGTGCCCTCGCCCTCGACGCTCTCGACCGTGATGTCGCCGCCGAGCAGCTGGGCGAAGGCGCGGCTGAGCGCCAGCCCGAGGCCGGTCCCGCCGTAGTTGCGCGTCGTGCTCTCGTCGGCCTGGGTGAAGCGTTCGAACAGGCGCCCGACCTGCTCCGGGCTCATGCCGATGCCGGTATCCTGGACCGTGAACCGGAGCCATTCGCCATGCCCGTCGCTCTCGCGGCCGACCCGGAGGGTGATGGTCCCTCTCTCGGTGAACTTCGCCGCGTTCGAGAGCAGGTTGAACAGGCACTGGCGCAGCTTCACCGCGTCCGTCCGCGCCCGCCCGGCATCGCCGACGACGTCGAGGACCAAGACGTTGCCCTTCTTCGCCACGAGGGCGTCGACGGTGCCCGCGGCATCGGTGACGAAGGCGGCGACGTCGATGTCCTCGGCGTAGAGTTCCATCTTCTCGGCCTCGACCTTCGACAGGTCGAGCACGTCGTTGATCAGGCCGAGCAGATGCTGCGCGTTCGACTTGATCTTGCCCAGGTCCTTCAGCAGGCTGTCCTGCCCGAGCTCCTCGGCCTCCTCCTCCAGCATCTCCGAGTAGCCGATGACCGCCGAGAGCGGCGTGCGCAGCTCGTGGCTCATGTTGGCGAGGAAGCGGCTCTTGGCGCGGCTGTGCTCCTCGGCGGCATCCCGCGCCTCCCTCAGGGCCGTCTCGAAGGCGTGGCGCTCGGTCACGTCCGTGTGCACGCCGACCCACTCTCGGACCGCCCCGTCGGCATCGCGCACGGGGACGGCGCGCACGGAATAGTGCCGCCACGACCCGTCCGGCGAGCGGACCCGGTGCTCGACGACGTAGGGCGTCCCGCTCCGGACCGCCTCGCCCCAGACGTGCCGGGTCTCGGCCAGGTCCTCCGGATGGATCGCGGCCGACCAGCCGCCGCCGCGGTACTCGGCGAAGGTCTGGCCGGAGACCGTCTCCCAGCCGGGCTGCTCCTCGACGAGGTTGCCGGCGGCGTCGGCCGTCCACATCACCCCGTCCACCGCCCGCACGGCCGCGCGGAAGCGCTCCTCGCTGACGTGCAGGCGCCGTTGCGCCCGGCGCTGGTCGAACGAACTCGCCATCATGGCGAGGAACAGGACGACGAAGGTCACGCCGGCCACCGCCAGGGCCAGGTTCTGCTGGTTCACGCCGAGCGCGGCCGCGTGCGCGGAGTGAGCGCCCGCCTCCTCGGCGGTGAAGGTCGCCGCCGCCATGCCGGTGTAGTGCATCCCGGCAACCGCGAGCCCCATCACGCCCGCCGCGGCGAGCTTCTGCCACGGCGTGTTGCGGCGAAACGTCAGCCACAGGGCGGCGGTCGCTGCCGTGACCGCGATGGCGACGGAGGCCGCGACGATGGCCGGATCGTAGGCGAGGTTGCCCGGCACCCGCATCGCGGCCATGCCGGTATAGTGCATCGCCGCCACCCCGAGGCCCATCAGCGGCCCTGCGACCAGCAGCGACGGGACGCCGGTGCCCCGGCGCGCGACCCAGGTGAAGGCGGCGGCCGTCGAGCCGATGGCGATGACCAGGGAAAGGAGGGTCGGGCCGAGATCGTAGGCGGCGGGCATTCCCATCTCGAAGGCCAGCATGCCGATGAAGTGCATCGACCAGATGCCGCCGCCCATGGCGACCGCCGCACCCGCGCCCCAGACCCAGCGCGGCCCGGCGTCCCGCCTCCGGACCCGGGCGCCGAGGTCGAGCGCGGCGTAGGACGCGAACACCGCGATGACGATGGAGAGCGCCACGAAGGCGGGGTCGTAGCCGGTATGGACCATGGAATTTCCGCTGGGGTACGACGAGGCCGGGCCACGGACATGCATCGGCGCTGGATCGGACGCCTCTTCGTCAACGCGATGTCGGTGCGTCATGCTAACTGGGGCGCGGGTTCATGCCCCTCAAGATGGCTCGGACGCGAATCCGCCCCAACGGATGCCCGGACCATCAGCAGCGACGCTCACGTCGCGGACTTCCATGCCGCGGGATTTCGGCGGGCGGCCGAAGACGCGGCCCGGCATCGTCTCCTCGCGAGAGCCTGATCGACTGGTCCGGCCGAATTGATGCGAAATCCTGTACTTGAGCCGATCGATTGCTTCGCGACGCGGATTTCGGCTTCGCTCAGGCGTGTGGAGCCGTCGGCTCCACCGCGCGGGCTCGTGATCCCGTTTCCGGCGGGTCCGTCCGACGGCGCGGCGATATCAACAGGCTCTCGCGGAACTCGGCAAAGTCCCTCGCCGGCGCCTCGTGCCCCCTCACCTGCGCTTCTGCCGGTTCAGGACGGCGCGCAATGCCCGCGCGACCTGTTCGGCCGAGTAGGGCTTGCGCACCAGGTCGAAACCGTGCGCGTCGTCCCGGGCGAGCACGTCGCTGTAGCCGGTCGTCAGGATCACCGGCAGGGTCGGGTGCTGCGACCGCAGCCGGCGGGCGAGTTCCACGCCGCCCATCCCGGGCATCACCACGTCCGAGAAGACCGCATCGAAGCGGAACGGCATCCGCTCCATCTCGACGAGGGCGGCCTCGGCATTGTGCGCCCACACGGTCGAGTGGCCGAGATCCTCCAGGAGCTGCGTGCAGAAGCGGCCGACCTCGAGGTTGTCCTCCACGACCAGGACGCAGAGCGGCCATCCACCCCGATCCTCCTCGATGTCGGCGTCCCGGGTGTCCTCGGCACGACGGGGTGGGTCGACATGGGGCAGGTACAGCGTGAAGGTCGTGCCCCGGCCCACCTCGCTCGCCACGTCGACATCGCCGCCGGATTGCTTGGCGAAGCCGATGACCTGGCTCAAGCCCAACCCCGTTCCCTTGCCGACCTCCTTGGTGGTGAAGAAGGGCTCGAAGATCCGCGTCAGCAACTCGGGCGGGATGCCCGCCCCCTCGTCGACGATCGAGACGGCCACGAAGGCGCCGCCCGCCCCGGCATGCCCGCGGATCGAGGGCAGCGCCTCCCGGCGGAACAGCCGGAGCGAGAGCGTGCCCTCGCCGTCCATGGCGTCGCGAGCGTTCACCGCCAGGTTGACCAGGGCGGTCTCGAACTGGCTCGGATCGACCCGCACGTGGCAGGGATCGTCCGGGACCTCGGTCACGATCCGGATGCGTGCGCCCGTCACTGCGTTCAGCATCTGGGCGATGCCGCCGATGCGCGCGCCGGCGTCGAACACCTCAGGCTGCAGGGGCTGGCGCCGGGCGAAGGCGAGAAGCTGGCTCGTCAGCTTGGCGGCGCGGTCGACCGTGTCCGCCACGGCTTCCAGGTAGCGGGTGCGGCGCTCCTCGGGCAGGTTCGGCCGGCGCAGGAACTCCACCGACGAGCGGATGATGGTGAGCAGGTTGTTGAAGTCGTGCGCGACGCCGCCGGTCAGCTGTCCGACCGCCTCCATCTTCTGGGCGTGGCGCAGGGCCTCCTCGGCGCGGGCGAGCCGCTCCTGGTTGCGCAGCCTCTCGGTGACGTCCCGAGCGTACTGGAAGGCGCCGACCCGTCGTCCGGTCGCGTCCTTGAGCGGGGTGAACCGCAGCTCGTAGAGCGTCCGCCGCCGGCCGGGGTCGCCGAACTCCTCCACCAGCGTGAACTCCTCGCCGGAGAGGGCGCGGGACCAGGCCGCCCGCACGGCGGCGAGATGCTCGGGGTGGCCCTCCAGCACGTCGAGAAGGGTGTCGCCGACCCGCGGCCGGACGCCGTAGATGGCGGCGAACTCGTCGGCGTAGGCCCGGTTCACGGCGAGGAACCGGTAGTCGCGGTCGAGCGCGGCGACGAGGGCGTCGGTCGTCTCGAACACGTCGGCCCAGAGCTTGCGCTGAGCCAGAGCCGCCTCGGCGCGACGCTCCAGCGTCTCGTTCATCTCGCGCAGCGCGTCCTCGGCGAGCTTGCGATCGTGGATGTCCTCCACGACCCCGTACCACTGCACGATCTCGCCGCTCCCGTTGCGCCGGGGCCGGGCCCGGGCCCGCATCCAGCGATACTCAGCCGTGCGCGCGAGGCGGATGCGGTAGTCGACGTCCACCGGCTCGCCCGTGGACAGGGACGCCGCGAAGGCGGTCATCGTCGCCGCCAGGTCGTCCGGGTGCAGGGCCTTGGCCCAGCCGGCGCCGTCCGGCTCGCCGGCGGCCTGTCCCGTGAGTTCCAGCCACCGATTCGAGTAGGACGTGACGTTCCCGTCCGGGTCGCAGGTCCAGGGTACCTGCGGGTTGAGTTCGACCGTGTGCCGGAAGTGGTCCTCGCTCTCGCGCAAGGCGGCTTCGCCGAGCACCCGGTCGGTCGTCTCGCTGGTGACGCAGAACAGGCCGTTGATCCGGCCGTCATCATCCAGCACGGGCGAGTAGGTGAAGGACCACCAGCCCCGCTCGGGCACCCCCTCGCGCGAGAGGTCGAGCATGACGTCGGTGAGCGTCCGGCTCTCGCCGGCCAGGGTTGCCTCCACGAGCGGACCGATCTCGCCCCAGATGCTCCCCCAGACCTCGCGGAAGGGACTCCCCAGAGCCGTATCCAGGCGGTAGCCGAGCATCGGCCTGTAGGCGTCGTTGTAGAAGCAGCGCAGGTCGGGCCCCCAGGCGAGAAACATCGCCGTCGGGCAGGCGAGCATCAGCGAGAGCGCGTTGCGCAGGGCCGGCGGCCAGGCCTCCGGCGGCCCGAGCGGCGTCGCCGACCAGTCGCGGGCGCGGATCTCCGCACCGGTCAATCCCCCGGCGGGGAGGAAGGGAAACGCGTCAGCCACGCGAGGGGAAGCCTGCGCATCCGGAGCCGCCGGCCATCACGGGCGCGCGGGTGCCCTCGCCACCCGCGCCGACGGTCTGGAACAAGCGTGGACGGAGCCATGCGGGCATGATGGACGCATCACCTCTTTCGTGGACGCGCGATCGCACGTCCCACAATACCGTCGGGCACACCGAACCGTAACGAGATTCACCGGCTGGCGGTTGCCCCGCGTGAGGCGATGGGATCCAGGACGGCGCGAGGGTCGCGGGCGCGGCGGGGCCGGACGCGGCGCGAGCGGGCACCGGGATCGGCCTCGTTCCGGCCAAGGGACCCCGCATCGGGCGGAACCGCATCCGTGTCCCGCGCCGACCTCCGCCACGGACCGCGCCCGCGACCTGGGCTGGTCGGAGGCGGTAGATGCCGGGCCGCCCGGTCGACGTCTTCCCCACGCCCGGGGAACGTCGCACCGCCACGATCGCGCTGGGCGACCGGCTGGGCGACGTCACCTGCCGGACAGAATCGGACCGATCGCCGCCGGGGGCGTCGCGAGCCTGGCCGGGGTTCAGGCGTTCCGCGACTGCGGCTCGCTCGTCGACGACCTCGAGGCCGGCGGGCCCGTGCTCGTCGCCGATGCCAGGGACGATCCCCGCACGGCCGCCAGCGGCGCGGCCTTCGCGCTCGGCAGTCGTTCCAGGGCCAACCTCCCCATGACGGAGAGACGTGACGGCGGCCTGCCCGATCAAGCAGGCTCCGATACACGAAACACGAGCGATCTCCCGCCTGTGACCTCCGATCACATCCGGGCGCCGTCCGAGCGTGCCGCCGGATCGAGGATCTGGGAACGCGATTTGGAGTTGAGCAAGGAGCGGCGACGCTCGGACGCTGCACGGGAGGCCGACCTTGTCTCAGACTGCCCCGTCGTTGAGTCGATTGCCGACCTTCGGCGAAGACGGAGCCATCCACGTCGTTGTCGAGACGCCGAAAGGGAGCTCGAACAAGTACGCATTCTCGGACGCGTTCGGCGCATTCCTGCTCAAGACGGTCCTCCCGGAGGGCATGAGCTTTCCCTACGACTTCGGCATGATCCCTTCGACGAAGGGCGCCGACGGCGACCCGCTCGATGTCCTGCTGCTGCTCGACGCCCCCGCCTTCCCGGGCTGCGTGATGGAGGCACGCTTGGTCGGCGTGATCGAGGCGGAGCAGCGGGAGGGAGAGGGAACTTGGGAGCGCAACGACCGGCTGATCGGTGTGGCCGTCAACGCCCGGACACATGCGCATATCGAGACTCTGTCCGACCTGCGCCCAGGCATGCTCGACGAGGTCGAGGCGTTCTTCGGCCATTACAACCGGCTCGCCGGCAAGGACTTCAAGGTGCTCCGGCGTGGCGGCGCTGAAGCTGCGCTCGCCATCGCCCGGCAGGGTGCGGACGCGTTGGCGCAGGCGGAAGATTGATCCTCGTGCATCGGCCGGACGCTCCATGCCGCGATCGGCCGTCGCGGGAGCCTTGTCCACGGAGCGTCACGTTCGCTGCAGCGAGACCAGTTCGGGTTCGGAAATCCCTGATGTCCAGGGCCGATGCGATGAAATGGCGTGGCAGCCGAGAGGACGCAGCCTGTCCGCTTGTTTCGTCAGAACGGACCTTTCGACGGACACGAACGAAAGCGAGCATTTCCGGCGGCCCCGCAGCCGGCCGGCCCTCGATGGTGGGATTGTCGAGGCCGCAATCCGCGGGGATGCAGGGACGCCGGCGGGAGGACGCGCGTCCGGCGTCACCTCGATACCGCAACGGGGCCCAGGGTCGCAGGGCAAGGCGCCCTCGGAGACCCCATATTCGGACGTCGCACGAAACGACTGACGAGGAGCTGCGATGAGAACCGAGAGAGCAGTGCTGGCGGGCGGGTGCTTCTGGGGCATGCAGGACCTGATCCGGCGCCAGGAGGGCGTGGTGTCGACCCGCGTCGGCTACACCGGCGGCGACGTGCCGAACGCGACCTACCGCAACCATGGCACCCATGCCGAGGCCATCGAGATCGTGTACGACCCGGCGCGCACGAGCTTCCGGCGCATGCTGGAGTTCTTCTTCCAGATCCACGACCCGACGACGCCGAACCGGCAGGGCAACGACAGGGGCCTGAGCTACCGCTCCGCCATCTTCTACGCCGACGACGACCAGCGCTGCGTGGCGGAGGAGACCATCGCCGACGTCGAGGCCTCCGGCCTCTGGCCCGGCAAGGTCGTGACCGAGGTTGCGCCGGCCGGGCCGTTCTGGGAGGCCGAGCCGGAGCACCAGGATTACCTGCAGCGCATCCCCAACGGATATACCTGCCACTTCATCAGGCCGAACTGGGTGTTGCCGTCGCGCTCCCACGCGACGCAGGACGCGTGAGCCTGCCCGGCCTGGGACCCCGGATCGCTTCGGCGTCTCAGGCCCCCGTGGTCGTGACGGAGAGCCACCGTCGGCCCGCAGGAATTCGCCGTGACGAGGCTGGCATGCTCGGAGCAGGTGGGAAGTCGCGGCGGCGGCGACCCCCTCGGCCTTGCTGCGGCGCTTGGCGAGGTCGGCCGACACCTCGGCAAAGGAGGCCGTGAGGGTGCGCGCCTCCTCGATATCGATCGGCGCGAGGGCCGCCAGCGCGTTGAGCGCGGCTGCCCCGACCTCGCGGGCGCGATCCGGCCACGGCGAGGGGCCGAGCCTCGTCCGGGGCGCCGCCGGCCTCCGCCTCGACATCGTCGCGCGTGGCCTGCGCCACGGCGAGGGCGGCGCTCCGGTGTTCCTCGCTTGCGGCCGGCAGCGGGCTCGCGCCCTTCGGCGCCAGCAGGCGGATACCATACCGGAGTTCCGCGACGATCACCGATAGAAGAAAGCGGTCCGGTAGCCCTTGATCAGCACGACCTCGACGTCGATCCCGTAGACCTCGCGCAGGATCTCGGAGGTCACGATCCGGTCGGGGGGCCCGATCGCCACGACCTTGCCGTCGCGCATCGCCACGATCTGGTCCGAGTAGCAGGACGCGAAGTTGATGTCGTGGAGCACGGCCACCACCGTGCGGCCCCTCTCGTCGACGGCACGGCGCAGGAGGCCCATCATGGCGGCGGCGTGGCGCATGTCGAGGTTGTTCAGCGGCTCGTCGAGCAGGATGCAGTCGGTGTCCTGGGCGAGCACCATGGCGATGCAGGCGCGCTGGCGCTGCCCGCCGGAGACCTCGTCGAGGAAGCGGTCGGCGAGCGGCTCGAGGTCGAGGAACGCGAGGGCATCCGCGACGTGGGCGCGGTCGGCGGCGGTGAGCCGGCCCCCCGAATGCGGGTAGCGCCCGAAGGCGACGAGGTCGCGGATCGTCACGCGGGCCGTGACGCCGTGCTCCTGGCGCAGGATGCCGAGGCGGCGGGCGAGCACGTCGCCCGGCGTCGCGGCCACGTCGAGGCCGGCGACGACGGCCCGGCCCGCGCTCATCGGCAGGAGCCGGCTGACCATCGACAGGAAGGTCGACTTGCCGGCGCCGTTCGCCCCGATCACCGAGACGAAGGCGCGCTCCGGCAGGCTCAAGGAGACGCCGTCCACCACCACGGTGTCGCCGTAGCGGCGCGTGAGGTCCTGCACCTCGATCATCGGGCGGGCCTCCGGGTGGGTCTCGGGGCGGGTCTCGGGCATCAGCGGGCGCGTTTCGCGAGGAGGACCAGGAGGGTGAGGCCGCCGAGGAACTCGATGACGATCGACAGGGCGGCGTTGAGGGCGAAGACCCGCTCCAGCACGAACTGGCCGCCGACCAGCGCGATCGCGGCGATCAGGGCGGCCGCCGGCAGCACGTAGGCGTGGCGGTAGGTCGGCATCACCCGGTAGGCGAGGTTGGCCACGAGCAGGCCGAGGAAGGTCACCGGCCCGACGAGCGCCGTCGAAACCGAGACGAGCACCGAGACGAGGACCAGCACGAGGGCGAGCGTGCGGCGGTGATCGACCCCGAGGGCGACAGCGCCGTCCCGGCCGAGGAGGAGGACGTCGAGCCGGCCGAGGAGCCGCAGGACCCCGAATCCGGCGGCGAGCACCCCGAGGGCGGCGAGCGCCAGGAGGTCGGGACGGACGGTGTTGAAATTGGCGAAGAAGCCGGTCTGCAGCACGACGAACTGGGTCGGGTCGATCATCCGTTGCAGGAACTGCGACAGGCTGCGGAACAGGACCCCGCACACGACGCCGACGAGCAGCAGGAGGTGCAGGCTGCGCCCGGCGCGGTCGAGGAGCCCGCGATAGAGGAGGAGCGCGAACAGCACCATCGCGCCGGTCTCGGCGAGGAAGCGCAGCCGCGGGTCGCCGAGGGTTCCGGTCCCGGCGCAGAAGACGATCGCGGTCTGGATCAGGCGGAAGAGCTCGTCGAAGCCCATGATCGCCGGGGTGAGGATCCGGTTGTCCGACGCCGTCTGGAACAGCACCGTCGCGGTCGCGACGGCGCAGCCGATGAGGAGCATCGAGGCGACCTTGGTGCCGCGGAACGGCAGCACGAAGCCCCAGCGGCCGTCGGCGCCGACCGTCATGTAGGCGACCACGACGAGGGAAGCGGCGAGCGAGAGGAGAACCAGCACCAGGCCGGGGCCGGGCCGGACCCGGGCGAGCGCCTCACGCATGCCGGTCGGTCCGGCGCAGCAGGAGGACGAGGAACAGGCCGCTGCCGACCACCCCCATCGTGGTGCCGACCGGGATCTCGTAGGGGTAGCGGACGAGGCGCCCGAGCACGTCGCAGAGCAGCAGCAGGCCCGCGCCCGCCGCCGCCACCAGGGGCAGGGAGCGGCGCAGGTTGTCGCCGGCCACGAGGGCGACGAGGTTCGGCACCACGAGCCCGAGGAACGGGATCGTGCCGACCGTCGCGATCGTCACGGCGGTGATCGTCGCGACGATCGCGACCGCCCCGGCGACGACGCGGCGGTAATCGAGCCCGAGATTGACCGAGGCGTCGCGGCCGAGGCCCGCGATGGTGATGCGGTCGGCCATCCCGTAGGCGAGGACGGTCAGGGCGGCGGAGAGCCAGAGCAGCTCGTAGCGCCCGCTCAGCACGGTCGAGAAGTCGCCGGACCGCCAGATGGCGAGGAACTGCAGCATGTCGGTGCGGGTGGCGACGAAGGTCGAGGCCGCCTCGACGACGCCGCCCAGCATGATCCCGACGAGGGGCACCGTCAGCCGGGCGCGCAGGGGCATCGCGCGCAGGACCCGCAGGAACAGGGCGGTGCCGGCGAGCGCTGCCGCGGTCGCCGCCAGCATCTTCACGGCGACTGGGGCCCCCGGCGCGAGGAGCGTGACGAGCAGCATGCCGAACGTCGCCGATTCCGCCGTGCCGGCGGTCGAGGGCTCGGCGAAGCGGTTCTGCGCGACGAGCTGCATGATGACCCCGGCGACCGCCATGCCGGCGCCGGCGAGCACCAGGGCGAGGGTGCGCGGGATCCGGCTTCCGGCGAGGATGCCGGCGCCGGTGAGGTCGGCGACGCCGACGGCGAGGCTCGCCGCGGCAAGCAGCGCGAGGGAAAGAACGGCGAGGACGAGGCCGGCCCGGCGGCCGGGCCCGCCGCCCCGGGTGAGGGATCCGGCCATCGTCAGCGGGCGCGATCGAGGGCGGCGGCGATCTCGTCGATCGTGGTCTGGAGCGCCCGCAAGCCCCCGCTCGCCAGGTACCAGCTCGCCGGATCGACGGTGACGACCTGCCCCTTGCGCCAGGCCGCCGTCTGCCGCACGAGCGCGTTGTCGAGGAGCTGGCGCGCCGGCCGGCCCTGGACGCCGATCGCCGCGTCCCGGTCGAGCACGAAGAGCCAGTCGGGGTCGGTCCTGGCGACGAACTCGAACGAGACCGGCTGGCCGTGGATGCCGGCATCGAGGCCGGGCGCCGCCGGCCGGAAGCCGAAGGCGCCGTGGAGAAGGCCGAAGCGGGAGCCGCGGCCGAAGGCGCTCATGCGGCCGCCCGTCGTCAGGAGGAACAGGGCCGTGCCCGCCTGCCCGGCCCTGGCGTGCAGGGCCGCGATGCCGGCCTCGATCCGGGCGATCCGGTCCTCGGCCTGCGCCTCCTTGCCGAAGATGCGCGCGAGCGTGCGGATGTTGCGCAGGTCGCTGCCCAGCATGTCGGCGGGGTCGCTCGAGAGGTCGATGGTCGGCGCCATCCGGGCGAGCGCGTCGTAGCGGGGCCCCGAGCGGCCGCCGACGACGACGAGGTCGGGCCCGAGGGCGTTCACCGCCTCGTAGTCGGGCTCCCACAGCGTGCCCATCCGGGGATAGCGCGACGCGTCGTTGTACCGGGCGAGGGCGGGCGGCTTCGGCCCGCCGGCCACGCCGGCGACCGGTACGCCGAGCGCGTCGAGGGTGTCGAGCGCGGCGAGATCGAACACGACGACGGTCTTCGGAACGCCCGGGAGGATCGTCTGCCCCCTGGCGTGCCGCACCGCGATCTCCGCCGCCGCGGGCCCGGCCGCGAGCGCGATGGCGAGAGCGACCAAGGGCGCAACCAAGAGCGCCGCGATGCCGCGCCGTCCCGCACGAAGGCTCCGGACCGAACCCCGTGACCGCATCAGAGACCGCATCAGATCGTCCTTTCCCGAAGAGGCCCGGCCGGCATCCGTCCGGCGCCTCACGTCCACTCGAAGCGGAGCGTCTCGCGGAACGCGAAGCGCTCGACGTGGCGGACGACGACGGCGCGGAAGTCGGGCAGCTTGCCGGCCTCGTCGACGGCGAGGTCGATCGTCAGGGCCTCGGGACCGGCGGCGAGCCGCGCCTCCCCGAGGGGCAGCGCGATCCGCCCGGCGGTCGGGTCGAACTCGGTCTCGAACTTGTGCGACCAGTGCTTGCAGAGCTGCTGCAGGTAGCGGCTCGCATGGGCCGTGGCGACGACGGCGCGGGACTGGATCACGACGGGCTTCCTCCTCGGCGGTGCAGGGATTTCGCGCAGGCGGCGGACAATCAGAAATCCACCGTGGCCGAGACGATGACCGTGCGGGGCGCCCCCACCGCGAGGAAGCCGCGGGCGGCCGAGGCCCAGTAGGCGTTGTCGAAGACGTTCTCGACGATGGCCCGAACCGTCACCGGCTTCCCCGACGCGCCCGCGAAGGTGTAGCGCAGGCCGGCATCGAAGCGCGTCCAGTCCGGCACGCGCTGCGTATTGGCCTGATCGTAGTACTGGCTGCTGGTGTAGATGGCGCGGCCGGTGAGCGTCAGGCCGGGGGCGAGCCACGGCGGCAGGTCGACCTCGCCGTAGAGGTTGAACGCCACGTCCGGGACGCCCGGGGCGACGTTGCCGTCGAACCGGCGCCCGACCGTATCGACGAGGCGCCCGTCGAGGAAGGTGACCCCGCCGATGAGCCGCACGCCCGGGAGCGGCTCGCCGAAGGCCGAGAGTTCGAGGCCGCGGTTGCGCTGGAGGCCGCTCACCGAGAACCGGTTCGTGCCGGGATCCGTGAAGGCGTTCGGCTGCGCGATCTCGAACAGCGAGGCGGTGAGCGCGAGCGTGCCGAGATCGTATTTGACGCCGATCTCCTGCTGCCGGCTGACGACGGGCGGGAACACCTCGTTGGCGTTGATCGCCGTGACCGGGGGCGCGGGCCCGGGCTCGAGCGCCTCGATGTAGTTGCCGTAGAACGACAGCGCGTCGGTCGGGCGGAACACCGCCGCGATGGCGGGGCTGAACCGCCCGCTCCGGTAGTTCGAGGCCAGGGCGCCGAGCGTCGGCCCGGGGCGGGTGTTGTAGCTCTGCTGGTCGATCTCCTGGAACCGCCCGCCCAGGGTCAGAAGGAAGCGGTCCTCGCCCAGCGACAGGGTGTCGGCGATGCCGACGCTGCGGGCGCTCAGCTCCGTGAACAGCGGCCGGTCGTTGGAGCGCGGCAGGAAGAGGGTGTTCACCGAGCCGCGGGCGAGGTGGACCGGATCGTAGATGTTGGTCTGGAACACCGGCAGGGTCGGCGCGAGGAAGCCGCCGCGATGGTTGCGGTTGTTCGCCTCGACCGCCGAGACGGTGAGGAAGTGGCCGAGCATGCCGGTCTGGAACTTCGTGCGCAGCCCGACCTCGCCGGTGAGCCCCGTGATCTCCTGGGGCTGGATGGCCAGCGTGTTGGTCGCCTGCCCGGTCACGCTGGTGACCCGGTAGGACGAGGTGAGGAAATCCTCGTTGTAGCGGCTGACGCCGCCGGCCGCGTAGACCGTGGTGTCGGGCAAAACGTCGTACTCGACCCGGCCCGCCGCCATGTTGTAGCGGCTGTCGATGTATTCGAGCGAACTGGCCGTGTTGAGGCGGGGGTTCGGCGCCCGCGGGATCGGGATGCCCGGGGCGACCGCGTTGAACAGCGAGGTCGGCGCCGTGATGTTCTGGGTGTTGTGGACGAGGTCGAGCGAGGCGCGCAGGCGCTCGCCGCGATAATCGAGGCCGAGCGTCGCGACGCCGACCTCGATGGCGTTCTTGTCGAGCGGGGTGTTGCCGGCGCGGTAGGAGAGGTTGGTGCGCACCCCCCACTCCCCCGACGGGCCGAAGCGGCGGCCGAGATCGGCGTGGGTCCAGACCTGCGAATCGCTGAGGTAGGTGGTGGTGAGCCGCGTCAGCGGCGCGTCGTAGGCGCGCTTCGGGATCAGGTTGATCGTGCCGCCGACCCGGCCGGTGCCGCCGTTGAGGAGCGCGGAGGGACCCTTCAGGATCTCGACCCGCTCGGTGCCCTCGGTGAACACGCGCCGCGGATTGGCGATGTAGAACAGCCCGTCGAAGCCGACGTCGAGGTTCACGACCGTGAAGCCGCGGATGAAGAACGAGTCGCGCTCGCTGAACGGCGGCGCGTCGTTGCGCACCGACGAGTCGTTCAGCACGACGTCGGCGAGCGAGCGGGCCTGCTGGTCCTGGATCAGCTTCTCGGTGTAGCCGGTCACGTTGAACGGCGTCGTCAGCACCGAGCGGTTGCCGAGGAGGCCGACGCGGGTTCCCGTCGCGACCTGGCCGCCCGCGTAGGGCACGGGGGGCTGCCCCACCGTGCCGGTCGGCGGCGGCAGGCCCGCGGCCTTGGGCCCGGCACCGGCACCGGGGCGCTCGCCCCCGCCCGCGACGACGATCTCCTCGAGAGCCACCGCCTCGCGGGCGCCGCCGAGCTGGGCGTAGCGCGGGTTGACCAGGGTGACGGTGGTGGGGCTCACGTTGCGGTAGGTCAGGCCGGTGCCCTCGAGGATCCGGCCGAGGGCCTCGAGCGGCCGGAACGCGCCTTCCACGCCCGGCGTCGTCAGTGCGCTCGTCATGTCGGTGGCGTAGACGAGCTTCACCTTGGCCTGCTCGGTGAAGGTGACCAGCGCCGGCTCGAGCAGCCCGGTCGGGATCGACAGGGAGACCGTGTCCCCGGCCGGGGCGGCCTCCGGCGCCGAGGGGCCCGGTGCGGACCCGGCCGGTCGCGCTCCCGCGGCGGCCGGCGCCAGCGCCAGCAGCGACACGCCGGCCAGGGCCAATCCGAGCGACCGCCCGCCCGCCACTCCACGCTCCCGCACCGTCATTCGACACCCCGTCCGTCTGCTCGTGGGGGCGGCGCGTTTCGCGCGCTCTCGTCCCCTCACCGGCTTGAGATCAACGGGAGGCCGAACTCCTGACGTCGGAGCGCGCGTTTTTCCGAAAAAATTTCTACGGGCCCGATCCGACCAGGACGAGGAGGGGCGTGAGCCGGGTGACGCGCAGACCGAGGCTCGCCCCGATCGCCTCGAGGGCGTCGTCGGTGTCGCGCGGGTCGAACGCGCCGGTGACGCGCCGCTCGCCGGCCCGCGCGTCGGTGAGGACGATGCGCCCGCGGCGGTAGCGGGCGAGTTCGGCCAGCACGTCCGCCAGGCGCTCGCCCGAGAAGGTCAGGCGCCCCTCGCGCCAGGCCATGGCCCGGCCGACATCCACCTGGACGACGGCGGGGGCGGCCCCGTCCTGCCGGCGCAGGGCCTCGCCGGCGGCGACCGGCAGCCTCCGGTCGTCGGCCGTCACCTCGACACGGCCCTCCGCGACGCCGACCGGCGTCGGGGCGGCATCGGCTCGCACGAAGAAGAGCGTGCCGACCGCCCGGACGCTCACGCCGCCGCCCTGCACCACGAAGGGGCGCTCCGGGTCCGGCGCCACGTCGAACACCGCCTCGCCGCGCAGGAGCGCGACCCGGCGCTCGGACGGGGTGAAGTGCAGGACGACCGCCGTGCCGCTGTTGAGGTCGACGCGGCTGCCGTCGGAGAGCGTCGCGTGCCCGATCGTCCCGACGCCGCTCCAGAGGTCGGCGCGCAGCCAGTCGGCGAGGCCCGCCTGGTCGGCGAGGAGCGCCCCGAGCAGGCAGGCCGCGGCGAGGCAGGCCGGCCCCTTCGGCAGGCGGCGCCTGCGCGCATCGGGGAGGTGGCCGAGCCGGTGCCACACCGCATCCATCTCGGCGTAGGCCTCGGCATGGGCCGGATCGGCGGCGAGCCAGGCGTCGAAGGCGTCGCGGTCCGCGTCGGTCGCGTCGGAGGAGGAGAGGCGCACGACCCAGGCGGCGGCGGCCTCGTCGACCGGATCCTCGCGGTCCGGGCCTCGCGCGTCGGTTCCGTCGTCGATGGCCACGGCCAAGGCTCCCTCCGGGGCCCCGCCGAGGCCCGGCCGGCCCGAGGATGCGTCCCTGTGCTCTCAGATCAACGAGCCGCCGAACTCCTGACGTCGGCTCTCAGAAAAGGTCGCCACACCGTCGGCGGCAATGCAAGAGCGCCTTGATCAGGTGCTTCTCGACCATGTTGCGGCTGACGCCGAGCCGGGCGGCCACCTCGCCGTTCGGCAACCCCTCGATGCGCGCGAGCAGGAACGCCTCGCGGCAGCGCGGAGGAAGCTCGTCGATGGCGGTCGCGAGGCGCCTGAGGTCCTGCCGGGCCATCGCCTGCCGCTCGGGAAGCGCGGTGCCGTCCGCGATGCCGGCCCAGTCGGCGTCGCTCACGGGCTGGAAGATCGTGCCCTCCAGCCGCCGCCGGTTGCGCATCCGGCGGGCGACGTTGCCGGCGATCTGGAACAGGAAGGCGGAGGGCTGCTCGATCTCCGTCCGGGAGAGCGCCGCGAGCATCAGGAGGTAGGTCTCCTGGTGGGCGTCGGCGGCATCGGCCGGGTTGCCGAGCAGGCGCGTCAGGAAACGCCGAATTCTCACGCCCTGACACCGATGCAGCGCGTCCACCGATACTGGCTGCATGCCCCAGCTCCGAACACCTCTAAATTTCCACTTGATCAAGCAATCATCTTGGTTACGCTCTTACAAGCGCATCATGATCGATAAAATATTTGCTCTATTTCTTCTTATTCTAAACTGTCCGGGCCGGGCCAAGGCAAGCCCTTGTGTTTCTGCCGGAAATAATCGCGCGGGATCCCTCACCGGCGCGGGGCCGTACCGCCTGCGGAGCGTGAAAGCCGAGTGGTGTTGCAACGCTGCAACGCCACCCGCGCGAGGCACGGGCGGGAGGTCGGGGTCGTTCCCCCCTGCCCCGTTCGGGAGAGGGGATCCCGCGCTCGGTTCGAACCGTATTTTTCCAGGCAGCCCCCCGTCAGCCGGCCGAGGCGGCGCGACGGTTGCGCACGAGCGAGATGAGCGCCCCGGCGATGCAGGCCGCGATCGCGCCCGCGATCACCAGGAGGGTGAGGGTCCGGTTCCACAGCCGATCGAGGCCGAGATCGGTGGTGACGAGGTCGGGGCGCGCCGGATCGGCCATCACCCCGACGCGGTAATCGCCGGCGTGGAAGCCGGAGAAGACGTAGTTCACCCGCCGCGTCACCGTTCCAGCCGGCGTGCGCAGGGCGAGGGTCGCGTCGCAGATGTGGATGATCAGCTTGGCGCTGCACTTCCCCTCGCTCACCCGGGCGTTCGGGGCCGGCTGCGCCGCGGCGCGGACCTGCCAGTCGGAGAACACCGCCGGCGCCGTGTAGATCGCGCAGGCGACCAGGATCCCCCCGAGCGCCACCACGCCGAACAGGACCCAGAAGGTGTTGATCCACCCGTGCCCCCGGGGCGGCAGCCGGAGGGCGTCGGGGCGGTAGGACGAGGCGGTCTCGGGCGCTCCGGTCATGAAATCCTCTCGCGTGTTTCGTCAGGCGGGTTCGCTTGCCGGCACGGCAGCGGCGTTGCCGGCGAGGATCGAGCGGGCTTGCGCCGCCGCCTGGTAGGTGGCGACCAGGTCGGCGAAGCCCTGCGGGTTCATCCCGCGCGGCATGGGAAGCGGCAGCGTGACGATGCGGCGCCCAGGGTCGAGCTTCGCGGCGGGGCGGCCCGGCCGCCGCTCGGGCCAGGGCACGGCCGGCGGCAGCAGCACGCGCATGACGAGGCCGCTCTGGCTCCCGGTCAGGTCGAGGTCGGCGATGTCGTCCCAGGCGATCGTCCGGTCGAGCCCGGGCGCGGCCAGGCCTTCGGGCCTCAGGACCAGGATGACGGGCTCGCCCCGCGACAGGACGAACGCTCCGGCCCCGCCCATCAGGACGGCGATGCCGAGCGCCGTGGCGAGGACGACGGTGGCCTCCCGGGGTAGGATCCCGGGGATGCCGAATACGGCGATGCCCAGGGCCGCCACGGCAAAGAGGCCGCCGGCCACCGCCAGCACGAGGCCGCGGGGACGATAATTCGCGCGCAGCACCCGCTCCTCGGTGCCCACCTCGGCGGCCCTCGCTTCCAGGTGGGCGCGGAACGCGGCGTCGCGCTCGCGCACCGCGCCGAGGAAATCCGCGCTCGCCGCCCGGCACAGCCCGGCCGGGTCGGCGAAGTAGGCGGCGAGCTGCCCGAGGGCGTGCGGCGGCGGCGTGAGGCCGGCGGCGGCCAGCAGGTCCGGATCGAGCGCCTGGCCGAGGGCGGCGACGCGCTCGCGGGTCGGCGGGTGGGTGTCGGTCGGATGGGCCTGCTCGGCCTCCAGGTGGAGGGCCGGGTCGTCGAGGCCGCGGGCGACCGCGCGGTCGAGCGAGGCCGCCACGAGGTCGGGCGGCGCCGCATCCGGGGCCTCGGCCGCGGCGGCGAGGGTCTCGGCGATGCGGGTCGAGACCGCGCCGCTGCGCAGGAGCGCCCGCGCCGCCGCCTCAGTCGAGGTCACCCGGGCCCCCGCCGCGTCGGCGGCGAACTCGCGCACCCGGCTCCAGTGGCGCACGGCGAGGTGGAAGCGCTCCATCACGAACCGGCCGAGCCGCAGCGACGGCCCGAGCAGGCCGAGGGCGCCGCGCTCGCGCGCCGCCACCGCGTCGAGGGAGCGGCCGACCCCGGCATAGATCGGCAGGAAGCGCTGGCTGTAGGCGGTGTCGCCGCCGGCATAGTGCGCGAGCTCGTGGGCGATGATCGCCGCGACCTCGTCGCCGCGCATCAGCGCGAGGTGCGGCAGCGGCAGGTAGAGGATGCGGCCCGAGAGCCGCGCGCCCCCGGGCTCCAGCACCGCCGGCCCGGCGGTGACGAAGAACCCGTCCGTCAGGCCGACGACCACGGCCTCGGGCTTCAGCGCTCCCATCCGCTCGGCGAGGCCCTCGACGAGGCGCCACAGGCCCGGCGCCTCGGCGGGCGCGATCGGCCGGCCGAGGATCGGCAGCGGGTCGGGCTCGAAGGCGCCGAGCGCGCGGCGCAGGCCGAGGAGGGCACCGCCCGCCGCGAGGAGCGTGGCGCCGACCGCGACGGCGGCGATGCCTAGGAGCTTCATCCCGTCGCCGGAGAGGCCCCCCTGGACGAGCAGCCCCGCCTCGAACACCACGACGGCGACGAAGGCGACGGTCGCCGCCAGGATCTGGACGGCGAGCGCCGCCGGCAACAGGCGGCGCACCAGCGAGAAGCCACGCACCAGGGCGTCGCGCGAGCCGCGCCCGAGCCGCCCGAGCGACGCCCCGGCGAGCAGCACGAGGAGGGAGAGCCCGGCGGCGATCCCCCCGCCCGCGATCGCGACCGGCGGCAGCCAGCGGCGCCACTCCATCACGGCGACGAGCGTTCCGGCCCCGTCCCGGGCCTCGCGCGCCTTCACCACGGCGAGGGAACCGCCGTAGTTTCGGCCGTCGTGGCGGAACTGCAGGCGGAAATCGGGCCGCCCGTCGCGCGGCGTGCGCGCCTCGAGATCCGCCACGACCCGGGCGAGGCGTTCGTGCTCGGCCGCGAACTCGGCCCGGTCGTCGGCGCCGCGCTGGCGCTCCCACAGGCCGAGGAGCAGGAGGGCGAGCGGCAGAAGCACGGTGGCGGCGATCAGACCGGCGAGGGCGCGCGACCGCGAGGGCACGTGCGAAATCGGTGCCTCGGGGATGGTCGCCTCCTGGGTGCGGGAGATCAGATGCCGATGCGGCATGGAACACGCCAGACGATCGCAAGACGATCGGGCGGCGCGCTCGAGGGTGCGCCGGTCGAAGGGCCGGAAAAACGGCGGGAGATCGGGCGCAGCACGTCCGACGTCTCGGCTGGTGGCAGGATTTCTACCGGGATGAGCGTGCAGGTCAACCGAATGTTTCCGGCGGTCGCAGAAGCGGCCGACCGCGGCCCGTCGCCGGGCGTCGGGACGCCAGGAGCTCGGCGTCGGGATTCTGCGAGTTGCGATCCCGTTGTCGGGCCCGGTCGGGCGTGCGACCTCTTGATCGCAGCGGTTGTGCGACCGTGGTTGACCCCCAGTCGATCCTCGGGTTAGCGTGACGAAGGACAGACGATCCCGATGGCCTCGCGCATCGAGGCTCGGCCGCCACTGGCCACACACTGCGATCATCAGCCGGATAAGGATCAGCGGTCGGTGCGAAACCGCTCGCTGATCTCGACCACCAGCGGAGTCTGCCATGTGGCGACAGGGCGATATCTTTATCCAGGCGATCCGGACCCTGCCGCGGGAGGCCGCCGAGCGGCCCCTGCCCCACACCGTGCTCGCCCACGGCGAGCTCACCGGCCACAGCCACCGGGTCGCGCGAGCCCGTCCGGCGCGTGCTGCGCCCCCGGTGGGCCGCCGTCAGCGCCGGCAGGTCTCGTCCCGCCATGCCCCACCGTGCCACGCCCCGCCGGCGTCGAGGCAGGCATCCCGGGCGGCGACCTCGCGCAGCCGCCAGCCCGCCGCCCGCATCCGGATACCCCCGCCATGAGACCCGTCCATCCCAGGCTCACGACCGCACGCCGGGCGCGCCGCGCCGTCCTGCTGGCGGTCCTGGCCTGCGCGGCGGGCGTCTGGGGCGCGCGGGCGGAGGAGAACGAGTGCCGGCGCGCGCCAAGCCTCTCCGCCGGCCCGGTCCTCGCCCCGGGGCGAGTCTCCGCCCCGGGCCGCACCGCCTTCGTCAAGGACGGCCTTGCCCGCGCGGGCTGCCCCGATCCGGGCCCGGCCTGCCGCGAGCGGGCCTACCTCGTCACCGGCGATGCCGTGATCCTCGGCGAGCGCCGCGGCGCCTTCGTCTGCGCCAGCTATCGCGGCGCGAAGGACGAGGATGTCGGGCGGACCGGCTGGATCCCGGCCGAGGCGGTGGCGGTCGAGCCGGCGCCTCCGGTCGCCGTCGAGGGATGGCTCGGGACCTGGAAGCAGGCGGAGGCGCAGATCCGGGTGACGCCCGGGGACAAGCCCGGCACGCTCGCCGTCGCGGGCGATGCGACCTGGGGCGGGGGCGACCCCGACCGGGTCCGCCGCGGCGGGATCCATACCGGCGAGATGTCCGGCACCGTCGTGCCCGTCGGCGACGCCGCCAGCTTCGCCATGGGCGAGAACGGCACCCTGCCGGTGCAGACGGGCGGCGAGTCCGATTGCAAGGTCTGGCTGCGGCGGCTCGGACCCTGGCTCGTCGTCGACGACAACCTCGCCTGCGGCGGCATGAACGTCACGTTCCGCGGCGTCTACCGGCGCACGCCGTGACGGGGGCGGCGACGATGAGCATCCATAAGCAGGCATCTGCGCCGGCTCGCCGCCCGGGAGATCGCGCAGGATCTCGACGCCGTGGAGGCCTGCCTCGCGGCTTTGGGCCGCTTTCCCATGGAGCGGACCGGGCGGAGCCTGCGGGTCGTGGGGTACCCACGCTGATGCGCGCCGCCCTCCTCGCGCTCGCCCTCTTCTTGCCCGGCCCCGCCCGGGCCGCGCCCGCGCCGGTCGCCGGCCTTCCGCTGCCGGGCTGCGCCGAGGTGCGCGCCTCCGCCCTGGTCGGCTCCGCGCTCGTGGCGTCGTTCGAGACGCGCTATCCACCGGCGCTCGTCGGCGAGGCCTCGGTCGAGCGGCTCGCCCTCGATCCGGGGCAGGTCGAGAACGCCGCCGCCTACCTCGCCTGCGTGGCCGGCCTCACCGGGCTCGACGTCTTCGTCGCCGAGCAGGGCCTTTCCCTCTTCGCCAGCCGGCGCCACGGCCGCGCGGCGCTCGCGGCCCTCGACCGGATCGCCCGCGGGACCGGACCGGAGGCGCGGGGCGCCCGCGACTATGCCCGGCAGATCCGGGCCTACCTGCGGGGGCCGGGCCGATGAGCCCGCGTCCCTCCGCGCGATCGACGAGAATTTTTCGGACCTGCCCGCTCGCCGCCCGCGAAAACCGGTCTGGCCGGCCCATGGCCTCGACGAGGGCGGACAGCGCCCGAACGGAGATGCGCCATGACGAAGACCACGATCCTCGCCGCGTTCGCCCTCATGTGCTGCACGGTCCCGGGAACCGCCCAGGACGGCGAGGCTCACGGGGGCCGCGGCAACCAGGAGTTCATCGGCGTCGATCTCGACAACGGCGGGGTCTACTACGACGGCCGCGATTCCGGGCGCTACTGCCTCTACCGCACGGTCGAGGTGTTCAACCGGGTCACGGGCTATATCGAGCCGCGGCGGGTGCGCCGGTGCGGGCGCGGCCTCTACCTGCGCTGAGGAGGCCCCGCGATGCTCGCCACCCTCTCGCCGCTCCACCTCGCCCTTCTCAGCCTCGCCCTCGCTCTCGTCGCCGGCTAGACCCTCGCGGCGCCATGCAACGGCCGGCTTTCGTTTCCACCGTTCCGCCCCCCGGCCCGGAACGCCGGTCGCCGGGGATCGACGGCCGGGAGCCCACCGCCCTCGGGGAAGGAGAACGCGCATGACGACGGCTCCGGTGTCGCGGCGGCGCCTCGCGCGCGCCGCTCTCGCCCTCCTGGTGCAGGCGGCGGCGCTCCTCGCCCCGGTCGCGGCCCGGGCCGCCCCCGACGCGCAGGCTCCCGAAACCTCCGCCTTCACCGATAACGGCGATTCGATCGCCGTCGTGATCGGCAACCGCAGCTACAAGCAGACGGTGCCGGTCGACTACGCGCATAACGACGCCGACGCGATGCGCGCCTACCTCGTCCAGCGCCTCGGCTACCGCGACGCCAACGTCTTCGTCCTCAAGGACGCGACGCTCAACGAGTTCAACCAGGTGTTCGGCACCGAGCGCAATCCGCAATCCGGCCGGCTGTGGCGCAGCGTGCGCGAGGGGCGCTCGAACGTCTTCGTCTATTATTCGGGCCACGGCGTGCCGGACCTCGCCAGCCGCCAGCCCTTCCTCCTGCCGGAGGACGGCAACCCGAACCAGGGCGAGAGCGGCTACGCCCTCGAGACGCTCTACCGCAACCTCGACCTCGTGAAGCGCAAGATCGGGTCCGGGCGCCAGCTCGTCGTGATGGTCGATGCCTGCTTCACCGGCGAGACCGGGCGGAAGGGCGAGAGCCTGCTCGCGGTCTCGGCCCCCGGTTTCGCCCCGGCCCGGCCGAAGGCGGAGAGCGGGATCGTGCGGCTGGTGGCGACCTCGGGCGCGAGCCCGGCGAACTGGGACGAGGCCAATCGGCTGGGCCTCCTCACCAGCCGGTTCCTGATGGGCGTCTCCGGCCTCGCCGACGCGGGCGACCGGCCGGGCGGCGGCGACGGCCGGGTCACCTGGGCGGAGCTGAAGGGCTACCTGAGGCGCGAGGTCGAGGAGGCGGCGCGGCGCGCCTCCGGCCGCGAGCAGGTGCCGGAGATCGACGACGCGCCGATCGTGCTCGAGGCCTCGCTGCCCGTGGACGCGGTGGCGAAGGGCGTCGCGGCCTTGCGCGACGAGGCGGCGTGGCGCCGGGCGGAAGGCGCCGGCACGCGCGAGGCCGTCGAGGCGTATGTCGGCACCTGCGGCGAGGTCTGCGCCTACCGGCCCCGGGCGATGGACCGGCTGCTCGCCGGGCGGCAGCGCGACGCGGCGGCGATCGACCAGGAGAACTGGGCGAGGTTCGGCGCGACGCGGCAGTACCAGGCCTACCTCGATTCCTGCACCGAGGCCTGCGCCTATCGCGGCCTGGCGCAAGGCTACCTCGGCGGCGCCGACCCGGGCGGCGATCCGCGGGTGAAGACCTGCGACGCGCTCGCCGCCGGCTCCGACGATCCCGACCGGCCGAGAGCCGTCCCGGGCGTGAAGTACGGGCGGATCGAGGCCGCGTCCGCGATCGAGGCCTGCCGCGGGGCGTCTGCCGCCTACCCGTCCCTGCGACGCCTCGCCTACCAGCTCGGACGCGCCTACGACCGGGCCGACCGTTCCAAGGAGGCGTTCGCGGCTTACGACCGGGCGGCCGGGGCCGGGAGCATCGCGGCGATGAACAACCTCGCCACGCTCTACGAGAACGGCCAGGGCGTGAAGCGCTCGCAAGCCGAGGCCTTGCGTCTCTACCGCCAGGCCGGCGAGGCCGGCAACGTGGTGGCGCTCGCCAACGCCGCCCGCATGCTCGAATACGGCAACGGGGTCCCGAAGAACGAGGCCGCGGCGGTGGCGCTCTACCGGCGCGCCGCGGAGGGCGGCGACGTGCCCTCGATCAGCAAGCTCGTGCCGCATTACGCCACCGGCGCCCACGGCTTCCCGCGGGACCTGCGCCAGGGCTTCGACCTGTTCCGCAAGGCGGCCGAGAAGGGCGATCCCGTGGCGATGGCGACGATGGCGGCCCTGATCGACAACGGCTTTGCCCACTACTTCCCCGGGGTGAGCGCCGCCGACATGGTGCTGCGGGCGCTCAAACGCGGCGAGCTCGGCGCCGCCGCGGTCTCGGCCACCGACACCGCGGCGCAGAAGCTCAAGCCCGAGACGATCCGCACCGTGCAGCGCGCGATCAAGCAGGCCGAGTATTATCCGGGCGCGCTCGACGGACGCTTCAACCCGGTCTTCGTGCGCGCCCTCGACCAGTACGCCAAGGCGAACGAGGCGGAATGAGGCGCCTCCTCGCCGCGTCGCTCGGCGCGTTCCTCGCCGCCGCCCTGCCGGCCCGCGCCGATCCCGGCACCGACGCGCTGGCGCCCTTCCTCGACGCGGTCGCGTCCTGCGCCGGGCGGTCCGACCTGTCCCTCGCCGTCATCGGGCCCGAGCCCGGCCAGACCGCGTGGTCGCGCGAGCAGGCCGAGGAGGTGCGCCTCGCGGTCGAGAGCCGGCTCCAGGGGACCGGCCGGGTCCGCCTCGCCGCGGCCGCCGACGTGGTGCGGGTCAAGGCCCTGCGCGAGGGCACGACCGGCCTGTCCGGCCCGGAGGCGGAGGCGCAGATCCGCGCCGCCTTCGCGGGGGATGCCAGCGTGTTCCTGGTCGAGCCGCGCCGCGCCGGAGAGAGTGCGGCGTTCCGGCTCCAGGCGATCACCCGCAGCGCCTCCTGCAAGGCGACGAGCGAGCCCCTGACGGTCCCGATCCGCGTCGGCGCCGGCGTCGCCGATGTCGATGCCGAGATGGAGCGGGCGGTGCGGGCCTTCGGGCAGTCGGCGCCGAACGTCGCGGCGATCGAGGTCTGCCCGTTCGAGGCCGAGGGCGGCCACTCGACCTGCGCCGGCGCGCTCACCGACCGCCTGCTCATCGCCCTCGACGCCGAGGCGCGCTCGGCCAGCCGCATCCTCAAGGGCGCGCGCCTCGAGGTGCGCCGCCGCCCGCCCGGCACCGCCTGCGCCGGTCCGGTGACGGCGCGCGGGCGCTTCCTCACCGACCGCGAGCGCCGCTCCTGGATGGAGGTGGAGTTCGAGCGCGACGGCGCGGTGCTGGCGCCGACCGGGCGGCGGCGCATCGCCGTCGAGGGCCTGGGCTGCGACCCGACCCCGCGCCCCTTCCTCGACCACCTCGCGGCGACGGCGCGCACCGACGGCGGCCGGCTCGCGGTCGCCGCCACCGCCACGCCATTCGCGCGCGGCCAGCGGCTGGAGCTGCGCATCGACGCGCGGGCGCGCCAGAGCCTGTATTGCTGGGTGGTGGCGCCGGACGAAACCGCCTTCGTGGCGCTGCCGGTGCGGGGCAACGCCGCCTCGCTGAAGCCCCTCGCCGCCGGCGACGTGCAGCGCTACCCGCGCGGCTACGGCCTCGACGAGATCGTCGCCGGGGACCCGTTCGAGAACCTGTTCTCCTGCTTCGGCGTCGCCGGCGGCCTGCCGCCGGAGCTCGCCGAGCGCTGGCTTTCCGCCGCGCCGGGCGCCGACGGCGAGGCGCGCCTGCTCCCGCCGCCCGAGGTGCTCGACCTCGTCGAGCGGATCCGGGCGGTGCCGGGCGTGACCGAGGCGACGGCCAGGATCGTCGTGCGATGACGGGGCGGCCTGGTCACCACCGCCCCCGCTCCCGGGGAGAGTGTCCGATGCGAAGCCTTCTCGCCGCCCTCCTGTGCCTCTCGGCCGCGCCGGCCTGCGCCGGGGGCTTCGCGCTGCGCGACCTCACCGCGGTGGCGGACGAGGCCTCGGCGGCCCTCGGCCGGGGCTACGCGGCGCGAGCCGCGCCGGAACGGCTCACCCTGATGTGCACGGCCTGCGACGGCGCGCCGATGGTCGACCTGCTGCTCGGCCGCCGGGCCGACGGGACCGAGGAGCGGGTGCGGGCGGGCCGGACCTCGATGGCAGAGCTCGAGGCCATCTGCCGGTCGCGCAGCCCGGATTGCCGGCTGTCCGGCCTGTCGGTGGATCCGGCGGTGGGGTGGGTCACCACCTACGGCATCGGATCGAGCGCGGGGGCGACCGCAATCATCCTGCGCGACGGCGACCTCCTGACGATCCGGGCGCTGGCGGGCAGCCGCGAGGCGGCGGCGCGCCGGGTCGAGATCCTGGCGCGCCGGATCGCGCCGCGCATCGTCGGCCGCTGACCGTGGCCCCGGGGGTGACGGGCGGGCGAGCCGGCGATATCGGTGAGGGACGGACGGGCGCGGGGCTGAGGGCGGGCGCATGACCGGCGGATACGACGAAGCTTGCGCGGCCGACCTCGCCGCCGTGACCGAGGGCCGCGACCTCTCCCGCGAGGACCGGTCCTGGCTCGCCCGGGTCGTCGCCGGCGCGGTGCGGCCGAACCGCGACAAGCCGCTCTGGGACCTCGCCCACGCGCTCGCCGCCCTGGCGCGGCTCACCGGCGCCCGGGACGGGCGCGACCTCGTCACCCTCGCGCTCGATCCGGGGCTCGCCCGGGCCGACCGGCTCGAGGCCCGGTTCGCCGGCACGGGCGAAGCGGTCGATGCCCGCGGCCCGATCCTGCCGGACGGGGAGACGGGCTGGCGCACGACCTGGTCCGGCCTCGCGCGGCTCCTGGCGCTCGCCGAGTTCGTGCTGACGGCGGAGGACCTGGCGCAGTTCGCCGCCGTCACCGGCTGGCTCGACGACCTCGCCGCCGCGCCGGACGCCGAGGGTGCCGCCGCCTTGAGCCGTCGCCTGGCACGCCATCTCGCCGCCTATCGCCACGCGCACCTGCCGCTCGCCCCGCTGGAGCGGCGCTTCCGGGCGATCCTCGGCTTCCTCGACGGGCGCCGCGCCTTCACGGACGACGACATCCTGGGGTTCTGGCGCGGGCAGATGCGCGAGGGCGAGCGGCCGGGCTTCCGCACGGTCGCCGAGCATTTCGTGACCTTCGAGGCGGCCTCCGCCCTGCTCGGCGGCCTCGCGGAACTCTCCGCGCCCTCCTCGCTCGACGCAGTCGAGGGCTGGGAGGAGCGGCTCGACGCCTCGCTGGCCGACCTCGCCGCCGCCGAGCCGGCCGAGACCCTGGCGGCCCTGCTCGCCGCCCTGCCCGACGGGCCGAAGATCCTGACCGGGGCGGAGCGCGACGACCTCGCCGAGTTCCTGCGCCTCGAGCCGTTCCACCGCACCCGCCCGCTCACGACGCTGCGGGCCGCGAGCTTCGGGCGGGTGCAGTCCGGGCTCGCCAACCGTCTGCGCCGCGGCGGCGGCGGGGCGGGAATCGCCGAGCGCACGGCCTGCGCCGAGGCCGAGACCTATCCGGCGCTCGCCGAGCGGGTCTCGGGGCTGACCGCTCATCTCGACCGGATGCTGCGGATCGCGGCGGCGCTCCGGGTCCCGGCGGATACCGAGGGCCTTTCCCCTGAGGCACGCGACACCCTCGCGGCGGCACTCGCCGACATCCGCCGGGTCCGGCGCGCCGGCTTCGACGACCCCGACCGGCTCGCCGCGGGTTTCGCCGCCGCGGACGCGGCCCTGCTGCGGCTCGCCGAGGAGGCGGGCCGGCTCGCCCGCGCGATCGCCGGCCTCGCCCGGCAGCGGCCGCTCGATACGGCCTTCGCGACGGACCGGGACGTCTTTGCCGACGCTTTCGCCGAGGCCTACCCCGCGGAGGCGACCGCGTGAGCGACGAGGCGCGCCTGCTCGCCGAGATCCACGCCGCCCGCGCCCTGATGCGGGCGGGCGAACCCGCCCGCGACACGTCCCGGCGCCCGGGCGCCGCGGAACTGTGGGCCCACGCCGCCCGCGAGCCGGGCGGGCCGGTCGACCTCGCTCTGGTGCGGGCGATCCGCGGCGACCCCGCGACCGCCCGGCGCTACCGGGCGCTCCTCGGGGCCCAAGCGATCGCCCACGCGCCGCTCGCGGCGGCGGCCTCGGACGGTGCGGTCGCGTCCCGCCGCGTCGGCGCCTTCACCCTCGAGATCCTGCCCGCGGACGAGGACGCGCCGCCGCTCCTGGTGCTGCGCGGGAGTGGCGCACGGCCGCCGCGCGCCATCGAGGCGATGCTCGGCGACGAGACGGTGCGGCTCGCCCTGCCGCCGGCGATCGACGGCGCGATCCTCGTCGCCCTCGACCCGGGCGTGCTGGAGGCGGCCCGGCTCGGCGCGATGCTGCAGGACCGGGACTGCGCGGTGTTCCTGCTGTGACGCCGCCATGACGCCGGCCTCGATCCTGGTCGTGGTGCCGACGACCGGCGGTCCGGTGGTGCTGCGCAGCCTGAGGAGCCGCCCCGGCCTGCCGGCCTCCGCCGCCTTCGCGACGGGCGATTACCGGCCCCTGCCCTGGTCGGGCGACTACGCGCGGCTCGCCGCGTCCGGCGGGCCGCTGTCGCACCTCGCGGCCGGGGATGCGGGGCGAGAGGCGGGGCCCTACGAGCTGCGGCTCTCCGGCTCCTTCGATGCCGGGCGCTCGTGGGAGGTGCCGGTCTGCCTCGCCCACGGCCTCGTCGCGAGGGGGCACAGCCTCACCGCCGATCCGGAGGCGGCCGACCTCGTCCTGTGGGCGACGGGGGCGGTCGACCTCGACCTCGCGGTGCTGCCCGGCGACTACGCGCTCCTCGACAAGCTCGCGCGCTCCCGCGACCTGCTCGCGGCCGCGGCGCGGGCCGACCTCGCGGTCCTCCTGCCCGACGGGCCCGAGGCGGCGGAGGCCGCGCGGGCGTTTCGCGCCCTCGGGCGGGCGCGCCCGCCGGCGATCCTGCCGGCGGCGGACGTGCCGGCCGCCCTCGCGGCACTGGCGCGGCCGGCGCCTTCCCCCGCCCCGGCGGCCGGGCGGCGCCCCGCCCTCCCCGTCGCGCTCGTCGCCCTTCTGGCCGCCACGGCGCTCGCCGCCGGATATACGGTGCTTCGCGCACGCCCGGAGGCGGACCGGCCGGTCGTCGCCGTCACGGCGTCCATCCCGGCCGAGCCCGGCCCAACCGTCGCCCCCGCGCCGGAGGCCGCGGGGAGCGCGGCCGTGGTGGAGGAGCTGGCCGCCCCGGCGGGCTCGTCCTGCCGGCGCGTCGCCTTCGGGGCGGATCCGCCCGTGCGGCGCCCGGTCCCGGCGGAGGCGCCCGGCCGGCTGCGGGCGAGCCGCCTCGCGCCGGACCTGTGCGGCCTCGCCTTCCGCTCCGCGGTCCCCGGTGCCCGAGTGGCGGTGGGCCCGGAGCTCGCCGCCGCCGCGCTGCCGCCGACCGGGCTGCCCGACGGCGCGCAGGCCTACTTCCTGCGCGAGGGCGCCCGGCGAAACCTCGTCTACACGGTCCAGGTCATGACGGACCCGACGGCGGCGAACGCCGCGGGTACGGGCGATCGGCTCGTCCACGGCCTGGTCCCATAAGGACTTGTCCCGTCCCGGAAACGACTTGTTTTGACTTGCGGACCGGCAGGCTGCATAAAGCCGGCGCCGAGAGGAGGACAGCGATGGCCACAAGCCACCGGACACGCCGCTCGACCAAGGGGGGACTTTGGGGATTCACTGGCCTGCTCTTGGCGCTGGGCGCGGCTGAGCCTGCGCGGGCGCAGAGCGTCGGCTTCGACCCCGCCGATTACGGCCGGGCCCAGCTGCCGCTGCGGCAGACGACCGGCGACGCGGCGGCTTACGTCGACCGCAACAAGGGCGCGTTCGAGCCCATCGCCGAGCTCGATCCGCGGGACGGCCTCGCCGCCCTCGCCCGCCCGGTCGGCCGGGTCGACATCGTGCTCAAGAACGCCCGTACCGGCCAGACGGTCGGCGCCTCCTGCACCGGTGCGCTGCTGCCGGGCGACTACGTGCTGACCAATCACCATTGCCTGCCGCAATCGGGCGACCTGACCCCGGTCAAGGCCTCGATCCTGATGGACTACCTGACCCTCGACGGGGCGGGCTCGCGGCGGTTCGAGATCGACCCGAAGCCGGTCGAGTTCGACGCCCGCCTCGACTACGCGCTCGCCCGCGCCGCCGGCAACCCGACCGCGACCTACGGGGCGGCCCGGCTCTCGGGCGAGGCGGTGCCGGGTAACCGCTCGATGCTCGTCATCCACCATCCCCTCGGGCGGCCGAAGGTGATGAGCCGCTTCCGCTGCTTCGCCCTCAAGGAGCAGGGCGAGGGGCCGGACCTGCGCCACCGCTGCGACACGCTCGGCGGCTCCTCGGGCTCGCTGATGTTCGACGCCTCGGTGGCCGGCGTCGCGCTGCACAAGGAGGGCGGCCTCGACCCGAAGGACCCGTCGAGCTTCAACGCCGCGACCCGCCTCTCGGCGATCCTCGGCCGCAGCCGCATCCTGTCCGAGATCGCGGCGCGGCAGGGCCGCCCGGCCGCCGCCACGGCGGCCGCGGACCCGGCACCGCGGCCGGCCGCACCGGCGACCAAGGCCGCCCCGGCGCCGGACGGCCCCCTCGATCCGGCCGGAATGAACGCGATCCTGCGCGGGCGCTGACCTTCGAGACCGAAAAAATCCGTCTGCCGGCGCGGCGAAAACCGCTCTGGCCCGTCCAGGCACGGGGTGTGGGGGCCGAGGCAAGGCCCGCGGGAGAGAGGAGCGGACCGATGGCAACCGGATCCCTGCGGATCGACGAGGCGCCCGCGCGGCCGGCCGGCCCCGACGGGACGGCGATCCGGCGCAGTGCGAGGCGGCGTCTCGGCCGCTCCTGCCTCGCCCTGGTGGTCGGGCTCGTCGTCGCGGTGAGCGGGGCGGCGCGGGCCAACCCGCTGACCGAAACGCCGGGCATGGCCGAGCGGCCCGAGGAATCCGGTCCGGCGGAGGCGCAAGTGCGCAACCCCTCCGCCACCGCGATCATCCGCTCCCTCGCTCCCTTCGCCGACGGGAATCCCGGCGCTCCGGCGCGGGCGCTCAGCCCCGACGATGGCGGGCCGTCGATCCGGATCGCACCGCGCACGATCGATCTCACGGTCTTCTTCGCCTACGACAGCGCCCGCCTGACGCCGGAGGCGCGCATCCAGCTCGAGCCGCTCGGCCAGGCGCTCGCCTCGCGCGACCTCGCCGGCCACGGCTTCCTCATCGCCGGCCACACCGACGCGGCGGGCGCGCCCGCCCACAACCGGCGCCTGTCCCTCGCCCGGGCCCGGGCGGTGCGGGCCCACCTCGTCGAGACCTACGGCATCGCGCCGGAGCGGCTGCGGGTGCATGGCTGGGGCCCGAGCCGCCCGAAGGACCCGGCCGCCCCGCTGTCGCGCGTCAACCGGCGCGTCGAGGTCAGCCTGATCGCGCCCGCCCGCCACGGCGGGCTCCGGTTCCCCGGGCCGGCCGCCGAGGCGGCCTGTGCGGCCTCGGCCTTGACCGGCCCGACCTTGGCCGACCCGCGCCGGCGCGTGGCCCTCGACCTCGACGATTTCGACGCGGCGCCGACGCCGCTGCCCTGCTCCGAGTGACCGACCGATCCGAACAACAGGAGGACACGATGCCGCCCATCCGTGCCGCCGCGCGCCACGCCGCCCTCGCCGCTTTCTCCCTCGGCCTCCTCTTCGCAGGCCCGGCGATCGCCCAGCCCAAACCCACCGTGGTGGTGATGGGCGAGGATGCGGACGAGGATTCGGTGCCGCGCGGCAACCGCATCTTCCAGCGGGTGATCGCCGAACTGTCCGAGACGATGAACCTGCGCGGCTACAACGTCTACGACGAGACCGCGGTGGCGATGGGCTTCACCCAGGCGAACCGGGTGCGCCGGCGCGACGCCGAGCTGATCGAGGTCGCCCGCGCGGTCTCGAGCCCGCCCCTCGACGTGGTCGCGGTGTTCCAGATCTACGCCTCGGCGTCGAAATCGGCCTACTCCGACATCGTGCGGCCGGAGGTGCGCATCCCGGGCCGGCTCCTCAACGTGCGGACCGGCCAGTCCCTCGGCGCGTTCGAGGTCGCGGGCCTGCAGCTGCCGCCGCTGCCGCAAGGATGCGACCGCGAGTGCCTGCTCGAGCGGGTCGGCGCCGAGGCGAAGGCGATCGCCGGCGACGTCGCCGCGGCGCTCACCGCGAAGCTCGACGGAGTCGTGGCGCCCCGCCGCGGGGCCGAGCCCGGCGCGGCCGCCGTCCCGGGCGCCGTCGCGGCGCCGGTCGCCGGCGGCCCGACGGCTGAGGCCTGCGGCGGCCTGCCGACGGCCTACGTCGTGCGGCTCAACGGGTTCTCGGCCCAGGAGGTCCAGGCGGCCGAGGAGTACATGGCGGCGTTCCGCTGCTACGAGCACCACCGCCCGGTGCGGGCCGGGGGGGCCGCCGCCGAGTACTGGTACGAGACCCGCTCCGACTCCGCCCGCCTCGGCCGCAACCTGCGCCTGATGCTCGAGCACATGAGCGCGCCCGGCCAGGTCCAGTTCTCCGGCAACACCTTCGTGCTCAGCCGCGTCGCGACGCGCTGAACGTCTGGAGATCCCGCACATGGCATCCGTCCTGCCCCGCGCCGCCGGCCGTCTCCTGGCCGTCCTCGGCCTCCTCGCCTCGCCCGCCCTCGCCGCCGAGGCGTCGTTCCCGGCCGCCGGATCGGTCGGCCTCGTTCCGCCGCCCGGCATGACGCCCTCGAAGGGCTTCGCCGGGTTCGAGCACCGCTCGGGCGCCTCGATCCTCATCACCGAGATGCCGGCCGAGGCCTACGGCCAGCTCGTGGAGCGGTTCACCCCCGAGGCCCTGCGCGCGACCGGCTTCGAGGCTCGCGGCTCCGGCACCGCGCTCGGCATCGCCGGCGGCGAGGGCCGGGTGCTGCGCGGCCGCCAGACGGCCAACGGGCTCACCTACGCCAAGTGGGTCGCGGTGGTACGCGGCGCCTCCGGCACCGGCCTCGTCACCGTGCAGGTGCCCGAGGCGGCGCGGGGGCAGATGCCGGACGAGGCGGTCGAGGCCGCGCTCTCGACGATCGCGTTCCGGGCACCCGGCAGCCTCGCCGACCAGATCGCGGCCCTGCCCTACACCGTCGGCGACCTCGCGGGCTTCCGCCCGGTGCGCGCGCTGATGGGCAACGCCCTGATGCTCACCGACGGCCCGAAGGACATCGATCCCGACGGCGCGCAGCCGCTGGTCGTCGTCGCCCCCTCGATGGGGCGGGCCGCCGTGCCGGAGGGCCAGGAGGGCGCCTTCGCCCGCAAGGCGCTCGCCACCTTCCGCGAGATCAAGGACGTGACGGTCACCGACGAGGACCGGGCGGCCCGCGACGGCGCGGTGGTTTTGCGCCTGCGCGCCACCGGCTCGGATGCGCGGAGCAGCCGCCCGGTCGCCGTCACGCAGGTGATCCGGTTCGACGGGCCGAGCTACCTGCGCGTCCTCGGCCTGGCGCCGGCGGACCGGCCCGAGGCGCTCGCCCGCGCCGAGCGGGTGGCCGCCTCGGTCGCGATGCGCTGAGGGAAGCGGCGCGTGGCCCGTCGCGTCGTCCCGACGACCGCCGTCATCCTCGGCCTTGCCGCGGCGGGAAGCGTCGCGCGGGCCGGCCCGCCCGACGACGCGCCGCGGCTGGTAGGCGACTGGCGCACCCTCGACACCGCCTGCCGGGGCGGGCGCGGCGACGATCCCGCCACGCGCGACGCCTGCGCCCGGCGCGACGCCGCCGACCGGCGGCTCGACGCGGCGGGCCGGTGCGACGGCCGGCCCGGCGATGCCGGATACCAGCGGGTCCGGCGCCCCTGCGCCGGGACTTCGCGATGAGCGCGGTGCCGCCGGGCGTCACCCGGCGCGGACGGAACCGGCGCATGCTCCTCCTCGGCGTGCCGATCGTCTGGACCCCGTTCCTGCTGCTCGTCCTCTCCCTGGTCGTCGCCCGCCTGACGGGGTGCACGGTCAACGAGGCCCGCGCGCAGACCTGCCGGGTCGCCGGCCTCGACATCGGCGGCCTGCTCTACACCCTGATGATGATGGGCTGGCTGGTGATCCCGCTCCTGCCCGTCATGGCGCTCACGCTGGTCGGCGCGGCCGTCGCCGGCGTGCGGGCGCTGTTCGGGATCCGCTGGCCGTGAGGCGGGCCCGGACGGCGCCCGCCGACGCGCCCTCTCCCATCGTCGTCCGAGCGCGGAGCGCACCATGACCCGCACGATCGCCATCGTCCCCCTCGCCGCCGCCCTGATCCCGCTGCTGACCGCCTCGGCGCCGGCCCAGGACGTCGGCGCGGGCATCCTCCAGGGGATGCAGCAGCAGCAGTTCCAGACCCTCGGCGCGCGGATCGACGCCCGGTCGGTCGGCGAGGTCGCCGGGTCGCAGGGCGGGGATGCCGCCCCCGCCCTGCCCTTCGCCTCGAACCCGGAGCTGCGGGCCGCCACGGTCGCCCGCCACGTCCGGGAGCTGCGTGACACCAACCCGATCGCCGCGGCCGAGGTCGCCCGGGAGATGGCCCGGCAAGATTACGACGCGATCTTCCGGAGCTTCCTCTCCGACACGCCCTTACGGCCGGACGATGCCGGCGACGTGCTCACCGCCTTCATCGTCCTGCAATGGATGGTCGCCAACGACACCAAGGCCGAGCCGAGCCCTGCCGCGCTCCGGGCGGTGCGGCGCCGGATGGTGGCGCCGATGGCCGACAAGCCGCCCCTGTCGCAAGGACCCACCCGCGCCGCCTTCGCCGAGCAGGTGAAGCTCCGCACGGTCCTGCACCATGCCGGCTGGCAGGCGGCGCAGCGCCTCGGGATGGTGCCGAGCTTCGTCGCCGGCCTGTCGAAGGACTTCATTCCGCCGGCGAAGCTGCGGGCGGTCGTCCTCACCGATGACGGGCTGGTGGCCAGGGGCGGCCGGAGGGCACCGGCGGCCCGGGCCGCGGCGGGTGGAGCGTTGCCCGAGGCGCCCGTCGCGGCGGTCGCGCCGGTCGTCCCCGGCACCGCGCCGCCCGCCGCGGCCGAGCCGTCGGCGGAACCGCGCCACGCCGCCAACTGGGCCGGGGTCGAGGGCGTGTATTTCCGCTCGACGACCGGCGTCGGGGTCGGCGGCATGGTCGTGATCGAGTTCGAGCCGCTGATCCTGTTTCGCGACGGGGGCTACTACGAGATCGACGATGCCGCCCTCGAGGACGTCGACCTCGCCGCCGAGCGCGCCGCCAAGCCGCGCCGCTTCGGCCGCTGGACCCGCTCCGGCGACGCGTACGTCCTGACCGGCACGGGCGGGAAGCCGCAGGACTACAAGCTCCAGGACGGCTCCTTCTTCAAGGCCTACCCGGCGGAGGCCGGCGAGCGGACGATCACCCGGTCCTACCGGCGCATGTCGGGCGGCGGCAACACGGCGATGGGCGGCGACGTGATGATCGCCGTCGCGAACCGCTACGACTTCCGACCGGACGGCACCTACGGCCGCGGCGGCTCGACCGGGGCGACGAATTCGGGCGCGACCACCGGGGTGAGTTCCGCGGTGAGCCGGCGGCGCCCCCCGGAGGGCGGCCGCTACGGCCTCGACCGTCACACCCTCACGCTCACCGGCGCCGACGGGCGCAGCCGCCGCCTCTTCTTCGCCTACGGGTCCGAGAAGGATCCGCCGCAGCGGGACCGCGAGATGGCCTTCATCGGCGGCAGCGTGTTCACCAACCCGGATTGAGGGCACAGGCCCCTCAGGTTGCCGCCCGGACCTGCGCGATCGCGTCGAGCACCGCCCGCGTCCCGCCGCGCACCCCCTGCCCGGCGATCCAGTAGCCGCCGCCGTACATGCCGTTGAGGCGCGCGTGCCACCGCCCGCGGCGGCTCCAGGGCAGGCGATCGGCGAGACCCGGCCGCACCTGCAGCTGGATGAATCCCTGCTTGCCGATCGCGACCTCGTCGATCGCCGCGACGGCGTGCCACGGGATCCAGTCGGTCGAGAGCCGGCGGTCGAACACGCCCTCGGGCGAGACCGACACCACCGGGCCGCGCCGCAGCAATTCCCGCAGCACGACCGGGATGCCGAGGCCGAACAGGACGAGGCCGCAGGCGACGAAGAACTGCTTGAGGCTTCCCGGTGCGGCGAGCGGTCGGCCGCCGGATTCGCCGAGGAGCATCCAGGCGCAGGCGGCGGCAAAGCCCGCGCAGGCGAGCAGCAGGCCGGCGAGCCGCAGCCGCGTCGCCGGCAGGTCGATGCGCCCGCCGGAGCCCGATGACGGAGCGCCCCACCCGGGCAGGAGGGATCGGCGTTCACGGCTCGACCGGTTCTTCATGCCGTGTCCTCCTCGTCCTGAGTCCGGGCTCACACCCGGATGACCGCCGTCGACGAGGCCTTGGGCCGGCCAGACGCGGTTTCGCCCGGCGCGGGCGCGGGCCGGCGAGCCTGCATCGCTCGCTCGGATCTCGTGAGGCGCCGCTCCGTGCGGGTCGTTCACGCACCATCACCGCGCGAGCCGAATTCCCGAACGCGCCTCAGACCTCGGCTTCGGCCTGGCTCGCCGCTCCACAGGCGTAGCAGAAGCGTTCGAAGGTGCTCTTGCGATGGCTGCACGAGGCGCATTGCTCGAAGAGGCCGATCCCGCAATGCGGGCAGAAATTCGCCGCCGGGTTCGCCAGGTTCACCGGCCGCTCGCAGCCGGGGCAGACCTGCTTCGCCAGCCGTTGCAGGGCCTGCTCGGTCGCGATCCCGGTGCGACGCTCCTCGTTCGGCCGCGCCTCCGCCGCTCGCTGACGCTCCTGGTAGGCCTGGAACGCATCGATCGCCACGCGCCCCAGGATCAACGTCAGGACGACGCCGACGCCGTACTGAACGTAGCCGCCGTAGCTCGGCAGATAGGGCACGAGCTCGACGAAGAAGGCGAAGGCCGCGGCCAGCGCGAAGCCCCAGACGAACGGCCAGTTTCGCGTGTGCCGCCGCTTGACCAGGAGCCAGCCCGCGAGCGCGAGAAGCGGCAGCGTCACCGCCAGGCGGTAGGCGAACACCCGCAGTTCCTGCCGACGCTCGGCCGCGTCGAGTTTCTCTTGAGCGGCCGCACGGAGGTCCTGGTCGACGCGCTGCTGCGCCGCCTCCTGATCCGCCAGCGCAAGGCCCGACCTGTTCAGGTCGTCGAGCCGCTCCTCCACCGCGCGCTCGCCGGCCTTGAGGCGGTCGAGCTGCTCCGTGCGGGCGATCAGGCCGGGATCCTGGTCGACGCGCTGGGTCGCATCGCGGGTCCGCAGCCAGTTCTCGAAGGTCTCGCGAGCGGCGCGCGAGGCCGATCGCGCCGCCTCGAGCGCGAGCCGGGCCTGCTCGGCGCGACGGTCGACATCCTCCTGCTCCCGCCGGAGGCGCTTCAGCGCCTCGGCGGAGGCGGCCGCCGGAACAGGGTCGATGAACCGGTCCAGGGCGTAGCGCTGCTCGACCTGCGGCAGGTCGCCGACCACGAGCGAGCCCAGGCCGATCAGGAACACCGCGAAGGCGAGGGCGATGACCCAGAGAACGAGGTTGAACCAGCGTTCGGAGAGGCGGGATGCGGATCGCACGCCGTTCAGCCTCGGTCGCGTGCGGACGGCTGGCCAGGCTCGACGCGCCCTTGCCGTGATGCAGGGGGCGTCGCGTCGGGCCGCCGCGCGAGCGAGGGCGCATCCGCGAGGGGATCACGGGACCGTGCCACCTTATCCGTCTTGCGGCCGGGCGCACCGGCTTGCATGGCCCCGAGCACCGCGAGGGCGCCGAGCAGCACCATGAGGATGGAATAGTACTGCATCGGGACCCAGAACAGGGTGTGACGCCGGCGCAAGACCACGATCTGTCCCGTGCGCGGGTCGACGAGCTCGCGACCCGGGCGATTGTTGAGCCGAGTGCCGAGCCACCAGTTGAGAGCCGCCGCGGTGGCCCAGACGAGGACGACCCCCGTCGGCGTCGGGATGCCGATACGCGCGAGCGCCGGGTCGAGGAGCACGCTCCCGACCAGGCCTGCCGCCGCGATCAGCGCCGAGAGCATGCCCCAACCGGACCAGATGATCATGTGCGAGAGCCCCTCATGCGACGTTGTGCCGGAAGATCGTCGGGCGCGACCGGTGCGCCCGCTCTGCCGACGGACCTGGGTCGTGCAGACCCGTTTCTGCTACGGGCCACGGGGTCCGTGACGGGACCACGCGCGCAGGTCGTACCCCCCGAGCACGGTCCTTCCTATCGCGCGTTGGCGCCGTCCGCCATCGGACGGGCCTCGCTGGCACGGTTGGTCGCCATCGGCGTCGACGCGATGGCGAGGCTGCGCGATCTCGACCCTGGCGCTCCTTCGAGGCCGTCGCGTACGCCACCCTGGAATGGGTCGACCGGTACAACCACCCCCGCCTCCTCGCGCCCATCGGCAGCGTCCATTCCGCCGGGGCTGGAGCGCGCTATGATGCTCACGTCGGGGACCAGGCTTTTGCCGCCTGACCCAAGATCACCTGAACCAAGACAAACAGCCTCCGAAAAACCCGGGGTGGTTCAACAACCCGGAGATGAACGAGGAATCTGCCCTTGCGATGAACCGGTTCAACGAGGCGGATCGATGCCCGAGATCCCATCCCTCCGGTTCAGGCTGATCCTCTCAAGCAGTGCGGCCCGGAGACACCGGTCAGACCTGGCTCCCCTCCGACTCCCGTCGACAGGGGTGACGGCGCATCGGTGGCTCGTCTCTACCGTGACGCGCTACTTCATGGTGTAGGCCGGCTGTCCACCCAAAACGTTGTTCACGAAACGGTCGAAGGCGCCACTTCGTCCGAGCGCGGACGCGCCGGCGGCGGTGAGATGGACCTTGTCGAAGTACATAATTCGGTTCCCCGTATAAGCGGGGCAACTCGCGCCGCATAGGGCATCGAGAGCCCCCACGGTATGTACGCCGCGCCAAGCGCTTTCCTGCTGGATGACGGACGCCCTGTCTCGCTGGTACGGATAGTGGTGCAGGTCCATGAACGACCTTAGATCGTTCGCGACGATCCGGTGAGCATCATGCAGCCGAATGACCGATGTGACCCACAAGGGCGTGTTGTCGACGATGGCTGACACGAAGCTCCTGCCCTGAAGCCACGCGACATTCTCCACCAGATGCCTCGCTGAAAATTCCTGAGCGTTCGTATTCCCAGCCAGCACGACGCCTCGCAGACCGCGCAGGTTGAGAATGAGTTCCCCAACTTGGGCCCACGGCCTTCCTGATAGGATCCGGCATGGCTGTAAGTTGTCAAATTGCCAACTGAGCAGGTTCTCGTCTGCACCGAAGTAGGGAGGGCACCCTGAAAGGCTCAATTCGGTAACGTGGATCTCCGGATATCGCTTGAGCGCCAGAGCAATCGCCGCCGCCTTGCTGTCACCGATGACGAGAACGTTCTTCTTGGTGGAGGAGAAGCAGGCCTCGACGTCGGAGGCGCGCGTCTGCGCGGTGATCGGCACGCGGCAGACAGTCTGCAGAGCCGCGGTCAGCTCTGATGCGATCGCCTGGGCATCGACCGCCGTTTCGCCGGGTTTGAGCCACCCGCTTTGAGGAACCAGCAATGCGACGCCGGCTACAGCGACGGCCGCAAGAGCGGAACCGAGGCTGATGGCGACCTTTTGATTCCGCGCCGGGTCTTGCTTGCCGTTCAGCCGGAACGGGCGCTCCACGGCGGCCGAGAGAACGAGCCCTGCGGCGACGGACAGCACGAGCATGCACAGTCGTTCGAACTTGGTCGGCTCGTCGATCAAAGTCATGAAGGCGATGATGACCGGCCAGTGGGCCAAATAAATGGCATACGACCGGTCGCCGAAGAATACCGCCAAGCGGCCCCCAATCAGACTTCGGCTTCCGCGCGCATGAATGACGCCTGCGGCCCAGCACCCTACCGCAGCGGTGAGCGATGCGGCGGATTGGGCAGCGACCTGTGACAGCGCGCTCTGAAACGAGGCCAGAGACATTGCGCAGAGAAGTAGTCCGGCGCCGATGATCACCAGTTTGAGCAGCCCGTCTCCCAGAAAGACTTGCCTGCTCCGTCCCAGCATGGCGAAAATGGCTCCGAAGCCGAACTGGTGCAAGCGGAACGGTGTGAGGAAAAACACCGCGTCCGCATCCGCCGCGCTCGTGATAATGGCTGCAGTCAAGCCTAATAGCGTGAATAAAGCGGTGATTCCGAACGCTGATCTCCCTAACTTAAGGATGAAAATCAGACATAAAGGCCAAATTAGGTAAAATTGCTCTTCAACGCCTAGTGACCACGTGTGTAAAAGTGGCTTATATTTCGAAATTTCATCGAAATATCCGGCTTCCAGCCAGAAAAGAATGTTGGATGTTGACGTCGCGGCGGCCAGCGCCGAGCGAGATAACGGACGGAAGTCGTTGAAGCCGTACAGGAAGAAAAATCCCACCACTGTCAATGCGACCGTCACCATTAGGCTCGGAAGCAAGCGGGCTGCTCTAGCAATGTAGAATTGCCGCAAGCTGAAGCGACCGGAGCGATGCTGGTCAATGATCAGGCCAGTGATGACGAACCCACTGATGCCGAAAAACGCGTCAACACCCAGATAGCCGGACGGCAGCCAGCGTTGACTCGTGTGAAATATCAGAACGGCAAAAATGCAAATAGCCCTTAAGCCTTGAATGTCTGCTATAAGATGCATGGTTTCACCCCATAGTTGATGTAAATTTTTTGACGATTATGGCAATTTTATCCAATCGATGAAACGGAACATTGCGCTCATCGCGAGCAAGGCCCGCAGGCTTGCTGGAAGATCTTCCCGGAAGATGTTCGTCGCGAAGGCCGTAGCACGCCCTGCCGGCCGCCAAAAGGCACAATGAGGTCAGGGCAGAGGCCGGGCCATCCGCCCGATCAGCGGAACGTCTTTCTCACAATGACAAACTGCTACCTCCATCGACGAGGGATTTCGTGATGTGGAGGGCAGGCGGAATGGACCGCAATGGTCGTTGCTGGTTGCCGGTGCGCCCGGGCAGACCCGCTGACGCGCGGCGTCTCGCCGAAAGGGGTAGCGCAATCGGGAGGTAGCATCGATTGGACAGGACGCGACCGCCGTATGGCCACCCTCCGGGTACCCGGGGTTCCGACTAGGCTTCGGACGCGTAGGCCTGCTGCCGTGACGACGTGGTCCCGAAGGCAGTGGTGCCCCGTCCTCCGCTCGCGGCCCAGCGCGCGGCGATGGCGAGAGAAAAAATATGCTGATCATTGGTGCCGTCGCATTGATTGTGATCATCTGGCTTTGCGGCACGCGGCGCTTCATCGAGGCGGTCATTCTGACTCGATCGTTCTGCGACCCGCTTTTCACGTTGTCGAAGCTGGACGAAGGCGGAGGAATGGGCATCGGTGCCGCCGTAAACCTTGCGGTGATCGCCGTTGCGGCTTGGTGCATCTTGAGTCGGCCGGGGGTCAGGTTCGCACCGGTGGTCCGGGCGTGGGGACCATTCTTGCTGGTTTGTCTCGTGGCGGTTCCGTTCTCACCGGACCCGCCGACAGCCTTCCGCATGGTCCTGGTGTTGGTGTCCCACGCGGTCTTTTGCCTGCTGCCGTTCTACGTGGTGCATAGCCTGAACGACCTGCGCCGCTTCCTCCTTATCATATTGGCCTCCTCGCTCGTACCTACGCTCACCGCGTTCACGCAGCTGGCTCTCGGCTGGTCTCAAACAGAAGACGGCACGCGCGTGCAGGCGACCTTCACGCACCCAAACATCTATGCCTTCTATCTGATGGTGATACTCACCGTCATATTCGTCCTCCTTGCAGAGAAACGATTCCTCCTTTCCACATGGATGAGGCGTGCGCTAGTTATCTACATTCCTGTGGTGCTCGGTTTGATTGTTTTGACAAAAACCCGGAGTGTTCTGGCTGGCACGGCTTTGATATTCCTGACTTATGCATTTTTATTCGATCGTCGTAGTCTGTTATACTTGTTGGGTCTCCCGGTGATGGTCGTTGCGATGCCAGAGATCGTCGAGAGATTCACGGACCTCCAGCAGGGCAACTACCGGGATTCCTACGAGGCACTCAATTCCTACGCCTTTCGAATCCTCCTCTGGCAAAGCTCGCTCGACTGGATCGCCGAACGACCGTGGTTCGGGTGGGGACTCGTAGGATTTCCTCATTATGTCGCGCAGTTCTTCCCGCTACGGCTCGCCAACGACACCATCGACGCACATAGCGTGCTGATCCAGCTCCTATTCGAAGTGGGAGCGGTCGGTCTCATTGCCTTTCTCTGGATATATATGAATGTTTTTAATGTACTAAAGCAAATGTTAGGGTTTAACGTGAGATGGTCATGGCTGTGTATTTGTCTGACGATAGGATATTTGTTTATGGCGTACTCGGATAATATGCTGGGTTATCTCGTTCCGACATGGTATATGTGTTTCCTGATTGGAAGTTGCTGGGTCGTGCTGAACGCGTGTCGGACATCGCGGCGGGAATCTGGACGCTTGTCACGACAGCGAGAATTGGAATCCTTTGCTGTGGCGAGGGGTTCAGCGGGCGTTTCGGACGTCGTTCAAAGCACCAAATAGAGGCCTGACGACGATCGTCATAGCGGCCGAGGTTCAGCGTCTTGCGCGGCTGCTATACGCCTGGCGCGCAGCCGAAATTCTATCTGGATGAGACATCTCGGCGGGCATTGCAGTTGGATGTGTCTCTTTAAGGTGAATAAGAGCCTGTTTGGCTGAGAGCCTGTCTGATTGCCGAGGAATGCTACCGTCTGTGCCTGTTCCATCCCATGCTCAACCTCATCCTGAGGTGCGACCGAAAGGAGCCTCGAAGGACAGCCGCAGATACAGCAGCGATTGCTGGAGGCCTCCTTCGAGGTCACTCGATCTTCGATCGACTGACACCTCAGGATGAGGCGGAGGGTAGGATGAAGGCGCCGAGCGGATCAAACAGGCTCTAATGGAACCGCCTGATCTGGTTGGAGTGATGAGGCTTGCGGCGAAGCTGATGAAGGCCTGGTAGATGTCACCGCGCTGTTCGTAGCGGATCGGCAGGCGGCGGAAGCGGTTGAACCAGGCGTGCCCCCGTTCCACGACCCGACGACGGCGGCCGAGCTTCTCGTGCCTCTCGTTGCGGTGCCGGGTGATGCGCGGCACGATCCCGCGCACTCTCCCAGGGCAGTCCTGAGCGCAGCACGAGCAGGATGCCGGTGAGCGCCGCACGGTACTCGATCGGGCGGCGCCCGCCCTTCTGACGCGGGCGGGGCGGCGCAAGAAGGGGGGGTGATCGGGACGTGCGTGGCTGCCCGACCGGACGCCACAGGAGGCCTCGTCCCAATTAGAGGAGGCCGGTCTCGTCGAAGACCAGGAATGCACCAGGCCAGAAGTCCAGCAGCCTGAGCGGGCAGAAGGTCTGCTTCGAAGGTGCAGCGGTCAAGACCGACATCCTGGCGCGCTTATCGGTGCGGTGCAGGCGGATCGCACCTCACCCCTCCAAGGATTCCGTGCAGCGGACCGCGGGTCCCGAGCCCGCGGGCAGAATCGGCACTAGCAGACCGGGCTCTCGGAGCCGGTTTCCCCGCTCAGGCCGCGCCCTGCCGGTGAACAGGCTCGGGCGCCGCGTCGTCCCGCGCCGCGGCGTCGAGAGCGTCGAGGAGGCGGCGCGAGACGGCGGGATCGACCTTGCGAGCGAACGGCGCTCCGGAGGCCAGGATCGCGTCGTGGTCGCGCTCGGTCAGGATCTCCGGCGAGATGCCCCCGGCCCAGCGTATGAAATGCGAGCCGGACCGCCGCCCCTCGGTGGGCTCGGGGGCGGAACTTCGGTCGACCGGATCGCGCCACACGTGGTCGCGCCGGGATGTGGCCATGATGAATGACGGGAAGACGAGTTCGTCCGGCACCACGGCGGTGCGGAACCACGCGAGTTCCCCTGGCTGGCGCGCGATGAGGGCGAGGATCTCGTCGATCGCTCCCCGCGTCAGCGCCCACCAGCACGAGCCCCAGTAGAGGTCCATCGCCGGCTTGCGAATGCGCGGCAGCATCCCACCGAGTTTTGCCCCCCACTTCACCAGGTGACCGCTCGGGGACGTGCGGGGATTGAGCAGTCGAAAATCTCCCAGGTGATGGTGTTGGATGTAGGTGTCGCAGAAGCGCGATCCCTTCGGATCGAGCTTGTACTCGACGTTGATGTACTCGAGATCGCGCGCCATTTCCCGGGCGATCGAGCACATCGGCCTCACCGGATAGTCCGCACCGGACAGGAGGCAGAACCGCTCGGCCTCGGGCGAGCCCCGGCGGGCGGTCCTGACCAGGTTGAGGATGGCTTGAACGACCGAGAAGCCGCCCCACAGGACCCCGACCCGGTCGCTGTCCGGCAGGAGCGTGCAGTTCGGACGCCCCGCGAGCGCAGCCAGGAACGGATTGATGTCCGCCCGCCGGTCGATGTGGACGTAGATGTCGACGAAGGGCGCGCTCAGCCGCTCGACCAATCGCCCGACTTGCTCCGGATGCGCGTGCGCCATGATCAACAAGGCCATTCGCGCCTGCGGGCCGGGTCCGGCACCATTCCCTGCGGCCATGAGCATCCTACGGCTCCCTGATCGTGCGCAAAGGGCGCGACACTGCTGTCCGCGATTGTGGTCCGGCCGCGGACGCGCGTGCGTGGCTATGCGAGGGAGCCCCGCCCCTCAGCCGATCGGGCTCCCGGCCGCGCGAGCAGGGGGGCTCAAGCAGGCCCGCGGCCCGGGCTTGGGCCGTCTTCAGCACCGCCGCCATCGCGGGGGCGACTGCCCGGAAGGTGGTGCCCTCCTGGACGGTGCGGCGCGCCCCGGCGCCGAGGCGAGCCCGGGCGGCGGGATCGTCCCACAAAGCTGCGATGGCGGCGGCGAGCGCCGGGGCATCCTCCGGTGGCACCAGAAGGCCGTTCTCGCCCTCGACCACGTAGTCCTCGGTGCCGGCGGCTCGGGTCGCCACCACGGGCTTGCCCAACATCATCGCCTCCAGCACCGTGACCTGGCCCGAGGTGAAGGAGGTGTCGCGCAGCGGCACGACGTTGACCCGGGCCCGACCGCACAAGTCGTGACACTCCGCCAGGGTGAGGTCGCGCCGCACGGTGACGTTCGGCGGCAGCTCCAGTCCGGCGGTGGCGTGGTGTCCCGCCACGACAACGGTCGGCAGGCCGAGGCGGGCGACGGCCTCAGCCAGCGTGCGGTAATCCCGGTTGGCCGAGCCCATGGCGAGGAGGAAGGGCGCCGCCTCATCCTCCCGCGTCTCCCGCGGCTCGTCGCGGATCGACAGGGGTACGAAGACGAACCGCTCCGCCGGCAGGTCCAGCCAGGCAGCGTAGAGCGCGATCTCGCGGCGGGAATGGACCACGAACACGTCGACCTGCCGCAGCACCAGGCGGGCGAGACGCCCCCTCCAGCCCCCCGGCGTCCGGCCGAGGTTGAAGCACCAGGCGACGAGCGGCACGTCGTGCCGCCCGGATACCAGCTTCAGGAGCGCCGACGTCGCGGCGAGCTGCGGGAAGCACGTGAGGAGTCCGGCCCCGCCCCGGGGCGCCGCCCGCACCAGGCGCCAGGCCTGCCAAGCGTGCCACAGGTAGTCGAACCACTGACGCGAGCCCGTCACGGCCCGCGACCGGTCGTGATCGTAGGGCGCCGGCGCCGTCACAAAGCGGGCGTGCCCGCCGAAGTAGCGGGTGATCCAGTCGCCCTCTTCGTTCCGGGCGAAAGGGGCAGCGAGGATCCACTGCATCGAGCCTGTTCCTGTCTTGGACAACCGTGGGGATCCCCGGTCACGTGCAGGAGTCTAAGGCGCTCCCGGGCGGGCCGGAGCGGCGCAATCAGGCGGCGGCCAGTCCAAGAAAGGTGACGATACCTCACCCTAACGGGGGATACGGCTGGCGCCGTCCGGCAGATACGGACCGCATGCACGTCGAAGACGCGTCCGAGTTCCGACGTCGCGGCCCTGAACCGCGCGTCCCGTCTCGTCAGGACGACGTCGCCGAAGCCCTCGACCCAGTGCCGCCCGTGCCCCGGCTCAAGGTGCTCATCCAGCGTCCCGCCGCAGCCGCGAGGCCGGACTGGCGCTCGAAGGCGGCATTGACCTCGACGAAGCGGCAATCCTCGGCCCGGCCTTTCTCGTCGAAGCGGACCTTGGCGATGCAGAACCCGGCCGCGGCGCCTGACCGAAAGCCGGGAGGTGGCCGTGGCTGACCACCCCGCCCATGGCGCCCCCGGCCCATCGTCGCCGTCTCGACCGATTTCCCGTCCAGGAGCGGTACGATCAAACGGCGATGCCGCAGAACGTCGCAATCGACGTGAGGCCACCTGAGCCGTGTCGCCGCATTTGTCCGCCCAAGTCCGTTGTCCCGCGCCGGTCTAAAAGCGACGCACGCCCAGGGCGGGCGAGCCACTACCTCTTCGTGGTCTGCGGGCAACTCTCCCGCACCTCGACCGGTGACATCGTCGGATCGCACTCGTTGATATGGATTGCGTCGCGGTGCGGGAATGCGACGTCGATGTGATGTCGTCGCTGCGTCGGCGCCCGTGCCAACGACGATCACGCGATCAGATCCTGCTCAGCTCCCGAATCAGGTGTTCCGGCCAGATCGCCCGTATGATGGCCCGGGGTGACAGGGGGCTCGACGAGCAGGTTTCCGGGGCCAGCCGGCGCCTGATCGACCTGGAAATAGGTGCCGTACGCTTCACGAGTTCCAGAATGGTCTCCTCGGCGATTCTGATGTTCTCGGACGAAGGATCGATAAGGGCAAAATCGATCGCCCGCTCGGTCGCGTCCCACAATTCGGGAGCGGCCGTTCTGCCGACGTCCAGAACACGGGCCCTGTGCAGGGCATCGTAGGCATGGATGGCCGATTCGATGCGTGCAAGGCCGAATTCCGGACGCTCGAAGTCGGCCCAGACGACGACAATCCTGCTGAACTCGTATGCAGACATAAGCGCCTCCAAGTCATCATTTTTTGATCAACTTTGGGTTGCGCTTGCGGTTCTTGATTGCATTCGCGCTTTAAAACGATGGTTACCCGACAACGACTCAAGACGGCGGCAATTGAATCAAATTCAACCATTGCAGCAAGGAAAAGCGCCACCTCTTTCCCGGACCATGCGGCCTCTTTATCGCTTGAGGAGCTGGGGCGCGGCTGAAATGTCGCATCTCTGCAAGTAATTCTCAATAGCCGTGTGCGAGATCATCAATTTAAATAAACCTTTAGTTGTATAAATTCTGGAACCTTCGCTCACAGCATGCATTCTCTGTCATAGCTTCCGCGCTCATGAGGGACTCGCACGCATGACGACAGCACCCATGTCCGTGACAGGTCAGCCATCCACCCGGACGCTCGAATGGATAGCAGGAACGGACCTCCTGACAGCCGCGACCGGGAATACGACCGACCAGCTCGCCAGCCTGGGGCCGATTGCGTCCGTGATAGACGCAGCGTCCGACGGCGCGGCACCTGGCGGCGACGTGCAGGAGCGACCGGCCGTTCTGACCGAACCTCTGAACCAGGTCGTGCTGGACACGCACGCACATCTGGAAGAGACGGGCCATGAGGTGCCCGCCCTGAACGGGCCCCTCCACGGCCTGACCAATCTTGGCGAGACCGTCGGGCTCGGACACCTCGGCACCCCCGGCAACATCGCCACCGACACCGTGTCCGCCGTCCTTGGGGGCGATGCGGGGGCGGCTACCGGCATCCTCGTTGACGCGGGTCACGTTACGGAAGCGGCCGGAGGCTTGGCCGGCTCCGTTCCCGGCACGCTGACGCAGGGTGGCGGTATTCTTGGCGAGGGCAGCCCGCTCGCACCCGTGACCACGACCCTCGACGGGGCGATCCTCAGCCTTCACGGCGCTCTCGAGGATTTCGGCCACCAGAACCCGGCCCTGAACGGCGCGGTTCACGCCCTGACCGGCCTCGGCGAGACCGTCGGGCTCGGGCATCTCGGCACGACCGGCAACCTGCTGACCGACGCCGCCGACCTGCCCGTCGGGCTGCTGGAGGGCGGCGGGGTCGGCGCGGTGGCGCCCGTCCTCCAGGATCTCGGGAACGTCACGACGGCGGCCGGCAACCTCGTCGATCAGGTGCTTGCGCCGGCCACCTCCGGCGGCGTGCTGTCGAGCGGTGGGGTGCTGGCGCCTGTTGCCGGCTTGGCCAACGAGGCGGTGCTCGGCCTCCACGCCGGCATCGAGCAGGTGGGGCACGACGTTCCGGCCCTCAACGGCGCGGTTCACGCCCTGACCGGCCTCGGCGAGACCGTCGGGCTCGGGCACCTCGGCACGACCGGCAACCTGCTGACCGACGCCGCCGACCTGCCCGGCGGGCTGCTGGAGGGCGGCGGGGTCGGTGCGGTGGCGCCCGTCCTCCAGGATCTCGGAAGCGTCACGACGGCGGCCGGCAACCTCGTCGACCAGGTGCTTGCGCCGGCCACCTCCGGCGGCGCGCTGTCGAGCGGTGGGGTGCTGGCGCCCGTTGCCGGCCTGGCCAACGAGGCGGTGCTCGGCCTCCATGCCGGCATCGAGCAGGTGGGGCACGACGTTCCGGCCCTGAACGGCGCGGTTCACGCCCTGACCAACCTCGGCGAGACCGTCGGGCTCGGGCATCTCGGCACGACCGGCAACCTGCTGACCGACACCGCCGACCTGCCCGGCGGGCTGCTGGAAGGCGGCGGGGTCGGCGCGGTGGCGCCCGTCCTCCAGGATCTCGGGAACGTCACGACGGCGGCCGGCAACCTCGTCGACCAGGTGCTTGCGCCGGCCACCTCCGGCGGCGTGCTGTCGAGCGGTGGAGTGCTGGCGCCCGTCTCCGGCCTGGCCAACGAGGCGGTGCTCGGCCTCCATGCCGGCATCGAGCAGGTGGGGCACGACGTTCCGGCCCTCAACGGCGCGGTTCACGGCGTGACCAACCTCGGCGAGACCGTCGGGCTCGGGCACCTCGGCACGACCGGCAACCTGCTGACCGACGCCGCCGACCTGCCCGGCGGGCTGCTGGAAGGCGGCGGGGTCGGCGCGGTGGCGCCCGTCCTCCAGGATCTCGGGAACGTCACGACGGCGGCCGGCAACCTCGTCGATCAGGTGCTTGCGCCGGGCGCCTCCGGCGGCGCGCTGTCGAGCGGTGGGGTCCTGGCGCCCGTCTCCAGCTTGGCCAACGAGGCGGTGCTCGGCCTCCACGCCGGCATCGAGCAGGTGGGGCATGACGTTCCGGCCCTCAACGGCGCGGTTCACGGCGTGACCAACCTCGGCGAGACCGTCGGGCTCGGGCATCTCGGCACGACCGGCAACCTGCTGACCGACACCGCCGACCTGCCCGGCGGGCTGCTGGAAGGCGGCGGGGTCGGCGCGGTGGCGCCCGTCCTCCAGGATCTCGGAAGCGTCACGACGGCGGCCGGCAACCTCGTCGACCAGGTGCTTGCGCCGGGCGCCTCCGGCGGCGCGCTGTCGAGCGGTGGGGTGCTGGCGCCTGTTGCCGGCTTGGCCAACGAGGCGGTGCTCGGCCTCCACGCCGGCATCGAGCAGGTGGGGCATGACGTTCCGGCCCTCAACGGCGCGGTTCACGGCGTGACCAACCTCGGCGAGACCGTCGGGCTCGGGCATCTCGGCACGACCGGCAACCTGCTGACCGACGCCGCCGACCTGCCCGGCGACCTGCTCGGTGGCGAGGGCGTCGGAGCCGTCGCCCCCGTGCTCACCGATGCGGGCGCGGGGCTCGGTTCGGCGGGCAACCTCGTTGGGTCGGTCACGGGCGCCCTCGGTTCGGCACAGGACAGCGGGAGCGGTCTGCTCCAGCCTGTGGCCGACATCGCCGGGGCAGCCACCGGAGGCTTGCACCACGAGGGCGGAGGCGGGCTCCTGCAGCCGGTCGCCGACGTCGTCGACGCCGTCACCGGCAGCCACGATTCCGGCAATGCGGGAGGGCTGCCGCAACCGGTCGTGGCCGCGGTCGACGCCGTCGCCAGCGGGCTTGGGTCTCCCCCTGGCGGCTCGGGCGGGTTGCTGCAGCCGGTCATCGCCACGCTCGGCGATGCCGCAGGCGGCCATGGTGCGGCCCCTGGCGATACGGGCGGCGTGCTCCAGCCTGTCACGCACGCCGTGAGTGGCGTTCTCGGTTCGGGCGGAGGCGGCACGAGCCCGTCGGGCGGCCTGCTTGGCGGCCAGTTGGGCGGACCCGATACCGGTCCTCATCCTCTGGTCGACATCTCGGTCGGGCCAGAGACCACATCCCCGGCGGCGCAGGTCGACGTGTTGTCGTCCGGAAGCGTGTCCGAATCTGGAACGGTGCAGGTGAGCGCCATCGATGTCGGCGGCCACGGGCCGACCCTCGTCGGAGCCGACATCCTGTCCGGCGACAGCATCGTCTTCCCGCCATCAAGCGGCGGAGGGGGCGACTCGCTCGTCGGTCGGGCGCTCGACCTGGCGACTCCGACCTCCCACCCGGCCGAGGTGCCGGCGCATCTCGACCTCGGCGCAGTGTCCCTCGACCTCGGCGGCCACGTCGATGCACATGCCGCGGATACGCAGCACCATGCCGCCGACACACAGGCGCACACCCACGCCGTGGGCCTGCACCTGCTCGGACTCTGACCCGGTGTGGGCGCCCCGTCTTGCGGGGGGCGCCCACACTCCTTCCGCGACCCAACCAGGACAACCGGTGGAGGGACAGACGTGACGGACGAGTGCGGTGCGGCGGCCGGGCGCCGGGAGGCCTGGGGCGTTCTCGTGGAGGCGCGGGGCCCCCTGGCCACGGTGGTCCTCCTGAGCGGCACGATCAACCTGCTGATGCTGACAGCCCCCCTGTTCATGCTTCAGGTCTACGACCGGGTGCTCCCGAGCCGCAGCTTGGCCACCCTGACCGGGCTCGCCGGCATCGCAGCGAGCCTGTTCCTCCTCCAAGGCCTGGTGGAAATCTTCCGCACCCGCATCCTGGCCCGCGTCTCCCGCCTCGTGGACGAGCGTCTGGCGGAGAGGGTCTTCCGCCACCTGCTCCGGCGCGGCGCCGACCCGTTGCGCGGCGACGAGGGACCGCAGGCGATGCGGGACCTCGACACGGTCCGCGGCTTCCTGGCGAGCCCGGCCTTCTCCGCCTTCTTCGACCTGCCCTGGGTGCCGCTCTACGTCGGCGTCTGCCTCCTCTTCCATCCGTGGATCGGGCTCGTGGTGGCCGTCGGAGCCGTCGGCCTGTGCCTCGTGGCGCTCGCGACCGACCGGATCACGGCGGGCTCCTCGCGCGAGGCCGTCCTCGCCAACGCCGACCGCAGGGTCGTGACCGACATGGCACACCGCATGGCGCCGCTCGTCACGGCCCTGGGGATGCGGGAGCGCATGGTCGGGATCTGGCGGGAGCGCCACGCCCGGACGCTCGACGTGGCCGAGCGGGCGGGCGACCTGTCCGGCGCCGTGGGCAGCCTCTCGCGCGTCCTGCGCACCCTCCTGCAATCCGGCATCCTGGCACTCGGCGCGCTGCTGGTGGTCCGCAACGAGGCGACGGCGGGAGTGATGCTGGCGGCGACCATCCTCTCGGCCCGGGCGCTCGCGCCCGTCGACCTCGCCATCGCCAACTGGCGCTCCGTCTCGGCCGCCCGCCAAGCCTGGAGCCGCATCGTCACGTTCCTTCCGGCGAGGGAGCCGGCGCCCGTCACTCCCCTCCCGGCGCCCCGCGACAGCCTCCGGGTCACCGCCCTCTCGCTGGCCGCGCCCGGAACGGACAACCTCGTCCTGCACGACGTGAGCTTCACGCTCGCGCCGGGCAGCGCGCTCGGCATCATCGGTCCGAGCGGCTCGGGCAAGTCGACCCTGGCGCGCGCCCTCGTCGGCCTCGCCCCGCCGAGCCGGGGCGTGATCCGATTCGACGGAGCGTCGCTCGACCAGTGGGACCCGGACGCCCTGGGACGCTCGGTCGGCTACCTGCCGCAAGACGTCGAACTCCTCGACGGCACGATCGCCCAGAACGTCGCGCGCTTCGACCCGGAGCCCGACCCCGAGGCGCTGCTCGCAGCCGCCCGGGCGGCGGGCGTGCACGAGGTGATCCTGCGGCTGCCCGGCGGCTACGATGCCAAGGTCGGCGGGGGCGGGCTCGGCTTATCGGGCGGCCAGCGGCAACGGGTAGGACTCGCCAGAGCGCTCTACGGCGGCCCCTTCCTCGTCGTCCTCGATGAGCCGAACTCGAATCTCGACGTCGAAGGGGAGCGGGCCCTGGCGGCCGCCGTACGGGGAGTGCGCGACCGCGGCGGTATCGCGATCGTCATCGCTCATCGGCCGAGCGCCCTCGCGGCCGTGGACCGTATCCTCGTGGTCAACGAAGGCCGGGTCCAGATGGACGGGCCGCGCGATGAGGTGCTCGCCCGCTTGAGCGCCCTCACCCGCACCGTGCCGACGAGGGTGGCGTGATGGGCGTTCCCTCGAAGCCCTCCGCCTCGCCGGCCACCAGGCGCTCGCTGCGGCGGCACATGTCGGGCGTGCTCGCCGTTCTCGGGCTGGCGGGATTGGCCGGCGGGTGGGCTGGCACGACGGAGCTCTCGGGCGCCATCATCGCCACCGGCTCCCTCGTGGTCGACACCAACATCAAGAAGGTCCAGCACCCCACGGGCGGGGTGGTGGCCGCGCTCAACGTGCGGGACGGGACAAGGGTGCAGGCCGGCGACCTGCTGATCCGGCTGGATGCCACGACGGCTCAGGCCACCCTCGATACGGTCACCAAGAGCCTGTGGGAAATGGGAGCGCGCGCGGCGCGGCTCGAAGCTGAGCGTGACGGCCTGGTCGACGTGACCTTCCCGCCGGGCCTCCTCGAGGCCGGCCCTGATGCGGCACGTATCGTGGACGGGGAGCGCCGGCTGTTCCGCTTTCGCCGCGAGGCGCTCCTCGGCCAGAAGGCGCAATTGCGCGAGCGCATCGGGCAACTCGGCGAGGAGATCCGTGGGATGACCGAGCAGGCCGAGGCCAAGGGCCAGGAGGCGGCGATCATCGACCGCGAGTATCAGGGGGTGATGGAACTCTGGCGCAAGAACCTCATCCAGATGAGCCGGCTGACGACCCTGGAGCGGGAAACCTCGCGCATCAAGGGCGAGCGCGGGGCGCTGGTGGCGAGCATCGCCGGCACGAAGGGTCGGATTTCGGAGACGGAACTTCAGGTCATCCAGCTGGAGCAGAACCTGCGCAGCGATGTCGCGAAGGACCTTGCCGAGATCCGCGCCAAGACGGCGACGCTGGAAGAGCAGAAGGTCACCGCACTCGACCAACTCAAGCGCATCGACATCCGGGCGCCGCAGGCCGGCTCCGTACACGAACTCTCGATCCATACGATTGGTGGGGTGGTCTTGCCGGGAGAGGCGATCATGCTCATCGTCCCGGCCGCCGACCGCCTGGTCGCGGAGGTTCGAGTGGCGCCGCAAGACATCGACCGCGTCCGTTCTGGACAGGAAGCCGGACTCCGTTTCCCGAGCTTCGACCAGCGCACCACGCCCGAACTGAACGGAACGGTGAGCCGCGTTGCCGCGGACGTCAGCGAGGATAAGCGGACGGGCGTGTCCTTCTACCTCGTCAGGCTGACGGTCACGAAGGAGGAGCTCGAACGCCTGGATGGGTCTAAGCTCGTCCCCGGCATGCCTGTCGAGGCGTTCATCCGGACCTCGGACCGCACGGTGTTCTCCTACTTGACCAAGCCGCTCATCGATCAGGCCCGGAGGGCGTTTCGAGAGAAGTAAGGTATTTGCCGTGCACGCTCTACGTGCTGTGGACAGTTTGGCCCGCTCGCTACAGATCAGGCTCGTAGCGCGCCGTCTCCCGACACGAAGGCCGGCGGCCAAATGATCGGCCTCGCCACGCACCTGTGACGCTCAACCTCTTCACCAGCACTGAGGCAGTACAGCACTACAGCGTTTTAGCGCTGTTAAGCTGCTATCTCTGAAGTGCCTTCAGCGCTCCCTGCCTGTCCTTGCGCGAGCGCCTTGTCACCCTGAAGGGCTCGCCCACGAAGGTCACCAAGACGCCTGAGGGCCGGGAGATCGGACCAAGGATCGCCGCGAAGCGAACGCCGAAAAGCTGGCAGGCTCATTGCCCCCAAGTTAATTACCAATCCACAAAAACGGGTCCACATCGCTTTGGCCATGGTGTGACCGCGTCGAGCCTGGCATAACGCGCTCATGGCCAACGAAGTCCCGCACCCCTACTCCATTGACGTTTCCCCACTGCTCAAGCCGGAGGGAAACTTCCAGTGGGCGATCCGCCGGAGCGGCAAGTTGATCGAACGGTCCGACCGGCCCCACCGTCGCGAGGCCAAAGCCTTCGAGAGCGCCATGGAGGCTGTCGAGCGGGCCATGAAGCCGGGAGCCGATGGCGGCCCTCGCTGAGCGCGCAGCCGGCCGGGACACTCGATCTCGCACTCGTCGCCCGGTTGGCGCGAGTTACCATTAGGGCCCAGCACTTAAACCCCATGCAGTCGTTCCGCATATCGGGCTCGGCCGTGCGGAAAACAGGTGTTTTCCGACATTCAAGATAGCCGGTCGGGCAGGTTGGCTGATACCCGACGCCGACGAGAGCTTCATGGGTCTGGTGGCGACCCTTCCCAGGCATTCGATGGGTCCGTTCGAGCCGCCGCATCGCTTCGGCTGTTGCAGCGCCGGCCACTAAGGGATCTCCGCCGTACCGGCACATCTCCGACTGTAACTGTTAAAAAGTATCGCGGAATTTAATGTAAGTTAAAGCTAGATAGGCAAGTAGTATCAAAATGCTCAAATCATGAGCAACGATCTTGATTATAAGAGCAACAGGTTGAGAGCAATCGCAGAGATGCTCAGCCTATCGACTGATCAACTATTTTTGGATGACACCAAAATCGATGGATTGTTTGGCGTGCATGAATGCATTCGACTTTGTTTAGCCATCCAAACCGAAGATGGCCGCAGGCGTGCCATAGAAGTTCTTCGCCAGATTGTGGATGGCGAGCAGCCCTAGCCAAGGTCCGCAACCCACCCCATGCGGTTATTCCGCGTATCGAACTCCCGTGTCGGAAAACATGTGTTTGCCGACAGGGGCCGCGCCCATCCAGCCGCGCGCCAGCCCTCGACGGGGAAAATGTTCGACAAACCCTGTCGGATTGATGTTATGTGCGGAAAAGTGGGATTTGGGGTTTTCCGCACATGCTGGTCGGGTACATGCGGGTGTCGACAGCCGACGAGCGCCAATCGGTCGATCTGCAGCGCGACGCGCTGATGGCTGCTGGAGTCGACGAGCGGCACTTCTACCAGGATCATGCCTCCGGATCCCGGGACGACCGGCCCGGGCTGAAGGCCTGCCTCACCTACCTCAAGGCGGGCGATACCCTCGTGGTGTGGAAGCTCGACCGGCTCGGCCGCAGCCTCCCGCACCTCCTGGAGGTCATGGGCGACCTGCGGAAGCGTGGCGTCGCGTTTCGCTCGCTCACCGAGGCGATGGACACCGCGACACCCCACGGCGAGCTGCTGTTCTCGTTGTTCGGGGCGCTCGCGCAATTCGAGCGCCAGCTCACCCGCGAACGCGTGATCGCCGGTCTCGCAGCAGCCAAGCGCCGAGGGCGCCGCGGCGGCCGACCGCCGACGATCGGGGGTGAGCAGCTCGAGCAGATCACGGCGGCGCTCGCCGGCGGCGCCAGCAAGGCCTCGGTCTGTCGGTCGTTCAAGATTGCCCGCTCGACGCTGATCGACACGCTCGAGCGGACCGGGTGGCAGCCGCCAGCTAAGTGACCGGCGCCGGGGCTGCGCCGTACTGTCCGCTCGGGTGATGTCCGTTTGGTTGCTGTCCGTTGGACTGTTCCAACCCTTGCGGACGTATTTGGCGGGTCGTGGCCGTGTTCACTACGGCATGCCCCTATGGACGGCCGGTATAACGAACGGGACTCGGAGCACCGCGCCTACAATCCGTTTTGGGTGGAAAACGAGCGCTCGATAGGGCAACCTTAGGGTATGGCGACGGCGCACCTTCTGTTCGGCTTTCTGGGCTCTGGCAAAACGACCCTGGCCAGGGAGCTTGAACAACGCCATAGCGCGGTGCGCTTCACGCCCGACGAGTGGATGGCACGCCTGTTTGGTGAGGATCCGCCCGCCGAGATTTTCCAGGAGAAGGTCGCAGCGACCCTCGCCCTTCTGGAGCCCGTCTGGACCCGCTGTCTGTTCCTTGGCGTGGATGTTGTGCTCGACTACGGGTTCTGGGCCCGCTCCGAGCGTGACCACGCTCGCAGTCTCGCCCAAGCGCATGGCGGCCGAGCCCTTCTCTACAACGTGGAGTGTCCGATCGACGAAGCTCGTCGGCGCGTGGCGACCCGAAACCGGGAAGAAACACGCAGCCTCTACATTGCCCCAGAGACTTTTAATCTCTTGATGTGTCGCATGGAGCCTCTACAAGCCGATGAAACCTTCCTGCGAATTCAACATAAATTCCAATAAAGGCAGCAATATACAATTTATAGCGCTATCTTATAGCTTCTACTAGGGGTTACTGCCTGTGAAAGTTCAGATCGAATGCCGAACCGCGCACCAAAACGACCTCGATACTATCGCACAGGTCTGGCACGACAGCGCAGCAAGTTCCGATGCTTCACCCGGCGTGGTCCCTCTGGCGGAGTTCCGCGCGCGCATCAACATCGAACTAGCGGATGCATGGACGCTGACCGTTGCGTTGGTTGAGGGGCAGATCGTCGGCCTGCTCGCCCTCAAGATCGCCGATGGCGTGCTAGACCAACTTTTCGTGTTGCCGTCTGCTCAGCGTAAGGGGGTGGGATCGCTGCTGCTCAAGCAAGCAATGGACGCTATGCCCGCAGGCTTTACTCTTAGAACAGCCTCAATGAACACTGGTGCGCGTAGTTTCTACGAGCGTATGGGCCTGACGTTAGTCTCGGAGGGCCACCACCCCCGGCAGGGCTACCCCATTTGCTGGTATGGGTGGAACGTCCGATAAGGGCCGGAGGCAGCCCCAAACAACGCTCAAAACCCGTTAGGGTATGCCCCTTCGGACGGCCGGAATAACGAACGGACCTCGGAGCGCCGCGCCTACGGTCCGCTCAGGGTGGTGAGCGGACATAGGAGCGCACATCATTTCCCAGCTGGGCGAAGCCTTTCCCGCGCGACCCATGTGTCGAAATGCAAACGCGAGAAGTAACCAGGTTCCGGATCAATCCCTCGTTGCCAGGGTGTGCATCGCCAGACTGAACCGTCGGGAAGCTCTAAGTTCATGAAATAATAATCCATCGAAAGTCCTTCATAATCATCGTGGATAAAGGCAATGGATTGTATTTTACAACCATAATCTACATAAACACCATTTATATAGCGTCTATAATGGAGAATTTCCCCCGCGTCGTAGATCCATGCATGAACCAGATCATCAAGAGGAGATACAAATATAATGCATCTAGGATATAAAATACTACCGTCGCACGTCTCATATATATCAAATTGCCAAAGGGGATTTTTGACACTCCGACAATCGAGTTTCACGACACCGCTCCAACATCACCTAAAAACACTATAGCATCAGCAGCATGGATCCAACGTCCGGTGCAGGTCGAAAGCTGCCCCAAACGATGTCCAAAATCCGCTAGGGTATACCCATAAGGACATGCCGGTGGCGCATGACCAGTCCAGATGGATCTGTGACGTTCACCAACGACGCGGTCCGATCTGGGATGCCGCTCATGTGGACCTGAGTGGTAATTACCCAGGGGGGTGTCGGGACGGCGCGGCTTGGCCGCGGCGGGATCGTCGGGTCGCCCCCCTTGCCGGAACGCGGTTTGGCTGATTCGTTGTCGGGATGAGCCGCAGTGACCTCGAGCGCCTGAGCAAGGAGGAACTGATCGAGTTGGTGCTGAAGCTGCACCGGCCCGAGCAGACGTCGCGCACCTCGTCCAAGCCGCCGGCGAGCGACCGCAAGCAGCGGCGCGAGAAGGCCCGGCCGGGCGGCGCCAAGCCCGGGCACGAGGGCCACAAGCGGGCGCTGACGCCTGATCCGGATCAGGTCATGGAGCATCGGCCGACCTCGTGTACGGCCTGCGGCGAGCCACTGCCCACCGATCTGCCGGCCGAGGTGATCAGCGTGCACGAGCGGATCGACCTGCCGTTGGTTCGCCCAGCCGTCGAGCAGCACCGGCGCCTGTGCGTGACCTGCCCGGCCTGCCGGACCCGGGTCGTCGCCCCGCGGCCGGCGGGGGCCGACGCGACGCCGTTCGGGCCACGTCTGCACGCGGTGGCGACGTATCTGAAGACGTTCCAGGCGTTGTCCTACGAACGGTTGCAGGCCACCCTGTCGGATCTGTTCGGGCTGAGGCTGAGCCAGGGCGGGCTGATGAACCTGCTGCGGCGCGCCCAAGGTTGCTTTGCCGAGGGCCGGGACGCGGCGCTGGCGCGGCTGCGGCAGGCTCGCGTGGTGGCCTCGGACGAGACCGGGGTGCGCATCGAGGGCACCAACAGCTTCCACTGGGTGTTCCGCTGCCAGGACGCGGTGGTACATCACGCCGCCCCGAGCCGGGCGGCATCCGTGGTCGGCGAGGTGATGGCCGGGCATCGGCCTGAGGTGTGGCTCTCCGACCGGTACTCGGCCCAGCAGGGTCATGGCGAGCGCCAGCAGACCTGCCTGGCGCACCTCGCCCGCGACGTGGCCTATGCGGTCGAGGCGGGCGACGACCTGATCGCCTTGCGGCTCCAGTGGTGGCTCGACAAGGCCTTCGGGCTCGCCCGCGGGCTGACCGAACTGGCGACTTCGACCCTGGCGCGCAAGCGGCGCGAGTTGGAGCAGGACCTCGACGACATCCTGAAGGCCCCGGCGACGTGCGACCTGGCCCAGGCGCTCCAGGCCCGGATGGGCCGGGCGCGCGATCAACTCCTGACCTTCGTGGCCTTCCCCGGGACGGTGGACGTGACCAACAACGCCTGCGAGCGCGACCTGCGGCCGGCGGTGATCCAGCGCAAGGTGACGAACGGCTATCGGGCGATGTGGGCCGCCCAGGGCGAGGCGGACGTGCGCACCGTCGTCGCCACCGCCGCGCTCAGGACCAAGGCCACGTCCTTCGCCACCCTACTCGCCACCATCACAGCCTGATCAACCTCCCAGCCGCCAGCCCGGATAGACGTGCCGACGAACGCGCGAGCCGAAAAACACCCCGTGGGTAATTACCCTGAGTGAGACCGGTGCAGTAGGGCAGGCCTCGTTGGACTGAGCATGGTGGACAGGCGGCCGTGGACCGTTGCAGCCCCATCGCTGCAAACCGGCTTCCGACCTGCTTCGGCGGGAAGCAGGGTCTGCTTGCGGTGCACCATCTCGCTGAACAGTCGCGTGACCCCGTGCGAACCATCGGCCTCCTCGACTTCGGGTCAGGGGTGTCCAGGGGCCGGCCGAGCGCCGCCGACGGTGATCAGACCTTGGTTGGTCGCGATGGCGCACCCTCCGCACGGCGCGTCCGCCGCGCGTCGGGTTTGCGCCGTCCGGTCCGGAGCTCGGCGCGCAGTTCGGAGACGTAGGCCCGGGAGATCCCGAGCCGCAGGGCGATCTGGGCGAGGCTCAGCGTCGGCGACAGGATCAGGTCGCGCGCCGCCGCATCGAGCCAGGTGTCGCGCGGCTCGCGGCGCCGGCCGTGGAACCGGCGCCGGACATGGTTGACGATGGCGGGGTCGGCGCCGTGCCGGGCCGCGAAGTCCTTGGTCTCGGCGGTGGCGAGGTCCTCGCGCCGCTCCTGCCACCAATCCTGATTGTCGGCGTGCCAGTCGAGGGTGAGCCGGCGGCGCAGGCGGGTCAGGCTGGCCGGGCTGAGGGGCAGGCCGCAGGCGCCCGGGTGCAGGCGGTGCTGCTCGAGATGAGCGACGAGTTCCCGGGTGAGGATGATGCCGTTGCCGCTGCCACCGAGGGGCGGGCCGCGCAGGATGTCGAAGCCGAAGGCGGTCGGGATGCGCAGGGTGGCGCGATGGACGACGCCGACGACGTCGGTGATCTCGGGTCGGTCCTTGATCGGCTCGGGCTTGGGGAGGGTGAGCCAGGCGTTGCGGGTTCGGACCTGCCTGGCCTCGGCGACGCTGCGCGGGCGGATGCCGGCGGCCTTGAGGAGGGTGCTGATGGTCTTGGTGGAGACGTCGTGGCGCCGGGCGAGGTCGACGGTGCTGGCGCCGTCCTGGTAGTCCCTGGCGAGGGCGGCACGGTCGATGAGGCGGGCGGCTTTCTGTCCCCCCCGGCGCCGGGGCCGCGGCGGAGCATCGGTCGGGTCTGGGCCGGGGCGGGAGGGCGCGGAGGCCGTAGCCCGTGGGGGCGGAGAGGTGGGACGATCGTGCACGCTACCCCCGTCCTATCCGTGTCATCGGCCTGCGCTCGCGTGCCGGGATGGCGAGATCATAGCGGCAAGGTCTGGCTCACCCAACGGCATTTTCCTGACGCACTCGACCTCGATCTGCTGACCGGTATCCCGAGCAGGCCCGCGGCGAGGTCGGCGCGCGGCGGCGGCAGGCCCTCGCCGTGGCGGGCCTCGCCGACCTGGCCGTTGGCGTCGTAGGCGTAGGTCGTCCCGCCCCGCAGACCGTCGGCGATCGACACCGGCTCGAACGCCCGGTTCCACGACCAGCGCCGCTCCAGGGCGTGGCTCCCCGTCCCGGCGCGCTGGCGCAGGATCTGGCCCAGCGGATCAAACGCCTGCTCCAGCCGGAACCCGCCGCTCGCCCGGCCGGTCTCCCGACCCAGCGCGTCGCGGGAAAACGCGATCGTCGTAGTGATCGCGATCTGCCTGCGTCCACATCGGCTCCTCCAGCCGACGACAACGCGCGACCGCCGAAATCAGTCAAACAGGCTCTCATATCCGAAGCTTATCTATTGCTAATGATACAGCCTGTGCCACCGTGTCCTTATACCGTATAATTACACAAGATATCTATTTAAATTTGCAGATATAAAATCTATTTTCCGTCATCTATACAGAAATTAACGTTATAAAAAATAGATATGTAATCTTAAATTAAAATAAGATCTAAATATATGTTTTATAAATATCCAGATAATTTTGCAATAATTTTCCATTGTCTTGGTATTTATAAAATTATTTATTTTTTATTCCAAGTTTTTTTCTTGTTTCTTCAAAATCTTCTATGCTGTGAAGATAGGTATCAGGCTCAGTTTGCAAATCAACGCCGAGCAAATACATGATCGCGTCCCATATAATATCTGAATGCGCTGATTCCATTTCAAGATCTCCAGTGTCGTCTGCAGACATTGCTTTTGCAGCAAACGCAGATAGTTCTTCTCTCGTTACAGTTTCCTGGCATAGAGCGTCAAATTTATCGCGTATCTCTTGTAGTGTCACTTTCATTTCACCATTTCCCAATGTAGTTGTCGTTGGCGTCAAATCGGAAATGAACTTTTGCACCGCCCGTTTCTGGGCGAACTTGTCGCACATTTCCTGCAGCGTCGATTGTTTCATGCCAAGTACGAGTTCTGCCCGTAACGGGGTTCCACTCTCGTACGACGCGACGCCCAATCATATCACCCGGTGTTTTAGCGGGATCAATTATCCCATAATATCTAATCCTACCATTTTCAAGCTCCTTGACCCCTCCCTTGCCATATTTTTGTGCCTGACGAAGATGCTCCTTCAGTCTTGCGCCCTCCGCTGAACTGCTAGGAACAGCCTGATTTTCATTTACATTTTTGGATTTATTAAAATCGCATCCAGCTAGCCCGAATGGATCAAGCTCTGCGACTGGTCGTTGAACATATCCTTGTGGCTGGGATCCTCCCTCCAATCCTATCGGATCCGGACTGACATACTGCCCTGCCTCCGCATCGTAGTACCGGAACCGGTTGTAGCTCAGCCCATTCTCATCGTCCGCCCACTGACCCGGGAACCCAATCGGGCACAGATCAGACCCGTCCTCCTCAGCCTCTCCCGCACCCCGCGCCGCCCGCACCCCCGCCAGCGACACCACCCCGTCATTCGCAGCCTCGCCTCGCCATACACCGCGCGTCCCGCCCCACAGACGGTGCGACCGCGACCACGCCCGACGCCCCTGACCATCGTACAGCTCACGCGGCGTCCCGAGATGGTCCGTCACCACGTGGTGCACCACACCACCCCGCTCCCGCGCCACAGGCCGGAACGTCCCCGGCTCGTGGTGCCACGACACCGCCCGGTCCCACGCCACACGACCGTCGGCAAAAACGGGCGCGGCCTGCGCCACCACGTCCCCGTCCCACAGATACGCCTCCCCCGCTGGCGCCTCCCCCGCTGGCGCCTCCCCCCGCACCACGCCGGGCCCGTCGCCCGGCGCCCCCACCCGTCGCTTCCACACACGCCGCCCGAACGGGTCGTAGCCGTAGCCCCACCGCTCCCCCGAAGGCGTCTCGCACCACACCAGGCGGTCGAGCGCGTTCCAGCCGTAGCGCCACAGCTTCGGCCGGAACCCGCGCCGCTCCACCCGCCGCTCGACCACACGCCCCTGCGCGTCGTGCGTGAGCAGGATCCGCGACCCGTCCGCCCCGCGCGCCGCCTTCACCTTGCCGCCCGGGCTCGACAGCCACGGCGTCAACGCCCGCCCCAGCGGCTCGCCCGGCAGCGCGGTGTCCGAGGCGGCGACGTCACGGGTCGCCGCGTAGGCGAAGCGCTCGACCTCGACCTGCTCGCCCGGCAGGCCGAGCAGGCCGGCGGCGAGGTCGGCGCGCGGCGGGGGCAAGCCCTCGCCGTGGCGGGCCTCGGTGACCTGGCCGTTGGCGTCGCAGGCGTAGGCCGTGCCGCCCCACAGCCCGTCGGCGATCGCGGTCGGCTCATAGGCCCGGTTCCAGCTCCAGCGCCGCTCCAGGGCGTGGTGACCCGCCCCGGCGCGCTGGCGCACGATCTGGCCCAGCGGATCGAAGGCCTGCGCCAGCCGGAACCCGCCGCCCGCACGGCCGGTCTCCCGGCCCAGCGCATCGCGGGTGAAGGCGATCGTGGTCGGGTCGCCGGGCCCGGCCAGGGTCAGGGCGGCCAGAGCCCCGAGCGGATCGTAGGCGTAGGCCGACAGCCCCTCGCCGATGCGCCGCTCGATCCGATGCCCTTGCACGTCGTAGCGGCTCTCGACCGTGCGGCCGTCGCGGCTCTCCGACACGATCCGCCCGAGGGCGTCGCGCGTGAGCGTCACCACCCCGTCGCCGTTCTCAGCCCGCACCAGCAGGCCGCGCGCGTCGTAGGCGAAGCGCTCCTCCACCTCCGGGGCGCCGGTGCCCGGGTCGATCCCGGCCGCGTAGCCGCGCCGCGCGACCAGAAGGTTGGAGCGGTCGTAGGCGTAAGACACGCGCGAGCCGTCGCCGTTCTCCTGCTCGACCACGCGGCCGGCGGCGTCGCGGAGGTAGCGCAGGGTGCGGCCGTCGAAGTCGGTCTCGGCCACCACCCGGCCGGCGCCGTCGCGGTCGTAGCGGTAGGTCCGACCGTGGGCGTTGGCGACCGCGACGAGGAGCCCGCGCACGTCGTAGGCCAACGACAGAACGCCGCCGCCGGGATCGGTGACCGACAGGAGCTCGTCGAAGGGACCGTAGGCGTAGCGGGTGACCCGCCCCTCGCCGTCGACGACCTCGGCGACCTGGCCCTCGCCGTCGAAGCGGCGCCGGATCGTCACCCCGTCCGGGCGGATCACCGCCGAGGGCGTGTCGAGCGGCACGCCCTCGGCGTCGTCGTAGAGGATGCGGGTGTGCGCCCCGAGCGGGTCGGTGACGGCGGTCACCCGCCCGAACGGGTCGTCACGCGACAGCCGCGTGACGCCGCCCTTCGGATCGGTGACCGCGACCAGCCGGTGCTGCGCGTCGTAGTCGCGCCGCTCGCTCGTGCCGTCGGGGTGGTGGATCGCGGAGAGCCGCCCGGCCGGCGTCCAGTCGAAGCGGGTTTCGGTGCCGAGCGGGTCGCGCGCCGCGACGACGTTGCCTTGACGGTCGCGCTCGTAGCGCCAGGCGCCGCCCGTTTGCAGCACGAGGTCGAGCTGGCCCGGGCCGCTCCAGCGCAGCCGCGTGCGGCGCCCCTCGGCGTCGACGACCTCGGTGACGTTGCCGTCGGGGTCGTAGGCCAAGCGCGTGACGTGGCCGAGGGGGTCGGTGCTTTGCGTGCGGTAGCCGTCCTCGTAGGCGTGCCGGGTCTCGGCGCCGAGGCCGTCGGTCTCGGCCAGCACGTTCTCGTCGGCGTCATAGTCGGTGCGCTCGACCGCCGCGCCGCCGCCGGGCCGGTAGAGGGTGCGCCGGGCCTGCGCGTCGTAACTGAAGGTATCGCCGTTCCACGGCCCGCTCGTGCCGGTGGTGACCACCCGGTCCTCGACGTCGTAGGCGTAGGTGCACCAGGTCCGGCCGACGGCGTCCTGCCAGCGGGCGAGGCGGCCGCGCGCATCGTAGGCGTAGGTCAGGCTGAAGGCGGTGGCGCGGTCGGCGCTCAGCATGTTGCCGGCGGCGTCGTAGGCGTAGTCCACCAGGCGCCGCTCGGCCCCGCCCATCGCGAGGGTCACCGAGCAGCGGCGGCCCTGCGGGTCGTTGGCGAAGGTCAGCGCGTAGCCGTCGCTGTGCTCGGCGCGCAGGAGCAGGCCCTGCCCGTCGCGGGCGAGCGCGATCCGGTTGCCGTGCGGGTCCTCGATCGCGGTCAGGCGGTAGACCCGGTCCTTGCCCTGCGCAAAGCACCGCGTCAGGCGCCCGTCGGACAGGCGCAGCTGCTTGAGCCAGGGGGCCGTCAGGGCGAGGTGGCGGTACTTGGCGTTGCGCGAGGGCTCGAAGCCGAACGGTCGCGCGAACGCGACGCGACGGCCCTCCTCGTCGCGGTAGAGCAGCTTGTTGTCCGCCCGCACCTTCACGGTGACGTCGAGGAGCGAGGTGCGGTTGCGCCCGAGCGGGCCGTCGGTGCCGCGCTGGTGGCCGTAGCTGCGGCGCAGCTCCAGCGGGATCGTGCCGTCGAGGCGGACCTCCTCCCAGGTCTCGGCGTACTCGCCGCGGCTGACGACGACCGGCTCGCTCCGGGGGCTGTCTCGTCGACCGCGGCCTCGTCGGCGGCGTCCCTCGGAGTCTCAACGGTCGGCGGGATTGCGCCAGTCGCCCGGCTCGCCGAGGCGCGCGACGAGGAGCCGGTCAAAGCCGACCAGGCCGTCCAGGAACCGCAGCTCGATCACCCGTCCCCCCTCCATGAAGAACGAGACCCGCCGGTCGCCGGCCGCCAGTTCGCCGGGCGAGCCGCCGACGATGGACGACGACAGTCGCGCCGTCGCCGTCGCGAGGGTTTCGCCGTCGGGGTCGAGGCCGAGCGGCATCGGGGCACTCGCGTCGGCCTCGATCGCGATCAGGTGGAGACGGTCGCGCGGATCGGGCAGCCCCTGCGCCCGGGCGAGCGCGCCGATGCGCAGGACGAGGCCGGAGGCGCGCGGCGTGACCGCCTCGCCGGTCGGGCCGAAGGCGGTCGGCAGGGGTAGGCCCAGGGCCGCGAGCCAGGCCTCGAGCCAGGCGCCGACGGCGATGCAGTTGATGCGCCGGACCGCCTCGTCCATCAGCGTGGGGGTCACCGCCATCTCAGTCGGACCATTTCGGTATCTTGATGCGCTCCCACGCCGTACCGTCGAAGCGGGCGACGTCGCGGGAGCCGACGGCCCAGAGCGCGCCCTCGACGGCATCGACGGTGTGGACGTCGGCGAGGTCGCGCCGCAAACCGCTCGCGACCTGGCGCACGGTGCGGCCGTCATGGACGAACACGCCGCGCGGGTTGGAGATGCTGGACAGGTAGATCCTGCCGTCGAAGCGGGTGAGGGTGGAGAACGTCGGCCCGTCGTCGCAGGGGATGGCGGTGAAGCCCTGGCGGGCATTGCCGCGCAGGAGGGTGCCGTTGCGGCCGCAGATCCAGATGGTGTCTGGATCCTCGACGAGGATGTCGAGCAGGTAGGCGGAGGTCGGGACCGACAGCTTCTCCATGCGTTCGCCGTTCCAGAAGTAGACTGCGCCTTTCGCGCCGCAGAGGTACAGATTGTCGAGGCTTGGGCCGTTGATTGCGTGGAGTGATAGGCTTTTGTTGAACAAAGATATTCTTCTGGTGCGCTCCCGTTTCAATTCAGGATTTTCTTCCCAGTATCTATCTTGCTCAGCTCCAGTATTTCCTCGAGCTTTTATCTCAAAAGCCCAATTCACATCGACATAATCATCGAAAATTGATATATCCATCGGAGCCCACGTGTCGCGATTCATGCGGCAATAATTCTGACCTCCGTCCCCGCAGGCCAGTAACTGACTGGCGACTTGCCTTAAATCGGCAAGATATCCCAGCTTTTTTTTATTTTCCATATCTTTGGCGTGTATTGACTGGTTTTGAAATGATGGCTCCGGCGAAAAAAGCTCTCCACTGCGAGACATGTAAACAGCGATGCGGCCTCCCTCCGGCCGGCGATAGAGAGCGATTCGCTGCGTTGAAGCAGGAAACTCGCCGTACTCCCATTTTCCGTGAAAGTATTGATATGCCCTTGTTAGCGGCTCAGCCGCATCGGCATTGTCATCGACGCCTGCCGTGTAGAGCACGTCCTTCGTGATTGCTCTCGCACGAGTGAATATAAGTCTTGCCATAGATTTATCACCTTAATGCAGGGTAGATGATGAGTATGAATTAGAAAGTGCTTTCAGTGCGCTGCCCTGCGGCAAACGATCGATGGTTGTTCTGCCAAGAATGTTCGGATTGGTGCCTGAAAATTCTGATCTAATTCCAGACTCTATCTGCGCAGAACATTCTGGACGAACTGATTTGACCTGCTCCTCGGTAGCATCACGAATATCTTCAATCCGAGCGGTGCCCTTTGGAAAGGCTGGCGTGTCTGGATGATTGTTGCCTAGCGCTTCGATACGTTTATCAGCTTGATGCGCCTCGAAATGCTCAGATCCATCATCCTTCGCCTGCCCCGCCAAACAGATCGAAGCTCCCTCATAGTACCCCGCCAATCCCCGAATGCGCCCCTGGCCGCTCATCCCCGCCGCCCGGGAGACATATCGCTTGGCGAAATCGGGCACGATGTGATGGGCCTGCCCATCGACACAGGCCTTCGCGCAGACATGCTGCAACTGCCGGTATGGCGCGACGACGCAAGGGCATTCTCTGGGTTTTCGCGACGTGCGCGCCCCAGTGAAGATCTGGACCAGCACGCCGGCGATCCGGACCGCCCCGGCCCGCGCCCCGTTGATGAGCGGCGGGATCACGATCCGCCCGCCCTGGATCACCGCTCCGGCGGCGCCGACCGAGGAGGCGGGGCCGGCGAACGAGGTCGCCTCGGGCGCCGCGGCGCCGACCCGCCGGCCGTCGTCCATCAGCGGCACGATCGCCCGCGGATCCGCAACCTCGGCCTGCTCCATGTCCTTGGTGTAGATCAGCTTGCCGTAGGTGTTGCGGTGGTTCATCCACCATTCGTCGTCGTGGCGCACCATCTCGCGCCCTTCGACGAATACCGAGGACGACCACGTCTTGGGCGTGCATTCCGCACCCGTCGTCCCCGAGCGGATCCCGCCGCCGGTGCCCGGCTCGTCGCCGTAGCAGCGCAGCACCAGCGAGCCCCGGGTGTGGGTGCGCTCGTCGGTCTGGCGGATGCTGTCGGCGAGTGCGGCGGCATCGGCCTGGCGGCACCAGATCGTGTAGGGCACCGGCACCATCGTGGCGCCCTGCGGCGTCAGGCAGATGTCGGGCACCTGCGAGACGATGAGGCCGTCCCGGACGTCGCGGGAGCCTTCGCGAGGCCAGGTCATGCGGCTGTCTCCGGCTCGCGCAGGCCGTGCTCGCCCGAGACCGGCAGGCCGTCGGCCTCGGCGAGCCGGACCGGGAGCAGCACCGCGCCGTCATAGGCCGGGCAGGCCTCGACCCAGCCGCGCCAGGTCAGGTCCACCCGCCACGGGCCGTCGTCCCGGCGCAGGTCGAGATGGACGCCGTCGAGCGTCAGCCGTGCGTGGACCTGGCGGCCGTCGAGCCAGTGGTGGTGGGCGACGAGGGCCAGGCCCGGCAGTGCGACGCGGAGCGTGCCGCCGCCCGGCACCAGGCCGTCCAGCCGCACCTCCTCGTCGCCCCGGAGCCGGGGTAGGACGAGGTCGCCGTGCGCCGTCTGGTAGAAGCGGTAGTCGAAGTCGTCCGGCAGGCGCCGCTCCGGCGCGGCCTGCCAAGCCTCGTCGTAGGTGCCGGCATAGGCCTGGCGCCACGACCAGAACGGCGGTACCGGCCCGAAGCCCTGCGGCAGCGGCCTGGCGAACGGGGCGTCCACCGGGGCGCGGGCGCTGTCGATCTGCGGCGCCCGGCACGGCTTGCCGACGCGGCTGAACTCGCGATGCAGCAGCCCGGGGCCGAGGAGGTTGCGGGCGTCGGCGCCGCCGTCGGGATCGCCGACATACCGGCCGCCCGAGGCGTAGCGGTAGTCGAGCGGGACGCGCGCGGCCGGCTCCGCGGCTCCGAGCTTCCAGGTCGGCGTAAGGAAGGCGAGCGCCGGCTCCCACGACCGCGGGCCGTGCACCCGCAGCCGGACGCCGTGATCGCCGACCGAGAGCGCGACCTCCCAGCGCCTCGCCGCCCGGCCGTTCGGCGCGTGGGCCGCGCCGAGCAGCGTGATATCCGCGGCGGGCTTGTAGGGGATGAGATCGCCCACGCGGAGCAGGGGCGTGCGCAGGGGATCGCCTGCGTAGACGTCGTTGAGGACGATCGCCTGGTCCTCGGCGAGGTGGAGCGAGCCGTCGGGATCGAGCCGGTAGCCGGCGCGCACGCAGAGCACCGCCATCGGCGTGCCGTCGCGGTGGAGCTGCCCGAATCCCATCGCGGCGAAGGGGGTCTCGTTGCGGATGAGCATCGGCCCGCCCTCAGCGCTTCGGGTTCAGGTCGATGACCTTGCCGAAGGCCGTCACCGAATCGGAGAACCCGAGCAGCATCTTCGTGCCGGTGATGGTGACGTTGCCGTCCTTGTCCATCGTCAGGTTCGATTTTCCGACGACGACCTGGAACACCTCGCCGACGTTGATCTGCATCTCCTTGCCGACGTTGATGACGAGCTGCTCGCCGACCGTATGGGTGTGGGCCTTGCCGATGTTCTCCAGCATCGTCTGCCCGACATTGACGACCTTGCTGACCCCGACCTGCTCGGTCGCGGCGATGCCGGTGGTGTTGTTCTGGAAGCGGGTGACCATCGTGTTCATCACGCCCCCCAGCCCGCCCATCATCCCGCCGACCTGGCCGGCGAGCGCGGTGCCCGCCGCCGCCATCCCGGCCCCGCCGGCGGTTCGCAGGCTGCGCACGCTCGCGTCGTTGATCCCGGCGCGGGTCGCGTCGATGCCCCCGCCGAGCAGGCCCCCGATGCCGCCGCCGCCGACCAGCCCGCCGAACCCCGCCGCCAGCCCCGCCAGCGCGCCGCCGCCCGAGAGCGCGCCCGCATCGACGGGGGCGTCCGATCCGCCGGCATCGGCCGCCATCGCCTCCATCGCGACGCCCATCGCCTGGCCCAGCAGCTCCGCCGTCTGCCCCGACAGACCCGCCATCGCTGCTCCCAGCGCCGCGCTCGCCGCGCCGCCCACCGCTCCCACGGTGAGCGAGCGCGACCCACCGATCGCCTGGTTCTGGTTGTTCCCGACCTCGAACGAGTGGTTCGCCCCCACGCTCCCGACCTGGTTGGCGTCCACCCGCGCCGTCGCGTCGTTGAGCACCTTCGTCGTCATGTCCTTCTGGGCGTGCGTGAACAGGTTCTCGGCGCCCGCCACGTCCTCCATCGAGATCTCGTTGTAGCCCCGCCCCTTGTAGGTGTTCGATCGCACCACGAGCTTGGTCTTGTGCGCCGGCAGCGCGTAGGGCACCGGGTTGTTCGGGTTGGGCGCGATCCCGACCACGATCGGCCGGTCCGGATCGCCCTCCTGGTAGGCCACCAGCGCCTCCATCCCGACCCTGGGGATGATCTGCTGGCCCCAGCTCGTCCCGCCCCAGGACTGCGTCACCCGCACCCAGCCGGTGTCGGTCCCGTCGCCCCGGGCGCGCCGGTCCCACAGATGCGTGAGCTTGACCCGTCCGAACGCGTCGGTGTGGATCTCCTCGCCCGGCGGTCCCGCGATCCGGGCGATCTGCAAGCCGTCGATGCGCGGGCGCGGCACCGTGCGATGCGGCGTCGCCGGGCGGTCGGCCGGCAGCGTCGTGAACGCGTTCTCGTAGTGCGGCGTGCCCGCCCCGCTCTCGTAGGTCGGGTCCTCGGCCCGGTGCAGGATTTGCGTCACCACCTGTGCCGGGTAGACGTGGCCCGGATGCGCCACCTCGTAGGGCGTGAAGCGCGAGCCCGCCGCGAGCGTGCGCACGCTGGAGCGTCCCTCGATGCGGTCGAAGCCGGTCTCGGTCGCCTGGATGCGCAGCCGCGTGGCGCGCTCGCCGGCCTCGCGGGTCAGCGCCCTTGCCGGGTACTCGTAGAGTTCGTAAGCTGTGTTCTCGGGAACGCGGTCGATCGAAGGTGTATCGGCAACCAGATCGAGATTTGGCGTTAGAAACTCATAATCCTTACCGGCCCTTCGTCCCGGCGTGAACGAGAGCTGCCGGCGCCAGTCGTGGATGTGCTCGGCATCCGACGAGCCGAAGGCGAGACGCACCCGGGTCTCGTTACCGCCGTCGTACGCGGACGGATGATCGCCGACGACGAGCGTGTGCTTGCCGCGCTCATGGCGGAACCAGTAGAACAGCCCTTCTTCCTCGAGCCGGCGGATGAGATAGGCGAGATCGGTCTCGTTCCACTGCACGACGTAGTCCCGCTTCTGCGGCGGGCGGGTGACGCCGGCAAGGTTGTAGTCGCGGATGCGGTGCTCGGCGCAGAGCGTCTCCAGCACCTCGAGCGTCGAGTGCGTCAGGAAGATGCGGCAGTCGCTGCGCTGGCTCATCAGCCACAGCCGCGGGCGCAAGGTCAGCGCGTACTGGCGCGCGCCTCTCGTGACGATCGGTCCCTCGTGCAGCTCGGTGACGAGCCCGTTCCAGACCCGCTGCGAGCCGTCGGCCAGCGTGAGGGAGAGGTCGGCGGCGGTGCCGACGATCTCGTCGGGGCGGACCTCGTCGCGCTGCGCCCGGACGCGGGCCTGGATGGTGAAGAGGCGGTTGAGGCCCTCCTCGACTTCGAGGCGCTCGAGCAGCAGGGCGTCGGGCCCGAGCACGGTGTCGATCGCCATCAGGCGCCCGGCCTGGGTGTAGCGCACGTGCTCGCTCATCGCCTGCCCTGCCGTAGAAGTCTGTACCGGATGTCATAGTCTAGGGCGCGATAGCCGAACGATCAACCCGGTGAAGCGCGGTGAGCGCAGGTACGATCCGTCCGGCATGACGCTGAAGTGGCAGGATATCGGATCGTATAGCCGGCGCAGATCAAGCGCGAACACAGCACGTTTCGCGTACCAAACCCTGGCCGCCCAGACGAAAGGCTTCCCTGAGCGGTCGTGACGCTGGCGACACTATCGAGGCTGTTTCAGAAAAAAATCCTTGATGCGGAGGGGGCGGATTGGTGCGCCCCAGGCCGTTATGGTGGGCGTGGTCAGCGGCACACGGCTCAGCGCTCGACGCCATCGGGTCGCTCCCTCGCGACGAGGGCTTCCTAGACGAGCTCAGCGACCCGCTGCCCCGCGGCCTGGGCGCGCTTCGCCCGGATGGCGACGATGCGGTGCGGGGGCATCCCCGGCGAGGAGACGACGAGCTCACCGTCGCCTCGCAGGCGGACCGTGACGACGAGATCCTCCTGATGCCCGGCCGGCCGTTGGGACGGGGTCATCCCTTCACGCACGCGAGCGGTTTCGGGCGGGTAGCTGTCTTCGTCGGGCATCCCGGGATTCTCGCGCCGACCCCTCCCGCGGGCAAGCCCGAGCGGGTGCGGAGGGGCTTGGCTCTGTCAACGCGGCGCGGCAGGATCGTGGCCGGGAGCGCGTCCGGGCGCACGAATCCGGCCGGATCGCGCCCGGAAGGATTTCGGGGGTCGCAGCCCGAGAACAGCCCGAGAAGCGAAAAGCCCCGGACGGGATGTCCAGGGCATGGCCGCTAAGTCAATGATTTGATTAGATGTTTTGGTAGCGGAGGAGGGATTTGAACCCCCGACACAAGGATTATGATACCAATCAAAATTGACTTGTACCAATAACTTACGCGGTCCGTGTTCCATCCGTGTTGCGAGGTTAGCTCAGAAGGCCGGTTTCGATGCCGGCCATCATGGCGGCTTCGTCGTCCCGAGCCTCCAGGAGATACCCGTAGCGGTCGAACGTCTGTTGGATCGACGCGTGCCCCATCAGGCTTTGGATGCGCTTCGCGCCGAGCCCCTGTTCAATCCACAGAGCGGCCGCAGCGTGCCGCAGGGCGTGAAGGCTGAACTTGGCGTCGGGCACCTTCACCGCCCTCCCCTGCTCATCATTGCCGTCACGCATGACCGTGACGCCGGCCGTGATCTGGATAGGCCAGAAGACGCGGGACAGGATGTTGCCGTGGCTCTCGATGCCGCCGTTCCCGTTCGGGAACACGAGGCCGAGCTTCCCATTCGGGCAGGCCAGCTTCCACTCCTTCAGCACCCGTAGCAGGTTCGGCGGAAGCGGGATGTCCCGCGTGCCGGCCTTCGACTTCGGCGGCCCGAACGCATTGAAGCGATCGACGCGCCGCCGGACGCGGACGACGCCCTTCCGCAAGTCCACATCCTCCCATAGGAGGCCCCGAAGTTCCGAGCCACGCAGGCCCGTGAACACGAGCGTGAGGATCATGGGGCGCCACTTGTCAGGCGTCGCCTCGATGATCGCCTTCAACTCGGCCTTCGTCGGCATCTCCGGCCGTGCGTCGTCGCGCGTCGATCGCTTCACCGGCGATGCGCTCCGGACGTTGTTGACCGTCACCAGTCCTCGCCGCTGCGCCTCCGTGACGATCGCCGAGAGGGACACCAGCACGCGCCGGCACATCTCCCGGGATCGGCCATCGGCAAGGAGCTGATCCACGAAGGCGTTCACGCCGGGCGCCGTGAGCCTTGAGAGCTTCGTTGCCCCGATCCGCGGCACGATGTGCAGGTTCACGTGGGTCCGGTACTGCCGGAGCGTGGTCGCTTCCAGCTTGTCCCGCTCGCATCGCTGAAGCCAAAGTTCGGCGGCTTCGGCGACCGTGGGCGACACGCTGTCCGGTGTGTGCACCCCGGAAGCTACCTGGCTGCGCGCCTGGAGCAGGTAGGCTTCGGCCTCCTTTTTCGTCGCGAACTGCTTGAAGCGGCGCTTGCCACCCCCGTCCGTATAGCCCGCCAACCACGCGACCTTCCCGCTTGGTAGCGTCCGCTTCCTAACCGTTGCCATAGGTGGTGGCCCTTCCCGTTTACCGGCGCGTCATGGCACGCATTCACACGGCCTCGCTCGCCATGTAAGAATGTACGACATGGCCCTTGACGGTCGCAACCCTTCATGTATTTTTTACCGACATGAGGCCGGGATGGCATTCTTTAACGACCTCACGCGAGCAATTGCCCAAGTCGAGGGCATGGATGAAGCGACTGTTCGCGGCATCGGCATAAGTGTTCGTGATCACGGACATATCAAGAAAGGAGGGAGAGGTCTTTCCGCTGCTAAAATGTCCGCAACGGATGCGTGTAATTTGCTGATCGGTGTCAACGCATCGTCTTCGATAAGAGATGCCGGCTCGCTAGTTGAGAGCTATAGAAGCGCTATTCTCACCGACCGAATGGGCCTCAAAACCACTCAGAAAGGAGATTTACACGAGATATTCCAACTCAACGCGCCGTTCGGGGTTGTGTTTGAGAAATTGATTGATGCGGCTACCGTTGAAGAGGAGGGTATCAATAAATTATCTGCGTACATAGTAGATGGCATCGCGTATCCACAGGGAGGAGCCATCCGGAGCGATCTTGTAAAAAGCGTATTTGAGACGCTGATTGTTGAATTTGTCTTTAACAAACCTAATCCGATGATTGATATTTATTTTCGAGCCATGGGCTCAAACAACATCTTTGCGCAATTCTGGTTCAGTGGTCACTCGAATAGCAATCAATCTGATAGGGCCGACACTACTAAAATCACCCACAAGACTATCATGGCTGTCGCCTCTGTAATTAAAGACTAAGGAGAAACACAAATGCCTGAGATTGTAGCGCGCTCAACGAGCGCGAACGGGGGCGGCTTGCCGCTTGCGGAAGACCTCATGACGGGAGCGGAGGCAATCGCTGAGTTCATATTCGGCGATGCTTCCGAGGCGAACAGGCGCCGCGTGTACCATGCCGCCGACAAGCTCGGCCTCCCGAGCTTCAAGTTGGGCGGGACGCTCTGCGCCCGGCGCTCGACCATCCTCGCTTGGATAGAACGGCAGGAGAACGCGGCATGAGCGCCACCGTTCTGCCGTTCCGCTTCTGCCGGCGCCTGCCGCAGATCAGGCGAACGGCGGGCTACATGGTATCCCTATCGGATCATCACGCCGAAGCTCATCTTGCCGAGCAACTGAAGCGTCTCTCGTCCAGCCTTCGCCGGAAGGGAGTGGCGGAAGACCTGATCCAGACCGAGTTGGCAAATTACGAATATGCCATCCGGGCACAACTGCTGCGGCTCCTGTTGGATGAGGGAGATGCAGCTTGAGCCGCAAGCCGAGCGCCCTCGGCTCCAGTTTCGTGGCTCACTCGAAAGAGATGCGCGAGAGCGTCGCGTGGCGCTACTTGCCAGATGACGCAAGGCGCGTGCTCGACCGTCTGGAGTTAGAGCACATGCGACATGGCGGGGCCGACAACGGCAAGCTGCCGTGCACCTACAGCGACTTTGCAACGGCGGGCATCCGCCGTGCATCAGTGGCGGAAGCTATCCGCCAGTGCGTGAATTTGGGCTTCGTGATCGTCACCGAGGCCGGCGGACGATCTATCTCATCTTACCGCAAACCGAGCTTGTACGGGCTAACCTACGTGCCCGGCCGCGGAAAGAGCCCGACGCCCACGAACGGGTGGAAATCCATCAAGACCGAAGGAGAAGCAATCGATGCGCTTGCCAGGGCGAAGACCGAAAAACGACGTTCCACACAGCCGCCTCCAGGGGGCGCAAAAATCAAAAAGCCGGACGCACCGGCGCGTCCGGGGCCGGACGCACGGGCGAGCCTCCTGCGGGCCTGAAGCCGGACGCGCCGGTGAGCCTCCATACCCGGACGCACGGGTGAGCCTACTATCTATATCTCGGGTAGGGTGCAGATGAGCAAAGAGCAGCATGAGCACCAGCCAACGCCCTGGTACGTGGGTGCCGATGGAGTGCTCTACGATAGGAACGGCAAGATGGTCAGGCTGTCGGGATTGGGGACGGCGCTCAACGCGACAAGCATCTTCCCGAAGGCTGACGCCAACAGGGCGTACATGTTGAAGGCGGTGAATGCCTTCGATCCTGCCAAGAACTTCCAGAGCTAAGATCTTCAGGGCCGCAGGACGCGGCCGGGCTTAGCATTCCTCGAAAATCAGAAACCCGAAATCGCGCGCCAACCCTGGTGCGTGAAGCATGCCGGCTGCCTTTCCGGAGAGGAGAAGGACCATGAAAACGTTCAGTGATATCGCTCAGCGTCTGAGGGACATGGCCGACAGGGTCGAGAAGATCCCTACGACGATCCGCGCGGCGACAATAGAAATCGATTTGGACCGCTATGGACCGAGCGACATGGCGCAATGGCCTGCGTTCTTGAACGCCGTCCGAAAGTACGTTGCCGACCTTGGCCCACAAGATCCTCCTGAGAACGAGAGGATTGCCGTAGCCGAACGCTCGCTTGCTTCTTTCGGGCTTTCGACGAGGCTCGCGCCCCAACTTGTTCAGGGTTATGCCGCCGCGGTTGAAGCCAACGTCAGTCGACTTGTCGGACGCATCTTGAGCTGAGGAGTGGCCGAGGAAGCGCCTGGACTGCGCCCCTCGGCCTTGATCACGCAATCGGGGGATCAACATGACCGATGCAGGCTATACCACAAATCGTGAACCGGCGGTTAAGGATGCTGGCTTGTCCGGCATCTCGCTCGACGTGCTAAACCGCCTGGAGGAGGAGACATCGGAGCTTCTCGCCCTCGCTGACCTCGTCCTGATGTGGTGGATGAGCTTCACCGGGCCGGAGCCGAGCACGCTCCCGCTGTGTCCTCGTGACCGGCGCAAGCTCGATTTCGCCCTTGGCGAGATCTACGAACGTGCTCGGAGGATCAGCGCCTTGCTCGACCCACGTTGAGGGTTGGAAACCGGCGCGGTTTGCAGCCGCGCCGTCCTGCCGCAGGCAAGGCACAAAACACGAACAAGCAGAATGACTTCAGTGGGTGGATCCGTCTAAGCCAAGGGCAACAAACGCTTTTTTCGCTTGCCACATTGCACGGAGTTTCTTACGAGGTAGGCGCCCTTCTCAATCCGCCTTGAGCGCATCGCCGGCCCCGCCAGCGGTGCGCTTTGCGTTGGGGACACCCCTACATGCCTCGCAATGACTGGCGACACGTGGCGGACTTGCCGTCCGTCCGTCGCGATGTCTCGACCGAATACCGCATGGCGATCGTGGAGAACGACCGCGGCTTCGCCGTCGAGGTGCAGAAGTACCATCATGACCGGCGCGAGGGCGCGTGGTTCAAGAGCGGCGCCGGCCTCACGGTCTATGCCTCGCGCATCCCGGCAGTGATCGCAGCCCTTGAAGGCGCGCACCGGACGATCACCAGCCTTGAGCGCGCAAAGCGGCAGGTGGCGTGATGCGGCGCGAGGTAGTCGATACCATGGCCCGGAAGCTGTCCGCGGCCCGGTGCGAGATCGGCCGCTTGAACGGCCAGATCCGCGATATGCGCGGCGCTCACACGAGGCGGTGCCAGGAGATGGCCGAGCGCTTGCGGGCCGAGAGCGCACGCGCCGATCGGGCAGAGGAAGCGGCCCGCCGCCTCGCTGATGCCGCCGCAGCCACCACCCTGACCACCACCGCTCCCGTCGTCCTGCATGGCGAGATCACCAGGGCCATCAGCGCGCGCGAGGCGTGGGACGAGGCGGTTCGCCACCACGTGCAGAACGGGCAGTCTCCCGCCCTAAGCCGCCTCACCTGATGCCACGGAAGAACGCCAGCGCCCGCGGCTATGGCAGCGAGTGGCGGCTTCTCCGGGCCGCACACCTACGCCGCGAGCCACATTGCGGGATGTGCGCCGCTCAAGGCCTGCGCGTCCCGGCTGTCCACGTGGACCACGTGAGACCGCATCGCGGAAACGACCGGCTCCTGATGGACCCCACCAACCTGCAATCGCTGTGCGTGCCCCACCACAACAGCGACAAACAGCAACAGGAGCGGAAGGGCTATAGCAGCCGCGTGGGCGGCGATGGGCTACCGCTGGATAGTCGGCACCCGTTCAACACGTAAGCCTGCCACGCGCCAACGTCGTGGCTTCCTGACCCATCCCCCACGGGGGGGTAGGCGAAAGTTGCGCGAGCCGTCGTCTCAGGACCGGTCGTTGAGTTTTCCGCGCACTTAATTTTCCACCGAGGACAGAAAACGATGACCGACAACCGCCTCGCGCGCGCTGTCCCTTTCGACATGCTCGCTCCGGATCACGTGATCCGGTTCAAGACCGCCGACCTCGTGCTGATTGAGGCGGAGTTCGGGAAGGACTGGCGCAAGAAAATCGAGCTGGCCCTGAACGACCTGGAGCCGCAGGTTCTGCGTCGGCTGGTGGAGATCGGCGCGAAGGGTCCGGGCGGTTTCGTGCCCCCGACCGGGGTTGATCTTGATGACCTGCCGTTCGCGCTGGCCGACGCTATTGGGCCGATCGCGGACGGGCTCACGTGCGCCATCACCGGCAAGTCGCACGCGGCCGTTCTAGCCGATCGCGAGAAGCTCCAGGCGCAGCTTCAGGCCATGTCGGACGGGGCCGAGTAGCAGGCGGCGCGCATGGCGGCCCGGGGCAAAGGCGCAGGGCGCCGGAAGGAGCTTCAGGCCGCGGCCGCGCTCATCAAGCGCAAGCCGTCATGGCAGCGTGCCGGGCTGTCTCGTGCGGAACGGGTGATCCGGTTCGTTCAGTCGCTGCCGGTCACGAAGGGCATCCTCGCCGGCACGAAGGTGCGGCTACTGCCGGATCAACGCGAGTTCATCGAACGCCTGTACGGAGACCTGACACCGGCCGGGAAGCGGCGCGTGTCGCTCGCGATCAAGAGCGCGCCGAAGGGCAACGGCAAGACCGGGCTCACCGCGTGCCTGGCGCTGGCGCATCTTCTCGGCCCAGAGAGCGAGCCGCGCGGCGAGGTGCTGGCGGCTGCGATCGACGGGCAGCAAGCGCAGATCATTTTCCGCGAGATGGTCGCGATGCTCGACGCCGCCCCGGAGTTGGGCGGCCGGGTGAACGTGCTGCAGCACAAGACACAGATCCTGGTTGAGGCTGGTCCGGGGAAGGGATCGACGTTCGCGGTGCTGACTGCCGACGCGCGCCGGGCGCACGGCCTGGCGCCCTCGTTCTGGGTCTTCGATGAGTTGGCGCAGGTCAACGATAGGACGCTTCTGGACAACCTTTTAGAGGGCATGGGTAAGCGGTCCGAAGCACTCGGGATCATCATCAGCACGCAAGCAAAGGACGATCAACACCCGCTGTCGCAATTGATAGACGACGCGCAGCGCGGCGGTGATCCGAGCGTCTATGTGCACCTGTTGGCCGCGCCACCCGATGCCGATCCGTTCAGCGACGAGACCCTGAAGGCCTGCAACCCGGGATGGGGCAAGTTCCTGAACGTGGATGAGCTGAAACGCTCGCGGGACAGAGCACAACGACTGCCGGCATTCGAGCCCGCGTTCAGGAACTTGCGGCTCAATCAGAGGGTGGATGCGGAGGCTGATGCGCGGATCGTCAACGCCGCGGTGTGGGCTATCGGCAACCGACCCGTGGATCGGGAAGCCCTGCGCGGCCGGCGCTGCTGGATGGGCCTCGACTTGTCCGGGAAGCACGACCTCACCGCCGCGGTGTTGGTGTTTCCGAGCGACGAGCCGGAGCCGAGCTATGATGTCCTGACCCTGGCGTGGACGCCGGAGGGACAGCTTGCGGCGCGCCGCCCCCTCGAGCGGGAGCTGTTCGCGAAGTGGATCGGTTCCGGTCACCTGACCGCGCTGCCGGGCGACGTGATGAGCTACCGTCGGATGGTGCCGGCGCTCGCAGCGCTCAAGGCCGAGTTCCAGATCGAAGCCGTTGGGTTCGACCCGTGGCACGTCGATTACCTGCGCGCCGACCTCGACGAAGCCGGCCTGACGTTGCCTCTCGTGCCCTTCGTTCAGGGGTTCAAGAGCTTCGGCCCGGCCCTCGACTACCTCGCCGAGCTGGCCCTTGGCGGACGCCTCCGGCACGGCGGAAACCCGGTCCTCACGAGCGCTATCGCCAACGCTATCGTGGTTACGGACCCGGCCGAGAACAAGAAATTCGAAAAGGGCAAGTCGAACCGCACGGCATCAGTGCGCATCGATCCCGCCGTGGCGCTCGCGATGGCCCTCGGCCTCGCCAAAGGCCAAGCATCGGAGAAGCCGAAGATGAGTGTAGCCGATTGGCTTGACGCACCCATGCGCGTGGAGTGGGCCGCGTGAGCGCAACGAGCCTGAGATTTAACCTGGGGCAGGCGACCGGATGGCACTTCGGTGCTTACCCGACCGTCTCAGGCCAGGCGGTGACCGTGGATCGGGCGTTGCAGCACGCGACCGCCTGGGCCTGCATCCGGCTTCTGGCACAGACTGTCGCGACGCTCCCTCTCGTGCTCTACCGCCGCGGCGGCGACGGCGCGCCGGCTCCAGCCACGAGCCATCCGCTGTTCGATATCCTCGGATCGCAGCCGAACGCCGACTTCTCGGACGTGGAGCTGTGGGAAGGCGTGATGGTGCATCTGCTCACGCGGGGCAACGCCTTCCTGGAGATCGAGCGCCGCGGCGACGGGGGCGTGATGGCCCTGACGCTCCTGCATCCTGACTTGGTGCAGGTGCTGCGCGACAACCTCGGCGTTCGCCACTACGCCTACAGCGACCCTTACGGGCCCCGGGCAGGCTTCCGGCGCATCTCGGCGGAGGAGATGTTGCACGTCCGCGGCTTCGGTCCTGGCGGCGACCTCGGCCTGTCGCCGATTGCCTTCGCCCGGCAAAGCCTCGGGATCGGCCTGGCGGCGGAGGAGAGTGCGGCGCGGATCTTCGGCACCGGCGGCACGCCGAGCGGCTTCCTAGGCTGGTCCAAGGGTGAAGAACCGCCGACGAAGGAACAGTGGAACCAAATGTATGACCGCTACTTCGGTCCGGATAACCTGAACAAGCGGCCCGGCAACATGGTTCTACTTCCCGCGGGAATGACTTTCCAGCCGATCGGCTTTTCTCCCGAGGATGCTCAGATGTTGCAATCTCGCGCGTTCAGCGTGGAAGACATCTGCCGGTGGTTTGATGTGCCGCCGTTCATGGTCGGTCACACCGCGAAGTCAACAAGCTTCGGCACCGGCTTGGAACAGCAAAACCTCGCATTCCTAATCTACAAGCTCCGGCCGTACCTGCGGCGCATCACAGCGGCCATCCGCCAGCAACTACTCTTGCCGGAAGAGCGGAGCACGCTGTTTGCCGACTTCAACACGGAAGATTTGCTGCAAACCGACAGCAAGTCCCGTGCTGATTACTACAACCGAATGACCGGCGGCCCGGTGATGGCGCTGAACGAAGCGCGCCGGAAGCTCGGACTGCCCCCGCTGGACGGCGGCGACACGGTGCGGGTGCAGATGCAGGACGTCCCGATCGGCGCGCCGGCAGAGGAGCCCGGCGCGGCGGCGCTCGAAAATGACGGAGAGCAGGGATGATCGGCACGCGCAGGGATCGCGCCGTGAAGGTCCGAGATTTCGACCTGGCGGTGAAGGCGGCCGGCGACGATGGCCGCTTCTCGGGACACGGAAGCGTCTTCGGCGTGGAGGACAGCTACGGCGAGATCGTCGCCCCCGGCGCCTTCACCGCCAGCCTGGCGGAGATCGCCGCGAAGGGCCGCAAGGTGCCGGTCCTGTGGCAGCACCGGACCGAGGAGCCGATTGGCGTCTATGACCGGCTGGAGGAAGACGCGACCGGCCTCGCCCTCGACGGGCGGCTCCTGACGAAGAGCGTTGCTCGCGCGGCGGAGGCGCACGCCCTGATGACGGCCGGCGCTGTGACCGGCCTATCGATCGGCTACCGCGTCCGCGAGCACAAGAGGAATGACGAAACCGGCATCATCACCCTGACCAACCTGGAGCTTCTCGAAGTCTCGTTGGTCACGTTTCCGGCGAATGACCTCGCCAGAGTGGATGCTGTCAAGTTGAAGGTCGCCCACGGCGGCCTTCCGACCCTACCGGAATTTGAGACGCTGTTGCGGGATGCCGGCTTCTCGAAACGCAAGGCCGCGGTGATCGCCAATCGCGGCCTGAAGCACTTGCTGGACGGGCGCGACGCCCGCGGCGCGGCGGACGATGACACCGGTTCTGCGCGCGCCCTCCTGGCGCAACTGCGCGGCTTCTCCCTTCCGAAGTGAGAGACACACCATGACTTTCCATTCCCGCGGCCTCACCGCCGCGCACGCTGCCTATGGCCGCAAGGCTGCCGAGAACGCCGACGACGAGGCGCTGTTCAAGGAACTGAGTGACGCGCTCGCCGCGCGTGACAAGCAGATCGGCGAGTTCGTTGCGAAGGCCAACGCCGAGGCGAAGGAACACGGCGCGATCCTCACCGAGACCAAGGCGGCTCTGGCGACCCTGTCGGCGGACGGCGTCAAGCTCCAGGCCCGGCTCCTCGACGTGGAGCAGAAGCTGGCCCGCCGCGGCGGCGCGCCGGCCGGGGCCGAGCACGTCAAGAGCATCGGCGAGCAGGTCACCGGGAGCGACCTGTTCAAGAAGAGCTTCCCGGAGGGCTCCGGCTCGCAGGGCAAGATGCGGCTCCAGGTGAAGGCCGTCGCCACCATCACGACCGGGCTCAACGTCCAGGGCGGGACATTCACCGGCGGCGGTGTCGGCGCCGGCATCGTGCCGGAGTACCGGCCGGGCATCATCACGCCGCCCCAGCGACTGATGACCATCCGCAACCTCATCATGCCGGGCACGGTCGGGACCAACGCCATCGTCTACGTGGCGGAGACCGGCTTCCAGAACAACGCCGCGCCCGTGGCCGAGACGGTGCGCAAGCCGCAATCCGACATCACCCTTGAGCAGCGCACCGCCACGGTGAAGACCATGGCGCACTTCTTCAAGGTGTCGAAGCAGGCGCTGGACGATGTTGCGGAGCTTCAGAGCTACCTCAACATCCGGGCCGTCTACGGCTTGCTTTACGTCGAAGAGCAGGAAATCTTGCTCGGCGACGGAACGGGCCAGCATCTGAAGGGCCTGATCCCGAGCGCGACCGTGTTCAACAACGCGCTCCGCAAGGCGCAGGACACGCGCATTGACACCATCCGCCGCGCCATCGCTCAGGTGCGGATCGCCGAGTACGCGGCCGACGCGATCGTCCTCAATCCGCAGGATTGGATGGAGATCGAGCTGACCAAGAACGACATGGGCGGCTACATCTGGAGCAACCCCACGATCAACAACGGCAAGAACCTGTGGGGCCTGCCGGTCGTGGACACCAACGCCATGCCGGCCGGCAACTTCATGGTCGGCGCACTTGGCATGGCGGCGCAGATCTTCGATCGCCAAGTGGCGACGGTGGAGATTTCGACGGAGAACGAGGCCGACTTTGTTCAGAACCTCGCGACGATCCGCTGTGAAGAGCGCCTTGCGATGGCGGTCTATCGTCCCGAGAGCTTCGTCTATGGGCCGTTCACCGCCCCCGCATAAGGCGGAATTGATCCTGTATTGATCCAGAAGGCCCGGCCGAGTGTCGGGTCTTCGCACATCAGGGGACAGCGATGGCGAAGGTTCTGCGGACATTCCGAGACGCTCCGAGCGGGCGCGTGGTCAACCCGGGCGACGAAATCCACCCGACGCCCGGCCGGCACGAAGAGCTTGCCGAACAGGGCTTGGTTGAGCCGCCGGGTGCTGGCGCGAAGGCAGCCGAGCCGCCCGTCAACAAGATGGCCGAGCCGCCCGTCAACAAGGCCGTGACGGCGCCGGCCGAGCCTGAGAAGCGTGGGCCGGGACGCCCGCCCGTGAGGCGCTGATGGCGCTCGCGATCACCACCAAGCCGGCCGCGCCGGTGCTCACCGTGCCGGAGTTCTGCGCGCACGCCCGGCTTCCCGACGACACTCCGGATGCGGTCTACATCGCTAGCATCCTCGATGCGGTGACGGCCTGGCTCGCCGGCCCGAACGGCTGGCTCGGCCGAAGCCTTATCGCTCAGACCCTGACGCTGACGGTGCCGCTCAACGTCGTCGTCGGCTTCGTGGGGCCGATGATTGCCGATGCCATGACGGGCGTGGTGCTGCCGCGCCCGCCGGTGATCGACGTGGAGAGCGTCGCCGTGCTCGACGGGGCCGGCGCCGCGACCACGATCCCGCAGGCGCAGTACAGCACCCATGAAGGCGCGGACGGGATGACGCGCCTGGTGCTCGCTCCAGGCTTCCAGATGCCGACGATCGACCGTGCGCCGGCATGGCTTCGGACCGTCTACCGAGCCGGCTACGGCGCCGCGGGCACCGACGTGGACGCCGGCATTCGCCACGCCATGCTCATGGCTGCCATGCGGCTCTACGCCGGCCGCGGCGACCCGAGTGTGACCCTCGGCAGCGACCCGATGCTTGCCGAGCTGTTCAAGCCCTACGCCGGCTGGAGTGGCCGATGATCGCCGCGGGCGCCATGAACAAGCGGGTGCGTGTCGAGGCCTTCACTTCGACCCGCGACCCCATCAGCAACGAAGAGATCCGGGAGTGGTCCCTTGTTGCAGAGGTGTGGGCCAATCGCCGCGACACGCAAGCGCGCGAGTTCTTCGCTGGCGGAAGCGAGAACACGGAACAGAAGGCCGTGTTTACAATCTGGTTTCTTGACGGCGTGAACTCTGGAATGCGCATCGTTGAGCGTGGTCAGATCTTCAACGTCACAGGCGTGATTGAGATCGGGCAGCGATACCAGCTTCAGCTTGAGGCGCGATCCGTGAACGGTGGCGAACCGTGATCGGCGGCAAGGTCGGCAACATGGCGCTGTTCCTGGCGCAATTGGCCCACAACGAAAGCCGCCTGAAGCACGCCGCGCAGAAGCGGGCGGAGGAAGAGGCGCAGCGAGCCGTAGACGAGATGCAGGCCCGCGTACCGGAGCAGTCCGGCACGGCGCGCGAGAGCATCCGTTGGGAGCCGCGGCCGGAGGGTGGCGCCAGAGTGCTGGCGGGCGGCCCTGAGACCACCAAGGCGGATTACGACTACATCCGCGCCCTCGAATACGGCCGGGCGCCGACAGGCTCCGAAGACAGCCACGGGCAGCGGCCGCAGCCGTTCTTCCGCCCCGTCGAGGAAGAGACGCGCCGGCATGGCGCCAATCGGATCGGCCGCGGGCTCGCCGACGACATGAAGGACTGACGATGGCAGCGGCCCCCGCCCTGAGCTTCGATATCGAGGCCAACGTTTCGAGCTACAACCGCGCGATGCAATTGGTGGGTGACACCGCCAAGCAGCGCGCCGCGCAGTTCGCGCTGGAGTTCAGCGGCGCCGGCCGGGCGGCAGAGAACGCCCTGGGCGGCTTCGCGCGCCGCTCAAGCGCCCAGATCACCGGCAGCCTGTCCACGGTCGCAGGACGGTTCAAGGCGGACTTCTCGGCCGCTGCCACCAGCGTGGCGCAGAGCCTGAAGGAGAGCAGCGTCGCGGCGACCCGCCAGGCCGTTGCCACCACGGCGCCGATCGTCATCGCGTCGGCGCGCGAGGCGGTGAAGGTGGGTATGCCGATCATCAGCGCCGGTGTGTCGGGCATCGCCAAAGAGACGGCCCCTCTCGTTGGATCGGCGCTTCTGTCAACGGCGACCAAGATCGCGCCGTTCGTGGCGGCCTACGGCGTCGCGACCCTCGGCTTGCAAGCGTTCTCGGCCGCGGCCACGGCGGCGATGGCAGCCCTGGAGGGGGCGAACAAGATCGGCTCGGAGAGCGCCCGGCTCGGCGTCTCAACCAACTTCTACCAGGCCTGGACCAACTCCGCGCACGCGCTCAACGTCGAGGCGAAAGACCTCACCGCGAGCCTGGAGAAGGCGCACCAAGCTTTCATCGTGATGCAGGGCACGGAGAAGGCGAACAAGGAAGGGACCGGCGGAAATCAGAGCGCGTTTGAACTTGCGCTACGGGCGCAGGTCCGGGCCGGCAACACGGCTCAGGCCAACGTCAATCGGTTCCTCGGATCGGCGACGGACGAAGACAAGCTCCGCACTGCCCTGAACATCATGCAGGACATGTACAATGCTGGAAAGCAGGTCGCGGCCCTTGACCTCGCCAGCAAGCTCTTCCCCGACAGCATCGTTGACCGCATCCGCAGCGGCGCCCTGGAATTCCGGGATCTTCTCCGCACTGCCAACGACCTTTCCAACCCGTCCCTTGTGCTGGTGAAGGCCGAAGATGTCACGCGGGCGCAGGAGCTGGAGCGCCGTCTGAAGGACGCGCAGAACACGCTTGATGATGTCGGCCGGCAGTTCAACCAGGACATGGTTCGCGCCGGGATGACCATGACGGATGCCGCAATCCGGTGGAAGGAAATCCTGGCCGAGGGCGCCAGGATCGCCCTCGACGCCTTCCGGTTCGCGCAACGTGCCGGCCAGGCATTCCAGAGCGGCGGAGCCGGCCTATCCTCCGGCGCGCCCACGGGCGGCAAGTCTCTCGGCACGCTGTTGGGCGAAGCCGGCCCGAAGCCGGCCGCGCCCACGGCACCCGTGACAGATCCGGCGATGCAGAACGCGCTGGACGCCATGCGCGGCTCGCTCAACCCGACGAACATCGCCAGGGCTCAACGCCAGTCCACGGCCGTCTCTAACCTGTTCTTTCCCGACAAGAGCAAGCCGCTCATCACGGGATCGCCTTCGGCGAAGTCCCCGTCATCCGACACTTCGATTGATGCCGTCGAGAGCTTCACGCGCAGCCTGGAGAAGCAGGTTGCCGGCCTGAAGGCGGAGGCGCAGGCGTTCGACAAGAGCAACGCCGAGAAGCAGAAAAGCATTCAACTGGCGCGAGCCCGCGAGGTTGCGGACCAGGCCGGCATTCCGCTCACCGACGCGATGATTGAGCGGATCAACAAAGCGGCCGAAGCCTACGGCAACGCGCGAGACAAGATCGCGCTGATGGAACAGGCAGAGCGGCAGGCAGGACAAGCATCGCAGTACATGGCGCAGACCGCCGCTGATGGTTTTGCGGATATTCTCGACAACGCGCGTTCGTTCAGCGACGTGCTGACTTCCATTTTCAAGCAACTACAGCGTTCCGTGATCCAGGCGATATTCGCAGGGACGGGACCGTTCGCGGGCTTGCTAGGCATGGCGGCCCCTGCGACGGCATCGGGTGCGGACAGCGCCGGAGGCATCTTCGGATCGTTCTTCGCCACCGGTGTCAAAGCCCTGATGGGTGGCCTTGATCCCGTCTCGAATTTCGCAGGGCAGTCGGCGGGCGCGATCGGCCCCTTCCTGCCGGCCTCGCAGCACCACACGGGCGGCATCGTCGGACAGGACAACGTCGGCCGGCGCAAGCTCCCGGTGTCCCTGGTGCAGTCGGCGCCGCGCTTCCACTCGGGGCTCACCAGCAAGGAATTTCCGGCCGTCCTGGAGGCTGGCGAGCGGGTGCTTACGGAGCGCATGGCCCGGAGCACGACACAGACCATCGCAGGCCTCACCGCAGCGACGGCGGGTGCGCCCGGCGGCGGAAAGCCGGAGCTGCACATTCATGCCGGCGACCGCACGGAGGTGCAGCAATCGCAGGGGCCGCAGGGAATGCGGACAGACGTGGTGATCGACAAGAAAGTGGCGGCTGTTCTTCTCGGCGGCCCTTCAACACGATCCGCCCTCAAGCAAATCAGCGGCAGCCGTCTCACCGGGAGGTAAGATGCAAATCAACGTGCGTCACAACTTGCAGCTATACGAGCCGGAAATCGACATTCCGGAGGAACAAGCCATCGTCCTGCCGATCAAGGAGGCGAGCGCCGTCATGGGGGAGACTGTCGCGGCGTACCTTGCGCGCGTCGCCTGGCGGTTCGACCTCCCCACCATCTGCCTCATCAACGGCGAGGCCTACGGCCGGGCCGAGTGGGAGGAACGCGTTCTCGGCGTGAACGACAACGTGGAGTTCCTGAGCCGGCCCAAGGGCTCCGCCGGCTCCGGCGGCTCCACCGCGAAAAGCATCGTCAGCATCGTGTCGCTGATCGCGCTGACGGCGCTCGCTCCCTACGCCGTGGGCGCCCTCGGGATGACCGCGCTCGGATCGGCTACGGCCCTGACGGGGCTCGGCAAGATCGCCGTCGCCGTGATCGTCGGCGCTCCCGGCCTCTCAATCTCGGAATGGATGCTGAGCCGATGACCGCCATCAACGTCCTGGTGCGACCCGACCGCGTGCACGTGATGACGGACGGCGCGGTTTTCGAGCCGGAGGGCGCCGTGATCGGCGTGATGCAGAAGACCTATGCCCTCGCGCACGTGTCGGCTGTGATCGCCATCCGTGGCCCGACGTACCTTGGTGCCGGCCTGGTGGAGGCGCTGAACCTCGCCAACCTGCGGACCTTCGATGACCTCTTGGCGCGCCTGCCGGCGACCGCGCGGGTTCTGATCGACCACGCGATGCAGCACATGAACCCGGCCGAGAGGGATGCCGCATCCGCGCGGATCGACCTCCGCAAGTTCGACATCGCCGTTGCCGGCTGGTCCCATAGGCGCGGACAGGGTGAGACCTACCGCCTCGATACGTCGAAGCCCGGGTGGCACCTGGAGCGCCAGGCGGACGGGTTCTTCATGCCGGCCGACAACCCGGCCTTGCTGGCGCGCCTCGACGCGGCCGGGTGGGACCTGAGCGACCCGGAGCAAGACGCCGCCCGGCTCCTGGAACTGATGCACCATCAGCGCGCCGTCCCGGATCGCCTGCCGAGCGGCGTCGAGTGCTGCACCGTGGGCGGCTTCGCGCAGCATACCGTCATCACCCCTGACGCCATCACGACCCGCATCGTGGAGCGGTGGGCCGACAGAGCCGCCGAGTGAAGCCATGGACTGGAGCAAGGCATATCCGGCGCCGGCAACGCGCTTCGGGCTGTCGCGCCTCGCCGCGGTGGCCGGAGTGGACGTGCGCACGGTCCAGCGATGGCAGCACATCGGCGCCCTGCCGGGTAAGCGGATCGGACGCGGGAAGGTGCGGACCTACGACGTATGGGATGCCTTGCGGCTCCGGTGCCTCGCTGAGATGAGCCGGCTCGGCATGCGGCTCACCGGCCCCGGGCTGCACCTGTCGGGCGCCCTGACCGGCATGGTGCTCTTCGAGGTGGCGCAGCGCGGGAGCATCGAGGGCGTGCCGACCGACCTACGGCTCTACCCGGACGGCGAAGAGTGGCTGATGCAGTGGGATCCACGCGTGCCGGATCCGGAGGGCTCGCACATCAGGATCAACCTGCGGGCCTTGGCTGAACATGTGTCCGATGCGGACGACCTATGGAAGCCGTGAGATCCATAGAAATTTTATATCGATCGTGAAGGGCGCATTCCGCAGGGGATGCGCCCTTTTTGTGTACGGCCTTTCACAGCGCAATCCTTAGGCATCCGAAATTCCAGCAATGCGTTTTTTTGCAATAAGATAAGTAACAAAAGAAGAGCATGCACCGATCATGAACATGGCATCTGCCTCGTCAACATCCGCATCTCCTTTATCCAAGAGCGGGTGACGTATTCCATTTTCGTCACTAGTGTAACCATATAGCGCAGCAAATCCCTTTCTCATGGCAGCATGTAGATTTGTTGAGCTTTCTAAGCGTAGAAGTGCTTTCGATAGCTCTGCGCTAGGTTCAAGAGTTCTTGCCACTGCTTCAACAGAATGTATGCTTTCCCTAACGCTGTCAGCAAATCTACCTGAACTTAAAGCCTCCATTGCGCCCTTCAGATGTGCATGCGCACCTAAAAAATCTACAGATCCTGTTGATATCAGCGCACCAGAAATTGCAGCCGCTTCTTCGTCAGATCCTATCGGAACGAATGTATCTCTCTCGAATAACCTATATGCAGCCTTTTCCTCAACTAAAATCTGCTCGATTTGGCTGGAAAAAAAATATGATGATTTTTCATGCCTGATAATGAATTGCAAAAAATCATATATTTGTATGTAATTACCGCTTTCGAATAACGGAAATAATTTTTCTACAGTTTTTTTTGTGCCATTGTCGAATACGTGAGAGAACCCGCCTCGTCTTATAACGTATTCGTCTTGAAGTATACTAGTCCATGTTGGACTTAGGGATTTGTATCCGGTAGTGATTACAGTTTTATTATTAGAGATAAGCTCACGGTATAATGCATCCCAGAGCCTTGCGCGGAGTTTGCGAGGCACTTCGGTTCTTTGATGTTGTGTTGGAAGAGGTGCTGCCCCTTCGGCCTGAGCAAAAGTCAGACCTTTGCGGTTAGCAATATCGTTGGACGTCAAAGTAGGCCCCTAAGCCGCGTTGCATCCGTGTTGCACGGAGCAACCTACGCCCAACCGTAACCCATTGTAAAACAACGATCCGTGTTGCAGGCCAACGCAACACTTTTCGCCAGGAAAGAGAACACGAAAAAGCCCGCTAAGTCATTGACCGAGCGGGCTAAACGGATGGTAGCGGAGGAGGGATTTGAACCCCCGACACAAGGATTATGATTCCTCTGCTCTGACCAACTGAGCTACTCCGCCGCGCGGTGGCCGGTGCGTGACCGGCTCTGCGGTGGCGCGGATATAGGGGGAGGCGGCGGGCCCTGTCAAGGAACCGTCGCAGCCCTTTTTCCGCGCCGCCTCGCCCTCACAGCGCGTCGCCGAGGATCTCGGCGACCTGGGGGATGTCCTTGTCGCCGCGGCCCGACAGGTTGACGACCATCAGGTGGTCGCGCGGCAGGCTCGGGGCGAGTTCCTTGACCTTGGCGAGCGCGTGGGCGGGCTCGAGGGCCGGAATGATGCCCTCCATCAGCGAGCACAGCCGGAACGCCTCCAGGGTCTCGGTGTCGGTCGCCGACAGGTAGGTGACGCGGCCCATCTCGTGCAGCCAGGCGTGCTCGGGGCCGATGCCCGGATAGTCGAGGCCGGCCGAGATCGAGTGCGCGTCGGCGATCTGGCCGTCGCCGTCCATCAGGAGGTAGGTGCGGTTGCCGTGCAGCACGCCCGGCTTGCCGCCGGTGAGCGAGGCGGCGTGCAGGCCGCTCGACACGCCGTGGCCCGCCGCCTCGACGCCGTAGATCGCCACCTCGCGGTCGTCGAGGAAGGGATGGAACAGCCCCATGGCGTTCGAGCCGCCGCCGATGCAGGCGACGAGGGAATCGGGCAGGCGGCCCTCCTGCTCCAGCATCTGCGCCTTGGTCTCGATGCCGATGATCGACTGGAAGTCGCGCACCATCGCCGGGTAGGGATGCGGCCCCGCCACCGTGCCGATGCAGTAGAAGGTGTCGGCGACGTTGGTGACCCAGTCGCGCAGGGCCTCGTTCATCGCGTCCTTGAGGGTGCGGGTGCCGGATTCCACCGGCACCACCTCGGCGCCGAGCATCTTCATCCGGAACACGTTCGGCTTCTGCCGCTCGACGTCGACCGCGCCCATGTAGACGACGCATTTGAGGCCGAACCGGGCGCAGAGCGTCGCGGTGGCGACGCCGTGCTGGCCCGCTCCCGTCTCGGCGATGATCCGCGGCTTGCCCATGCGCCGGGCGAGCAGGATCTGGCCCAGCACGTTGTTCACCTTGTGCGAGCCGGTGTGGTTCAGCTCCTCGCGCTTGAAGTAGATCTTCGCGCCGCCGAGGTGCTCGGACAGCCGCTCGGCGAAGTAGAGCGGGCTCGGCCGGCCGACGTAATGGGTGAGGTAAGCGGTCATCTCGGCCTGGAAGGACGGATCGGCCTTCGCCTCGGCGTAGGCCTGCTCCAGGGCGAGGATGTTCGGCATCAGGGTCTCGGCCACGAAGCGGCCGCCGAAGATGCCGAAGCGGCCGCGCTCGTCGGGGCCGGTGCGGAACGAGTTCGGATTCTGGGGAACGGTCACGGCGGGGCTCTTCAAGTCTGGAAGGGGTGGCGGGATCCTCGTCGGCGGGGCTTACGCCCTTCGCGCCGCAGGGGCAATTTCGGGATCCGTCGCACCCGCGGCGGCGGCGGTTGTCGTGCCTGCGGCGGCTCTGGCCGCCGGCGCGGCGGCTCTGGCCGCCGCCACGAAGGCGGCGATGCGGTCGGGGTCCTTGACCCCGGGAGCGCTCTCGACGCCCGACGACACGTCGACCGCCTGCGCGGCGGTGACCGCCACGGCCTCGGCCACCGTCGCGAGCGTCAGGCCGCCGGAGAGCATGAACGGGCTGTCGCGGCCGGCGCCCGCGAGGAGGGACCAGTCGAAGGCGTGGCCGTTGCCGCCCGGCAGCACCGCGCCCGGGGCCGGCTTGGCGTCGTAGAGCAGCCGGTCGGCCAGCGCCGCGTAGCGCGCGGCGCCGGCGAGATCGTCGGCGGTCGCGATGCCGAGCGCCTTCATGATCGGACGCCCGGTGCGGGCACGCAGGGCCGCCACCCGCTCCGGGCTCTCGCGGCCGTGGAGCTGCAGCCAGTCCGGGTCCAGGGCCGCGACCACCGCGTCGACGAGGGCGTCGTCCGGATCGACCAGCAGGGCGACGCGCTCGGCACGGCCCCGCGCCTGCCGCGACAGGGCGGCGCCCAGGGTGAGGTCGACGTGGCGCGGGCTCCTGGGAAAGTGCACGAGGCCGATCTGATCGGCGCCTGCGGCGATGGCGGCCTCGAGCGTCTCGGGCGTGCCGAGGCCGCAGATCTTGACGAGGCAGGCGGTGGCGGGAGCGGGCGACATCCGCCCTATATAAGCCGATCCGGCCGCGGCCGCACGTGCCGCGGCGGCGCGCGTCACGCCGGGTGCCGCGTCAGGCTCTCCCACACCGCGGCGGCGGCGGCGAGGTCCTCGATCGCGGCGCCGACCGACTTGAACACCGTGATCTCCCCGGGTGCCCGCCGCCCCGGCGCCTCGCCCCGGCACAGGGCGGCGAGATCGCCCGCCACCGCCTCGGGCGCGAGCGCACCGGCCTGGATCGCGACCGCCACGTCGCCGCCCTTCTTGAGGGCGTCGGGGGTATCGACGTAGACCGGCCCGCGACGCAGGGCCTCGTCGTCGGCCTCGCGCATCGCGGGAGTGAAGGCGCCGACGAGGTCGAGATGGGTGCCGGGCCGCAGCCAGGCGCCCCGCACCAGGGGCTCGGTCGACAGGGTGGCGCAGGAGATCAGGTCCGCCTCCCCCACCGCCGCCGCGAGGTCGGTGACCGGGTAGGCATGGATGCCCTCCGCCGCGAGGGCAGCGGCGAGGCGCACCGCGCCCTCCGGGCGGCGGTTCCAGATCGCGACGTCGCGGATGGGACGGGCGGCGGCGTGCGCCCGCACCAGGTAGGGGGCGAGCGCGCCGGAGCCCACCATCACCATCCGGGCGGCGTCGGGCCGGGCGAGGTGGCGGGCGGCGAGCGCCGAGGCGGCGGCGGTGCGCCACAGGGTCAGGCGGGCGCCGTCGAGGAGCGCCAGCGGCCGGCCGTCGCGGCCGTCGCAGAGCAGCACCCCGCCCTGGATCGTGTCGAGGCCCCGGGCCGGGTTGCCGGGAAACAGCGTCAGGATCTTCACCCCGACGTAATCGGCGGTCCAGGCCGGCATCAGCAGCAGCGAGGCGCCGTCGGGCGCGGTCTCGATCGCGTGGTGATGGCGGGTCGGCGCCGTCGCGCCGGCCCGGAAGGCGGCCGCGAGGGCGTCGGCCATCCGGGCGGGGTCGAGCGCGGCGTCGATCTCGACCTCGCCGATCAGCCGCATGGTCAGGCGCGGCTGACCGGGGCCGGCAGCGCGGTGCGGCCCGGGGCGGCCGGGGCCGCCTGGCGCAGGCGCTCGGCCTCGTGGCGCAGCCGGGCGAGCTCGCGGCCCTTGGCGCGGCGGTCGCGGCGGGTGTCGCCCTGGCCGAGCCAGGAGCCGATGCCACCGACGACGATGCCGAGCGCCACCGCGGCGAAGATCAGGGCGTAGAGCGGCATCGGCATGCTGAAGGCCGGCGTCCCGTCCGAGAACGGATCGAAGGACAGCATCACCGGCTGGCGGTTCGCCACCGCCAGGAGCACGACCACGATCGCGATGGGCAGCAGGATCAGGCCCTTGAGGAAGCGGATCATCGGGAAAGCCGGTCTTTCGGGGATGCGGGAAGGGGTCGGGACCGCCGGGCGGGCCCTCGACGGCACAGTGTAACGCGCGGCGGCCGCGGGGCCAGGGCCGACGCGCGCGTCAGCTCACGGCGGCCTCGGCTCGGCTCGGCTCGTCGGCGCCGATCCCGGCGGCGTTCAGGCGCAGGCGCATCTCCTTGCCGGTCTTGAACACCGGGATCGCCTTCTCGGCCACCGCCACGGCGGCCCCGGTGCGCGGGTTGCGGCCGCGCCGCGCCTCCCGCCGCTTGACCGAGAAGGCGCCGAAGCCGCGCAGCTCGACCCGGTCGCCCCGCGCAAGCGCGTCGGCGATCGTGTCGAGGATGGCGTTGACGATGTTCTCGACGTCGCGCTGATACAGGTGCGGGTTCTGCTCGGCGATCTTGAGCACCAGCTCGGACTTGATCATGGGCGGTACGGTCTCGAGTGAGGCGGGGCTGACCGGGCGGGACTGATCGGGCGTGAGGTGCCGGAAGCGGGGTGCCGGCAGACTCGCCGGAGCCTGCCGGGGGAGCGGGCGAGCCTTACGGGCGCCAGACCGCGAGCAGGCCGCCCCGGGTCAGGCTCGCCGTCTCGTCCCCGGCCTGCCGCAGCCGGGCGGCGAGGTCGTCGTAGCCGAGGAGCCCCGCGCCGGCGGCGGCGGCCGAGAACAGGCCGAAGCGGTTGTCCGAGCGCGGCTTCCAGTCCCGCACCGGCAGGTCCTTGGCCACGCCCTTCTCGCGCTCGAGCCAGGCGATGGCCTGGCGCTCGGAGCCGGTCTCGTCGATCAGCCCGAGGGGCACGCTCTGGCGGCCGCTGAACACCCGGCCGTCGGCCACCGTCCTGATCTGGTCGGGGTTCATCTTCCGGCGCTCGGCCACCAGGTCCTTGAACCAGCCGTAGGTGTCGCCGACGATCGCCTGCAGGGCGGCGCGGGCCTCCGGCGGGGTCGGGTGGAAGCCGCTCGGCTCGGCCTTGAGCGGCGAGGACTTCACCTCGTCGACCTTGACCCCGACCTTGTCGAGGAGGCCGGACACCTCCGGGTACTGGAACAGCACGCCGATCGAGCCGACGAGCGAGGTCTCGCGGGCGACGATGTGGTCGGCGGCGATCGCCGTGATGTAGGCGCCCGAGGCCGCGGTACCGTCGACGAAGGCGACGATCGGCTTCTTCTCGGCGAGCGCGCGGAGATTGCGGAAGAGCTCTTCCGAGCCGGTGGTGGTGCCGCCCGGCGAGTTGATCGAGACCACGACGCCCGAGACCGCGCTCGAATCGCCGACGCGCTTCATCAGCTCGCGCGTCTTCTCGCTGCCGGCGATGAAGCCGTCGATGCTGATGCGGGCGATCTGCGGCGTGACGGCGGAGAGCCCCCTGCCCCCGGCCGCCCGCCAGCCGACGGCGCCGGCGGCGACGATCAGCGCCCCGACCCCGATCGCGCGCCAGACGGACAGCTTCCGGCGCAAGGATCGCCGGTCGAGGAGAAGTTCGGCATCGATGGCCATGCGGCGCCCGTATCCTGGTCTGACTCCCGAGGCGCCTCCGTCGCAGGCCGCGGCCTGCAAGTCATTGGCGCATCTCGCTCCCGGGGTGTTCTACCCCCGGCCGTCGCGCAGCGGCAAGACCGGTTTTGCGGGCATCCCTCCCCCCGATCGCGGTAATTCGGACATGGGAACGCCCGCGCGGGGGATCCCCCGCGCGGGCGCTCGGTCGTCGTCGGGGTGCCCGGGCCGGCAGGCCCGGGCGGATCCCTTACGTCTCGTCGCCTTACTTCTTGTCGCCCTGGCGGGCCTTGAGGGCCGCGCCGAGGATGTCGCCGAGCGAGGCGCCCGAATCGGCCGAACCGTACTGGGCGATCGCCTCCTTCTCCTCGGCCATCTCGAGGGCCTTGATGGAGAGCTGGACGCGGCGGGCCTTGCGGTCGAACTGCGTCACGCGGGCGTCGAGCTTCTCGCCGGCGGCGAAGCGCTCGGGGCGCTGGTCGTTGCGCTCGCGGGCGAGGTCGGCGCGGCGGATGAAGGCCTGGAGATCGGAATCGACGATCTTGACCTCGATGCCCGAATCCTTGACCTCGAGCACCTCGCAGGTGACGACCTGGTTCTTGCGGATGCCGTCACCGGCATCGGCGAAGGGGTCGCCGGCGAGCTGCTTGATGCCGAGCGAGATGCGCTCCTTCTCGACGTCGACGTCGAGAACCTGAGCGCGCACCACGTCGCCCTTCTTGAACTCGTCGATGACCTGCTCGCCCGGACGGTTCCAGTCGAGGTCCGAGAGGTGGACCATGCCGTCGACGTCGCCCTCGAGGCCGATGAACAGACCGAACTCGGTCTTGTTCTTGACCTCGCCCTCGACCTCGGTGCCCGGCGGGTGCTTCTCGGAGAAGGCCTCCCAGGGGTTCTGCAGGGTCTGCTTCAGGCCGAGCGAGATGCGGCGCTTGACCGGATCGACCTCCAGGATCTGAACCTCGACCTCCTGGGAGGTGGAGACGATCTTGCCCGGATGGACGTTCTTCTTGGTCCAGCTCATCTCCGAGACGTGGATCAAGCCCTCGATCCCCGGCTCCAGCTCCACGAAGGCGCCGTAATCGGTGATGTTGGTCACGCGGCCCTTGAGCTTGGCGTCGACCGGGTAGCGGGCGGCGATGCCCTCCCACGGATCGGCGAGCAGCTGCTTGATGCCGAGCGAGATGCGGTGCGTCTCGTGGTTGATCTTGATGATCTTGACCTTGACGGTCTGGCCGATGTTGACCACCTCGGACGGGTGGTTGACGCGGCGCCACGCCATGTCGGTGACGTGCAGCAGGCCGTCGATGCCGCCGAGGTCGACGAACGCACCGTACTCGGTGATGTTCTTGACCACGCCGTCGATGACCTGACCCTCTTCGAGGTTGGCCACCAGCTCGGAGCGCTGCTCGGCCCGGCTCTCCTCGAGCACGGTGCGGCGCGACACCACGATGTTGCCGCGGCGGCGATCCATCTTGAGGATCTGGAACGGCTGCGGCGTGCCCATCAGCGGGGTGACGTCGCGGACCGGACGGATGTCGACTTGGCTGCGCGGCAGGAACGCCACGGCGCCGTCGAGGTCGACGGTGTAGCCGCCCTTGACCTGGTTGAAGATCGTGCCGGAGACGCGCTCGTTGTTCTCGAACGCCTTCTCGAGCTTGACCCAGCTCTCCTCGCGGCGGGCCTTGTCGCGCGAGATGACGGCTTCGCCCAGGGCGTTCTCGATGCGGTCGACATAGACCTCGACCTCGTCGCCGACGGCGATCGGCTGGTCACGGCCGGGGCCCGTGAACTCCTTGAGGGCGACGCGGCCCTCGGTCTTGGCCCCGATGTCGATGACGGCGACGTCCTTCTCGATCGCCACCACCCGGCCCTTGACCACGGAGCCTTCCGTGATCTCGTGCTCCCGGAACGACTCTTCCAGGAGGGCGGCGAAATCCTCGCGGCTCGACGCGGCGCCTTGCAAACCTGCGGACATTGATGCTCCTTTTCGTCCCGCCCTATCCGGGGGGACGGCGCCGGCGGCTCGTATCAACGGGCCGCTTCCGCCCGCCGGAGTCCCGAGACAGGCCCCTGGGGGCCTTCGGAACCGCCGCTCCCCGAAATGTGAAGGGGCGCGGGCCGGCGCATGATCGACGGGCGAAAACGTGTTTCTCCGGACGGTCCCGGCCGGAGCGCGGTGCGGAGGGCTCGTCGCCCTGCACGCGGCATCCCAGCATCGGACCACCGGAGGTTGGGCCGATACATGAAAACGGTCCGGCCGGCAAGGCGTTGTCGCCGTCGGGGCGCGGCGGGCCGCCCGCGGTTGCCGGTCTTTCCCACCCGCCCGTCTTGCCCACGCCGTCTTGCCCATACGCGCATGTCCGGGTTACCCATCCGTAGCCTGAAACCATTCTCATGTGTTCGGGCACGGCGGACCGCGCTCCCGGGAGACGGGCCGTCCAAGCAAGCAAGACGGCACGCCGCGCGCGGCGTGGGGAGGAGGAACGAGGTGCGGGCCCGCGAGGGCCGCGGCGCCTGAGACTTGAGTGCAGGATCGACTGCAGGATCGACTGAACGAGGGGGAGGCCGGGCGTCGCGACCGGAATCGTGTCCGCGGGGTGCCCGAGCGACCTCCCGAAGCCGGAGGGCGACGATGATCAAGCTCAACGTGAACGGTGAGGAGCGCCGCTTCGACGGCGATCCCGAGATGCCGCTGCTCTGGTACCTGCGGGACGAGCTCGGCCTGACGGGCACCAAGTTCGGCTGCGGCGTCGCGGCCTGCGGCGCCTGCACCATCCATGTCGGCGGCACCGCGATGCGGGCCTGCCAGACCCCGGTCTCGGCCGCCGACGGCCAGCCGGTCGTGACGATCGAGGGCCTGTCGCCGGACGGCAACCACCCCGTCCAGGCCGCCTGGCGCGAGCTGAACGTGGCGCAGTGCGGCTACTGCCAGACCGGGCAGATCATGCAGGCGGCGGCCCTCCTCAAGGACACCCCGAAGCCGACCGACGCCGACATCGACTCGACGATGAGCGGCAACCTGTGCCGCTGCGGCACCTATCCGCGCATCCGCGCCGCCATCAAGCAGGCGGCGGGGCTGACCCCGAAGGCCGGACAGGGAGATCGCCTGTGATTCACGACCTCTCCTCGCTCATCGCCGCCGCCCCGGCCGCGGAGCCGGATTCCGCCGTCACCAAGGCCTCGCCCGGCCAGCTCAGCCGGCGCGGCCTGCTCGCTGGCGCCGGCGCCCTCGTGCTCGCCCTGTCGATCAGGCCGAAGGGCGCGATCGCCGCCGAGAAGGGCTTCGGCGCCGACGGCATGCCGCATGGCTGGCGCGACGACCCGACCCTGTTCGTGGCGATCGCGCCCGACGGCACCGTGACGGTGACCTGCACCCGCGCCGAGATGGGCCAGGGCGTGCGCACCTCGGTGGCGCTCGTCATCGCCGACGAGCTCGACGCCGACTGGGGCAAGGTCAAGGTCGTCCAGGCCCACGGCGACGAGGAGCGCTTCGGCAACCAGGACACCGACGGCTCGCGCAGCTTGCGGCACTTCTTCATGCCCTTGCGCCGCGCCGGTGCCGCCGCCCGCGCGATGCTGGTCGAGGCCGCCGCCAAGCAGTGGGGCGTGCCGGCCTCCGAGGTCTCGGTCGAGAACCACGCCCTCGTCCACGCCAAGTCCGGCCGCCGCACGGCTTTCGGCGACGTGGCGCAGGCGGCGGCCTCCGTGCCGGTGCCGGACCGCGGAACCGTCAAGCTCAAGGACCCGTCGGCCTTCCGCTACATCGGCAAGGGCCGCATCGGCCTCATCGACAATGTCGGCATCACCACCGGCAAGGCGCAGTACGGCCTCGACACCCGCGTCGAGGGGATGCTCTACGCCGTGGTCGCCCGCCCGCCGGTCTTCGGCGGCAAGGTCAAGACCTTCGATGAAGCCGCGGCCCTGAAGGTGCCGGGCGTCGTCAAGGTCGTGACCATCGACCCCCCGGCCCCGCCCTACGAGTTCATGCCGACCGGCGGCGTCGCGGTCATCGCCCGCAACACCTGGGCGGCGATCAAGGGCCGCGAGGCGCTGAAACCCACCTTCGACGACGGCCCGAACGCGAGTTACGATTCGGACGCCTACCGGGCCACCCTGGAGGAAGCCGTGCGCAAGCCCGGCAAGGTGGTGCGCCAGGAGGGCGACGTCGACGCGGCGATGAAGAAGGCGGTGAAGCGCCTCGAGGCCGAGTACTACATCCCCCACCTCGTCCAGGCCCCGATGGAGCCGCCGGCCGCGACGGTCAGGATCGCCAAGGACGGCACGATCGAGGCGTGGGGCTGCGTGCAGTCGCCCCAGGCCGCCCGCGACCGGATCGCCAAGCGCCTCGGCGTCGATCCGAAGACCGTCACGGTCAACGTGACGCTGCTCGGCGGCGGCTTCGGCCGCAAGTCGAAGCCCGACTACTTCGTCGAGGCGGCGCTCTGCTCGAAGGCGATGGACGGCGCCCCGGTCAAGATGACCTGGACCCGCGAGGACGACCTCCACAACGGCTACTACCACACCGTCTCGGTGGAGCGGCTGGAAGCCGGCCTCGACGACAAGGGCATGCCGATCGCCTGGCTGCACCGCAGCGCGGCCCCGACCATCGGCTCGACCTTCGTCGCCGGCGCCAAGGAGCAGATCCCGATCGAGCTCGGGATGGGCCTCGTCAACGTGCCGTTCGCCATTCCCAACATGCGGATGGAGAACCCGCCCGCCGACGCGCACGTGCGCATCGGCTGGTTCCGCTCGGTCTCGAACATCCCGCGGGCCTTCGCGGTGCAGTCGTTCCTCGCCGAGCTCGCCCACATGGCCGGCCGCGACCCGAAGGACTACCTCCTCGACGTGATCGGCCCGGCCCGGATCATCGATCCGGTCAAGATGGGCGACGCCTGGAACTACGGCGAGGATCCCTCGCGCTATCCCTACGATACCGGGCGCCTGCGCAACGTGATCGAGGCGGTGGCGCAGGGCGCCGGCTGGGGCCGCAAGGTGGAGAAGGGCCGCGGCCTCGGCATCGCGGCGCATTACAGCTTCGTGACCTACACGGCGGCCGTCGCCGAGGTCGAGGTCAACGCGAAGGGCGAGGTCACTGTCCAGCGGGTCGACATCGCCATCGACTGCGGCCAGCAGGTCAACCCGGAGCGGGTGCGCTCGCAGCTCGAGGGCGCCGTGGTGATGGGCATGGGCCTCGCGCTCACCGCCCAGATCACCTTCAAGAACGGCCGCGCCGTCCAGGACAACTACGACACCTACGAGCTGACCCGGATCAACGAGGCGCCCAAGATCATCAACGTGCACCTCGTGCAGGGCGGGTCCTGGGACAAGCCGCTCGGCGGCGTCGGCGAGCCCGGCGTGCCGCCGGTGGCGCCCGCCATCGCCAACGCGATCTTCGCGGCGACCGGGCGGCGCATCCGCCAGCTGCCGATGCGCGACAAGCTGAGCGCGTGAGACGAGGACCCGCGGGGCTTCCATGCCCCGCGCGACGCGAGATCGGGGCCGCCTCCCGCCGGGGGCGGTCCTTTTTTCTGGTCCGTGTCCCGCTCGGCTGGAACCCCCGCCCCCGGGCCGGTGTTCGCGGACCGGAGCCCGTCGCGCCAAGGTTCGGGAACGGGCACGAATCAACGATAGGGAGAGGCACGCCATGAAGCTCATCCTCGCCGCCGGTCTTCTCGCCAGCCTCGCCGGCCCGGCCTTCGCGGGTGCCTGCAGCACCGAGATCTCGTCCCTCGAGCCGCGCCTGACCGAGCAGGGCCGCGAGACCATCGCGGCCTCGAGCGGCGGCAAGGAGGTGGCGGCGCGCCGCGAGGCCCAGGCCGAGGCGGCGACCGAGAAGGGCACGAGCCCGTCGGCCCTGCCCAAGGGCCCCGCCCCCGGCTCCGCCGAGACGCAGGCGACCGCCGACGTCGCCAAGGCGAGCGGCGGCGGCACAGGGGTGATGGAGGCGCGCGCCAGCCTCAACCGCGCCCGCGAGCTCGACAAGAAGGGCGACGAGGCCGGCTGCATGAAGGCGGTGTCGGACGCCCGCGAGCAGATGAGCAAGTCGTGAGCCGCGCCCGCGTTTAATCCCGGGCGCGAGGTGAGGCAGCGCACATCGCGGCCCGGGCGGCCGCCGCCGGGGCTGGTCTGCTGCGCTGCAACGCCCATCTCCGGATCGTCGCCCGGCCCTTGAAGCCGGGCTCGATCCGGAGAATCCCGAGTGCCGTCCCTGTTCGATCCGATCCAGCTCGGCGCCATCCAGGCGCCGAACCGCATCCTGATGGCGCCGCTGACCCGCGGCCGCGCCTCGCGCACCCACGTGCCGACCCCGATCATGGCGGAATATTACCGCCAGCGCGCCGGCGCCGGCCTGATCATCAGCGAGGCCACCGGCATCTCGCAGGAGGGCACCGGGTGGCCGTTCGCCCCCGGCCTGTGGTCGGTCGAGCAGGTCGAGGCGTGGAAGCCGGTCGTCGCGGCGGTGCACGAGGCCGGCGGGCGCATCGTCGCCCAGCTCTGGCACATGGGCCGGCTGGTCCATCCCGACTTCCTCGGCGGCGCGCAACCGGTCTCGTCCTCGGCCACCACCGGGCCCGACCACGCCCACACCTACGAGGGCAAGAAGCCCTACGCCGAGGCGCGTCCCCTGCGGGAGGACGAGATCCCGCGGCTGCTGGAAGATTACGCCAAGGCCGCCCGCAACGCGATCGAGGCCGGCTTCGACGGGGTGCAGATCCACGCCGCGAACGGCTACCTGATCGACCAGTTCCTGCGCTCCAATTCCAACCTGCGTCAGGACCGCTACGGCGGCTCCGTGGAGAACCGCATCCGCCTCCTCGCCGAGGTCGCCCGCAGCGTCGCCGACACCGTCGGGGCCGACCGCACCGGGGTTCGCCTGTCGCCGAACGAGCCGATCCAGGGCGTCGACGATCCCGATCCCGAGACCCTTTTCCCGGCCGCCGCCGCCGCCCTGTCGGCGATCGGCGTCGCCTTCCTCGAGCTGCGCGAGCCGGGCCCCGACGGCACCTTCGGCAAGGCCGCCCGGCCGGCGGTGGCGCCCGCGATCAAGGCCGCGTTCCGGGGGCCGCTGGTGCTGAACTCCGACTATGACGGTCCGCGGGCGCAGGCCGCCCTCGACGAGGGCCGCGCCGACGCCATCGCCTTCGGCCGCACCTTCATCGCCAACCCGGATCTGCCGGAGCGGATCGCCGAGGGCGCAACCCTCACCAAGGACAACTACAAGACCTGGTACAGCCAAGGGCCCGAGGGTTACGTCGACTATCCGGCTATGGACCGTGCCTGAAAAAATATGTGAATAGATAACTGTTATATCTTCTTTATAAGGCGGGCGGCTCTGTTTTCGAATAGAGCTGCCCGCTTTTCATTGCGCGAGATATTTTGAATGATTGTACGGTTGTGCCTAGATATGTTTTTAAGAGAATGAACTGATGTCGGCGGTCTGATCGGCTAAAATCTAAATCTTGCCTCCGCTAATTTACAATCGTGCGGGATTGTGGTTTCAAGGTCCGGTTGTCCGAGCAGTTTTTCATTGGAGATCGACATGAGGCTGCTGTCGTGTGATTGTACGCGCCTTGAGGCGGGATCGTCCTACGCGGCGGGGCCGACCGCCTGCATCGCGCATCCGGACGTGCTCGAGAACATCAAGCATCAAGTCGTGTCCGGCCAAGTGCTCTCGACGGCCGACGCGAAGCTCGCGGCGCGTGCCGGCTGGCTGGGCATTCCCAAGATCGCCCGAAGCGGGTTCAACGACGGCGTCGTCTACCCGCCGTCGCAGACCGACGCGCAGGCGCTTCGGGACGAGGCCGGCCGTCCGCCGACGAAGCAGCTCGCCTTGCCGGCGCCGGACGCCAAGACGACCCTCAACTGCCTCGTCCTGCTGGTCGATTTCTCCGATCTCCCCGGCCAGCAGACGCCCAGCCATTACCGGACGCTGCTCTTCGACTCCGGCAACCCGGACTCGATGAACCGCTTCTACTGGGATCTATCCGGTCACAAGCTCGACGTGACCGGACAGGTCGTCGGCTGGCTGCGGGCGGAACACCCCTACGCCTACTACGTCGACGGCCAGAGCGGCACCGGCGACGGCTTTCCGCGGAACACGCCCGGGCTGCTCGACGAGATCCTGCGGCGATACTGCGACGGCAACAGCCTCAAGCCCTTCGACGTCAACGGTGACGGGTACCTGGACGGCTTGTTCCTCGTCCATGCGGGCGGCGGCGCGGAGGCGGAAGCCGAGCCTCTCCGGCGCAAATCCCTGATCTGGTCGCACAAATGGACCCTGCCGGAGCCCTTCACCAACGACGGCGTGAAGGCCTACGCCTACTTCACGGCCCCGGAGAACGGTCGCCTCGGCGTGTTCTCGCATGAGTTCGGGCACTTCCTCGGGCTCCCCGACCTCTACGACACCAGCTATCGCAGCGCCGGCGTCGGCAACTGGTGCCTGATGGGAGGGGGCTCGTGGAACGGCGGCGGGGAGCGTCCGTCCCGGATGTCGGCCTGGTGCCTCGAACAGCTCGGCTGGATCCGCCCGCAGCCCCTGACCGCCTCGGCCTCCCTCGCCCTCGACACGCTGGAGAAGGACGCTAGCGCCTGCTACCGCATCGACTCCGTGTCCGAAGCGCGCGAATATTTCCTGCTCGAGAACCGTCAGCAGGCTGGCCGCGACGACAAGCTGCCCGGCTCCGGCCTCGCGCTGTGGCACATCGACGAGACCCAGTCGGACAACACCAACCCGCTGGCCTACAAGGTCGCCCTGGTCCAGGCCGATGGGCGCCGGGATCTCGAATTCGGCCGCAAGCCGGACGATCCAGCCGATCTGTTCCCCGGCCAGGCGGCAGTCCGGTCGGTCGACGATCGCGGCGCCAAGCACCCGCATACGCGCTGGAACGACGGAACCGCGAGCGGCATCGCGCTCACCGAGATCACGGAGGAGGACGGCATCGTCACGGTCGACGTCACGCTCAAGGAGGTCGCGGTCTCCTGAGCGCCACGCCGGATCGCCCGGACCCTCACCGATCCTTGGCCTTGACGTCCTGCAGCACGACGCGTTCCCCGGTCGGGCCACCCAGGACGGACGCCGTGACCGTGTAGGACAAGCCCGGCTGCACCGTACCCGGCTCCGCCGTGAACATCGTCACGGTGGAGCCGGGGGATGCCTTGAGGAAGTCCGAATAGCCGTCGGCCGGCCCGCTCTGCTCGACGGCGAACTCGACCGTTTCGCCCCAACCGTCCGGGGCGGGATCGACGCTCTTGGCTTGGCCTTCGATCACCGTCATGTTCGGCTTCAACTGCATGGCTGGCCTCCATGTCCCTCGCCCGATGCGCAAGTCCGGCGGATCGGGTCTACCATATCTCGTGTGTTGCCCCGTCCGCGTCATCCCCGGCATCGGCGGGAAAACCGGCTTCGTGCGGCGCGCCCTTTCCCGCATTGCAGCACGATCCGGCTTGACGCGGCGCCCCGCGTTTGCGACGCCGCTCGGCGCCTGCCCGCCGGGCAGGCGCCGTCCGTCGGACCGGACGAGCGGCATCGTGGCGGCACGCGGAGACGATGCGCATGAGCAACCCGGGCAACGACAAGCCGGCGACCTCCCAGGAGCCCAAGATTTCCCAGGAGCCCAAGCAGCTCCTCCACCTGGTGTTCGGGGGCGAGCTGACCGACCTCGACAGCGTCACCTTCCGCGACCTCTCGAAGCTCGACGTCGTCGGCATCTTCCCCGACTATGCCAGCGCCGCCATGGCCTGGAAGGCGAAGGCGCAGCAGACCGTGGACAGTGCCCAGACCCGCTACTTCATCGTGCATCTGCACCGGCTGCTGCAGCCCTGAGGCGCGTCCTCGCACGTAAGGAAGCAGTCACCGTGCGGTCGAAAGCCGGGGGCTTGCGCATTCCGGCGCACATGAAAGCATTGTGACGGTATCCCGGCGCTGATAAGAGCCTCGCCCGTCACACGAGAGCATCGTCGCGCGAGGGGCCCGCAATCGCGCGAAGCTCGATGCGATCCCTCCCTCACCCCGGCGCGCGCGGTCACGCTTGCCGCGCGGCAGCGCCGGGGCTCTCGGCGCGGGCCACGATGGAAGCACGATGAAATCCTCGATCAAGATCGTCGCCGGCAACGCGAGCCGCCCGCTGGCCGAGGCGATCGCGGCCTATCTCGAGAAGCCGCTGGCGGTCTGCTCGGTGCGCCGCTTCGCCGACATGGAGATCTTCGTCGAGCTCCAGGAGAACGTGCGCGGCGAGGACGTGTACATCGTCCAGTCGACCTCGTTCCCGGCCAACGATCACCTGATGGAACTGCTCATCATGATCGACGCCGCGCGGCGCTCCTCGGCGCGGCGGATCACCGCCGTGCTGCCCTATTTCGGCTATGCCCGCCAGGACCGGCGCACCTCGGGCCGCACCCCGATCTCGGCCAAGCTGGTGGCCAACCTCATCACCGAGGCCGGCGCCGACCGGGTGATGACCCTCGACCTGCATGCCGGCCAGATCCAGGGCTTCTTCGACATCCCGACCGACAACCTGTTCGCCGCTCCCGTGATGGTGCGCGACATCAAGGAGCGGCTCGAACCCGCCGACATGATGGTGGTGTCGCCCGACGTCGGCGGCGTGGTGCGGGCCCGCGCGCTCGCCAAGCGCATCGACGCGCCGCTCGCCATCGTCGACAAGCGCCGCGACCGGCCCGGCGAGTCCGAGGTGATGAACATCATCGGCGAGGTCGAGGGCCGCTCCTGCATCCTCGTCGACGACATCGTCGATTCCGGCGGCACGCTCGTCAACGCCGCCGAGGCCTTGCTCGCCAAGGGCGCCAAGGACGTCTCGGCCTACATCACCCACGGCGTGCTCTCGGGGGGCGCGGTGTCGCGCATCGCCTCCTCGAAGCTCAAGGAGCTGGTGATCACCGACTCGATCCAGCCGACCGCGGCGGTCAAGCTCGCGCGCAACATCCGGGTCGTCACGATCGCGCCGCTGCTCGGCGAGGCCATCGGGCGCACCGCCGACGAGTCGAGCGTCTCGAGCCTGTTCGTCTGACGCGGCCGACCGGCCGGACGAACTTCGCCCGCCGGCGCCGCACCGGCGGGCCGCTCGCGCTTCCGAGCCGTGCTCCTCAAGGAACGACACCTTGGCCCGCGAAAGCGGTTTGCGCCGGGCCTGCGACGCGCCTATATAACGGGCGATTCCCTCACAGCGTGAGACAGGCCGTCCTGACATTCCGGGACGCCGGCGGGACCTCCCGGTTCCGCCCCGGGCGCCCTGTCGCGTCGAGGGGCCCGTATTTGCAAGGCCGCTTCCCGGACGAGCGGCAGGCCGCGTTCCGCGAGATTCCGGAACGCCCGAGGAGGTGTGGTATGTCCCAGGGACCGTTGATGCCGAAGGCGACGGCCGTGTGGCTCGTCGAGAACACGTCGCTGTCCTTCGATCAGATCGCCGATTTCTGCAAGCTCCACCCCCTCGAGGTGAAGGGCATCGCGGACGGCGAGGTGGCGGCCGGCATCAAGGGTCTCGACCCGGTCTCGACCGGCCAGCTCACCCGCGAGGAGATCGAGCGGGCGCAGACCAATCCGAACCACCGCATGAAGGTCGCGGTGTCGAAGGTGAAGCTGCCCGAGGTCAAGCGCACCAAGGGCCCGCGCTACACCCCGCTGTCGCGCCGCCAGGACCGGCCGAACGCCATCCTGTGGCTGCTGCGCAACCACCCGGAGCTGAAGGACGCGCAGGTGATGCGCCTCGTCGGCACCACCAAGTCGACGATCCAACAAATCCGCGAGCGCACCCACTGGAATTCCGGGTCGCTGCAGCCGATGGACCCGGTGACCCTCGGCCTGTGCTCGCAGATCGACCTCGACTTCGAGGTCCAGCGCGCCGCCAAGGACCGTCCGCTGGTCGAGTCCGCCGAGGGCGGCGCCACGCTGATGCCGCCCGAGCTCTCGGTCCTGCCCGAGCCCGAGGACCACGACGCGGATCGCCGCCCGGGCCGCGACGAGCGCCTGGACGCCGACTCGGTCTTCGCCCGCCTCAAGCCGATGCGGAAGGGCGAAGAGGACGAGGACGACGACGCGTATTGAGGGCCGCTGGACAGCGGCTTCAAGAGGACCGCCGCGGCTCCGCGCCTGTACCCTCCCCCCTCTGCGGGGGAGGGTGGCGAACGCAGCGAGCGCAGCGGGACGAAGTCCCGCCGAGAGGGGCGGCGCGACGCTGATCCAGGTGGCGCCCTTCAGAACGGTCCAGTCTTTTCCGGAAGCGGCGTCCCCTCTCCCACCCGGCGAACGAGTGCTTCGCACTCGCAGCCGGGCACCCTCCCCCGCAGAGGAGGGAGGGTCGAGGCGAGCTCAGCTCTCGAACAGCGACCCCTGCACGGCGCCCGTCACGGGCGCCTTTTTCGTCTCCGCCGCCGGCTCCTTGCGCTTCGCCGCCCGGCGCGGCGCCGGCCGGGCCGGCTCGGGCGGCGTCTCGGGTGCGGGCGCGCCCCCGACGGAAGCCGCCACCCGCCCGTCGGCGAACTCGACCGTCAGGTGCCCGGCGGCCCGCGCGGCCTGCGCCGAGCCGACCGGCGTGCCCGCGCCGTCGAGCACCAGGGCGTAGCCGCGGGCCAGCACCGAGCGATAGTTGAGGCTGGAAAACAGCGCGGTCGCCCGCGACAGCCGGCCGGCCAGGCGCTCCAGCCCCTGCCCCGGCGCCCGGTCGAGCCGTCGCGACACCCCGTTCAGCCGCTCGCCCTGCACCGCCAGCACCCGCTCGAGCGCGTGGCGCGGCCGGTGGTCGATCGCCGCCAGGCGCTCGCGGGCACGCGCCAGGCGCAAGGAGGGCGGGTTGCGGGCGAGCCCCTGGAGCGCCCGGTTGAGGCGGCCTTGCGCGTCGCGGGCATTGGCGGCGAGCGCGGGCGCCAGGCGGGCTTCCGCGAGGTCGAGGCGCTGGCGCTTCTGCGCCAGCAGCGCCTCGGGGCCCGGCAGGGCGCGGGCGAGGCCGCGCAGCTCCCCCCGGCGCTGCTCGACGAGGCGCAGGAGCGCGCCGGCATGGCGCCGGCTCAGGGATTCGAGGTCGATGAGCAGTTCGTGCAGCACCGGCACCGCCATCTCGGCCGCGCCGGTCGGGGTCGGGGCGCGGCGGTCGGCGGCGTGGTCGATCAGCGTGACGTCGGTCTCGTGCCCGACGGCGGAGATCAGCGGGATCGCGCTCGCGGCCGCGGCCCGCACCACGATCTCCTCGTTGAAGCACCACAGGTCCTCGATCGAGCCGCCGCCTCGGGCGACGATCAGCACGTCGGGCCGCGGGATCGCCCCGCCGGGCTCGAGCGCGTTGAAGCCGTGGATCGCCGCCGCGATCTCCTCGGCCGCCCCCTCCCCCTGCACCCGCACCGGCCAGACCAGGACGGGGCGCGGGAAGCGGTCGGCGAGGCGGTGCAGGATGTCGCGGATCACGGCGCCCGTCGGCGAGGTGACGACGCCGACGACCAGGGGGAGATACGGCACCGGCCGCTTGCGTGCGGCGTCGAACAGCCCTTCCGCCGCGAGCGTGCGGCGGCGCTCCTCCAGGAGCGCCATCCAGGCGCCGGCGCCGGCGGGCTCGAGCGAATCGACCACGATCTGGTAGGCGGACTTGCCCGGATAGGTCGTGATCCGCCCCGTGACCACGACCTCGAGCCCCTCCTTGGGCTTGTGGCGCAGCCGCAGCATCGTGCCCTTCCAGATCACGGCGTCGATCTTGGCGCCGCCGTCCTTGAGGCTGAAATAGGCGTGGCCGGAGCCGTGCGGGCCGCGATAGCCCGAGATCTCGCCCTTCAGGCGCACGTGCCCGAACGCGTCCTCCAGCGTGCGCTTGAGGGCGCTCGCCAGTTCGGTGACCGACCATTCGGGCACGTTGGCGATCGGGGCGGCGAGGGAGACGGATGAAGCGGACATCGCGCGCGAGGCTACCGGCTCCGGCCGGGTCGCGGAAGGCCGCCCCGCCGCTTGAGGCCGCCAGTGTCCCGGGCGCATCAGTGCCCCCGCGAGCCTCGACGTCCCCCTGCATCGGTCCCGGTTGCCGGGCCGCACCGGCGCCCCTAAACGTCTCGCACGAGACAGACCTTCCGTTCCGGGACCGGCGATGCGCGACCAGCACCCCCTCACCCTCCTGCTGATCGGCTCCGGCGGCCGCGAGCACGCGCTCGCCTGGAAGCTCGCCCGGAGCCCGCTCTGCCGGCGCCTGCTCATCGCCCCCGGCAATCCGGGCACCGCGGCGCACGGCACCAACCTCGCCCTCGACGTCGCCGACCACGACGCGGTGATCGCCGCCTGCCGGCGCGAGGGCGTCGATTTCGTGGTGGTCGGCCCAGAGGCGCCGCTGGTGGCCGGCCTCGTCGATGCGCTCGACGCGGCCGGCATCCGGGCCTTCGGCCCCCGCGCCGCGGCGGCCCGGCTCGAAGGCTCGAAGGCCTTCACCAAGGAACTGTGCCGGGACTTCTCCATCCCGACCGCCGCCTTCGCGCGCTTCCGCGAGGTCGCGCCGGCGCTCGACCACCTGCGCGCCGGCCGCATCCCGGTCGTCGTCAAGGCCGACGGGCTCGCCGCCGGCAAGGGCGTGGTGGTGGCCGAGACCCTGGAACAGGCCGAGGCCGCGGTCGAGAGCATGCTCGGCGGCGGGCTCGGGGCCGCCGGCGCCGAGGTGGTGATCGAGGAGTGCATGGTCGGCGAGGAGGCGAGCTTGTTCGCGCTCTGCGACGGCACCCGCGCGGTGCTGCTCGGCACCGCCCAGGACCACAAGCGCGTCCATGACGGCGACAAGGGGCCGAATACCGGCGGCATGGGCGCCTACTCTCCCGCCCCGGTGCTCACGCCGGCGCTGGAGGCCGAGGTGATGGAGCGGATCATCCGCCCGACCCTCGACGGGATGCGGGCGCGCGGCACGCCGTTCTCGGGCATCCTCTACGCCGGGCTGATGCTGACGGAGGCCGGCCCGATGCTGATCGAGTACAACACCCGCTTCGGCGATCCCGAATGCGAGGTGCTGATGCCGCGCCTCGCCTCGGACCTGGTGCCGCTGCTCACCGCCGCCGCCGACGGCGACCTCTCGGGCGTCGCGCCGGACTGGCGCGACGAGGTCGCGCTGACCGTCATCATGGCCGCTCCCGGCTATCCCGGCACCGTCGCCAGGGGTTCGGAGATCCGCGGCCTCGCGGCGGCCGAGGCAGCCGACGCCCTGGTGTTCCAGGCCGGCACGAAGCGCGACGGCGAGCGCCTCGTCGCCGATGGCGGCCGGGTGCTCGCCGTGACGGCGCTCGGGCGCGACGTGCGGGAGGCGCAAGGCAAGGCCTACGCCGCCCTCGACCGGATCGACTGGCCGGAGGGCTTCTGCCGCCGCGACATCGGCTGGCGCGCGGTGGCGCGGGAGACCTGAGCCGTATCGTGCGTTAACCTCGGCTCGCCCGCGCCCCGGCGCGGGCATCAAGACCGTGGGGAGCGCCCGATGCCCGCCGACCTGTTTCCCGCCTTCACGTCGCACTGGATCGATACGCCCGACGGGCGCTTCTTCGCCCGGGCCGGCGGCGCCGAGGACGCCCCGCCGCTCGTTCTGCTGCACGGCTTCCCCCAGACCCACGCCTGCTGGCACAGGATCGCCCCGGCGCTCGCCCGCACCCACCGGGTGATCTGCCTCGACCTCAAGGGCTACGGCTGGTCGGCGGCACCCGCCGGCGACCCGGCGCACGAGGCCTATTCCAAGCGGCAGATGGGCCGCGAGGTGGTCGCCGTGATGGAGCGGCTCGGCCATGTCCGCTTCGGCCTCGTCGGCCACGACCGCGGCGCCCGGGTCGGCTACCGCCTCGCCCTCGACGAGCCGGGCCGCATCGACCGCCTCGCCCTCCTCGACATCCTGCCGACGGTCTCGCAGTGGCGGAAGATGGATCGGGAGCCCGGAGCCTACCCGCACTGGCGCTTCCTGGCGCAGGCGGCGCCGACGCCGGAGCGGGAGATCGGCCGCGCGCCGATCCCCTATTACGAGGACCTCCTGCGGATCTGGACCGGCGACGGCACCCTCGACGCGTTCTCCCCCGGTGCCCTCGACCTCTACCGCCAGAGCTGGAACGTGCCCGAGCGCATCCACGCGAGTTGCGAGGATTACCGCGCCGGGGCGGGCCCCGACCGGGCCGCCGACGAGGTCGATCTCGCGCAGGGGCGCCGCCTCGCCGGGCCCGTCCTGGTGCTGGTCGCCGACCGCTTCGTCGGCAGGGACGGCCTCGATCCGGTGCGGCAGGCCTGGACCGGGACCTTCGCGCCGGAGGGCACGGAATACGAGATCGTCCCGTCCGGCCATTTCGTCGCCGAGGAGAACCCGCAGGCGACGCTCGCCGTGCTGGAGCGCTTCCTCGGGTCCTGACCTCGTCTCGCAGACCCGCGCCGGGCGGGGGCCGGCCCCCCGCCCCGGACCGTAGCCCGGTGCCGGCGCCTGCGGCACAACCCGGGCGGGCGCCCGACGCCCGGGGGAAACATCCGTGGGTCTGATCTACGCGCTCGGCGCCTTCCTGAGCTGGGGCCTCGTCGTCCCGGTTCACTTCCGCCTGCTCGACGGGGTGCCGGCCTGGGGCATCCTCGCCCACCGCATCGTCTGGTCGGGCCTGTTCATCGCCGTGCTGCTCGTGGCCTTGCGCCTGCTGCGCCGCGGTCCCCGGATCCTGCTCGAGCGCCGCCACGCCTTCCTGCTGCTCTCCGCCCTGCTCATCGCGGGCAACTGGTCGCTCTACCTGTGGGCGGTCCAGAACGGGCGGATGCTGGACGCGAGCCTCGGCTACTTCATCAATCCGCTGGTCAACGTCGCGCTCGGCGCCCTGGTGCTGCGCGAGGCCTTGCGCCCGCTGCAACTCGCCGCGGTGGCGCTCGCCGCCCTCGGGGTCGTCGCCGCGGTGGTGGCGGCCGGCAGCCTGCCGTGGGTCGCGCTCGCCCTCGCGATCAGCTTCGCGATCTACGGCCTGATCCGCAAGCTGGTGCCGATCGACCCGATCCTCGGCCTGGGCGCCGAGACCTTCGCGCTCCTGCCGCTGGCGCTCGCCTACCTCGCCGTCGCGCCGACGCCGCCCGGCCAGGGACCTGAGCAGTGGCTGCTCCTGATGCTCACCGGCATCACCACCGCGGTGCCGCTGATGTGGTTCGCGGCCGCCGCCGCCCGCCTCAAGCTCTCGACGATCGGCCTCCTGCAATACATCTCCCCGACCTGCCTGCTCGGCCTGAGCGTGCTCGCCTACGGCGAGTCGCTGCCGCTGTCCCGGGCGCTGGTCTTCGGGCTGATCTGGGCGGGACTGGCGCTCTACGCCCTCGATGCGGCGCGGCCGCGTCCGGCGGCGGCGCCGGCGCGCGAGCCCGTGCCCGTGCCCGGCGACGAGCCAGCCTGACGCAAGCTCCAGCGGTCAAGCTTCCCCCGTCCAACCATAATCGCGGGGCTTCCTGCCTGGAGCGACGAATCGGCGGGGGCCGCGATGATCCTGGACGACGTGAAGACGAGGGACGAGGCCGGGCCGCACCCGATCTGGCTGGTGCTCGGGCCCTGGGCGGTGTTCGCCGTGGCGGTGGGCGGGTTCCTGGCGCGGTGGCTGCCGTGAGCGCGCGTACGGCTTGGCGCGACCGAGCCGACACTCCTGGCCGTCCCGGGCTCCGCTTCGCGGCCCCGGGATCGCTGCGGCGCGTGGAAAGCGCGCCGCGCGACACGAATCCGCCCGGCTAGGTCAGCATCTGCAGATCGCCGTCCACCGCGAGCGCCTGGCCCGAGATGGTCTTGCCCCGGGCCGAGGCCAGGAACAGGATCTGGTCGGCGATCTGGCGGGCGGTGACGTAGTCCTTGATCGAGGCCGCCGCGAAGGCCGCCGCCTCCATCTCCGAGAAGCTGATCCCGCGCTGCTGCGCCTTGGCCTCCAGCACCCTGCGCTGCCGGTCGCCGGCGACGATGCCGGGCAGGACCGCGTTGACCCGGATCCCGTCGGGCCCGAGCTCCCGCGACAGCGACTTGGTGAAGCCGATCACCGCCCATTTGGCCGCCGCATAGGGGGTGCGCAACGGGAAGCCGAAGCGGCCCGCCACCGAGGACAGGTTCACGATCGACGGGTTGGCGCTTTGCCGCAGCTGCGGCACCGCCAGGCGCACGCAGTTGAACTGCCCGGTGATGCAGATGTCGAGGGTACGGTCCCAATCCTCCGGGTTGATCTCCTCGACACGCCCCGTCGGCCCGGCGATGCCGGCATTGTTGACGAGGCAGTCGAGCCCGCCGAGCGCGTCTCGCGCCTCCGAGAACAGCCGCGCGACGTCCTCGCGCGAGGCCACGTCGGCGTAGGTTCCGGTGATGCCCGACGGCAGGGCCGCCAGCGCCTCGCGGTCGACGTCGCAGACATGGACCCGCGCCCCCTCCTCGACGAAGGCCTGCGCCACCTCGAGCCCGATGCCGGCCGCCCCCGCGGTGACCAGCACCTTCAGGCCGCTCAATCCCATCTCCATGGTCGTCTCCTTGTCGTCGGGGCGAAAGATTCAGGGTGCCAGGCGCCCGGTCGTCTCGATGAAGCCGGCGCTGCCGGCGATGTCGGCGGCGAGCGCCGCGCGGGCGCCCTCCGCGTCGCCGGCGGCGAGGGCCGCCACCAGGCGGGCATGGTGCACCTGCGCCCCGCCCTCGGCGAGGCGGCGGGGCGAGGAGCGCAGGTCGAGGTTGAGCACCGGGCCGATGCGCAGCCACAAGCCCTCGATGATCGTGACGAGCGAGGGCAGGCCGGCGGCCCGGTAGACCGCGAAGTGCAGGTCGCGGTTCGCCCGCATGCCCCGCTCGAGATCCGGCTCGGGCGCCAGGACCTCGCTGCGGAAGGCCGCGTCGTGGATCCGGATCGCCGCCAGGTCGTCGGGCCCGACGGCGCGCGCGGCCTCCGCCGCGGCGAATCCCTCGACGGCGATGCGCACGCGGGTCAGCTCGCGGAAGGTGGCGAGGGTGATCACCGGCACCCGGACGGCGCGGTTCGGCAGCACCTCCAGGGCCTCGTCGGCGACGAGGCGCGACACCGCCTCGCGGGCCGGCATCACCGAGGTGCCGAGCCGCTCGGCGAGCATGCGCAGCGACACCCGCTCCCCCGGCGCCAGCCCGCCGGCGACCAGCAGGTCGCGCAGGGCGTCGTAGGCCTGCGCGCCCAGGGTGGCGTGCGCGACGCGACCGATCCGGGCGATGCTCTCCACCGCCGCCTCCCCTCAAGCACCCGCTGCTTGCTCCCACCGAGATCTCGACAGGGGCGCGGTTTGGTGCGAGCCTAAGTGTGATCACAGATCACGGCAACCCCAACGACCGTGACGCGGGACCGGGCAGGACACGCACCATGACGCAAGGCTCTCCTTCCGCGCCGCACCGGCGTTCGGCCGCGCCGTGACGCGCCCGAAGGGACCATCCACCATGCCGACCGTCGCGATCGTGGGAGCCGGGCTGATCGGCTGGTCCTGGGCCGTCGTCTTCGCCCGGGCGGGCTTCTCCGTCCGCCTCACCGACCTCCACCCCGCGGCGCTCGACGCCGCGCCCGGCCACGTCGCCGAGGCGTTGCGCCAGCTCGAGGGGCACGGCCTCGTCGCCGACGTCCCGGCGGCGCTCGCCCGGATCCGGACCTGCGCCACGCTGTCCGAGGCGGTGGACGGGGCGGACCTCGTGCAGGAGAACGGCCCCGAGACGGTGGAGGCCAAGCGCGCGCTGTTCTCCGAGCTCGACGCCCTGTGCGCGCCGGACACGATCCTCGCCTCCTCGACCTCGGCCATCGTCGCCTCGCTGTTCACCGAAGGTCTCGCGGGCCGGGCCCGCTGCCTCGTCGGCCACCCGGTCAACCCGCCCCACCTGGTGCCGGTGGTGGAACTCTGCGGCGCGCCCTGGACCGATCCGGCGGTGGTGGAGCGCGCCCGCGCCCTCTACGAGGCCGCCGGCCAGGCGCCGGTGACGGTGCACCGCGAGGTCGAGGGCTTCGTGCTCAACCGCCTGCAGGGGGCGCTGCTCTCCGAGGCCTTCCGCCTCGTCGCCGAGGGCGTGGTGAGCCCGGCCGACCTCGACCGGACGGTGGCCGAGGGACTGGGCCTGCGCTGGTCGTTCCTCGGGCCCTTCGCCACGATCGACCTCAACGCGCCGGGGGGCGTGGCCGATTACGCCGCCCGCTACGGCGGCTTCTACGGTCGGCTCGCCGCCGATCCGGCCCCGGCCTCGGTGTGGTCGCCCGAGAGCGCCGCCCGCATCGTCGCCGCCTGGGACGGCGGTCCCGATCCCGCCCCGGCGGTGGAGCGCAGCCGCCGCCGCGACGCGCGCCTCGCGGCGCTCATGGCGCACAAGCGCGCCCAACCTTAGGAGGACACACCATGGCCAAGCGGAAAGTCGTCATCACCTGCGCCGTCACCGGCGCGATCCACACTCCCTCGATGTCGCCGCACCTGCCGGTGACGCCGGACGAGATCGCCGAGGCCGCGATCGGCGCGGCGGAGGCCGGCGCGGCGATCGTCCACCTGCACGCCCGCGACCCGAAGACCGGCAAGCCCGATCAGTCGCCCGAGGCCTTCGAGCCGTTCCTGAAGGTGATCAAGCAGCGCTCGAACTGCGTGGTGAACCTCACCACCGGCGGCGCCCCCACCATGGGCATCGACGAGCGGCTCGGCCCGGCAGCCCACTTCAAGCCGGAGGTCGCCTCGCTCAACATGGGGTCGATGAATTTCGGCCTCTACCCGATGCTGGAGCGGTTCAAGACCTTCCAGCACGACTGGGAGAAGCCGTATCTCGAGGGCTCGCGCGACCGGATCTTCAAGAACACCTTCGCGGATATCGAGCACATCCTGACCACCTGCGCCGAGAACGGCACCCGGTTCGAGGTGGAATGCTACGATATCGGCCACCTCTACACGCTCTCCCACTTCGCCGATCGCGGCGTGATCAAGCCGCCGTTCTTCGTCCAGAGCGTGTTCGGGATCCTCGGCGGCATCGGCCAGCACCCGGAGGACGTCCAGCACATGAAGCGCACCGCCGACCGGCTGTTCGGCGCCGATTACCGCTGGTCGGTGCTGGGGGCGGGCCGCAACCAGATGACCATCGCCGCCCAGGCGATCGCGCTCGGCGGCAACGTCCGGGTGGGCCTGGAGGACTCGCTGTGGATCGGCGCCGGGAAGATGGCCGAGTCGAACGCCCAGCAGGTCCTGAAGGTCCGCCAGATCATCGAGGGGCTCGGGCTCGACGTGGCGACGCCGGACGATGCGCGGGAGATCCTTGCCCTGAAGGGCGGGGATCGGGTGAACTTCTAGCCGTCGATTGTAGGTATGCTGTCGGGCGCCGCGCGTGAACCCTCCCCCCCGGCGGGGGAGGGTGGCGAGCGGAGCGAGCGCAGCGGGACGAAGTCCCGCCGAGAGGGGCAGCGCGACGCTGATCGACGTGGCGCCCTTCAGAATGGTCGCGATCTCCCCGGATGCGGTGTCCCCTCTCCCGCCCCGGCACGAGTGCTGCGCACTCGCCGCGGGGCACCCTCCCCCGCAGAGGGGGGAGGGTTCATGCGCTCCGTGCGTTCAGTGCAGCAGATATAAAAATTCGCCTCTACGGCACCATCGCTCCCTGCGTCTCGACGTACACCGCGTAGACCGACGTGCTCGCCGTCATGAACAGCCGGTTCTTCTTCGGCCCGCCGAAGCACAGGTTGGCGCAGGTCTCCGGCAGGTGGATCTTGCCGATCAGGTCGCCGGACGGGGTGTAGCAGCGCACCCCGTCCTCCTTCGGATCGGCCCAGCCCATCGAGCACCAGACGTTGCCGTCGACGTCGGTGCGCACCCCGTCGGTGAAGCCCGGCGAGAATCCTTCCGCGAAGACCCGGTCGCCGGTGAGCTTGTCGCCCTCGACGGTGAAGGCGCGGATGTTGGCCCGCCCGCCATGGGTGGCGCCGGAATCGACGACGTACAGGATCTTCTCGTCGGGCGAGAAGGCGAGCCCGTTGGGCCGGTCGATGCCCTCCGCCACCACCTTGGCCTGGCCGGTCGAGGGATCGAGGCGGTAGACCCGGGTCGGGAGTTCCGCCTTGTCCTTGTGGCCCTCGTAGAACCCGTCGATGCCGTAGCCCGGATCGGTGAACCAGACCGCGTTGTCGGAGGCCACCACCGCGTCGTTGGGGGCGTTGAGCGGCTTGCCGTCGAACTTGTCGATCAGCACCGTGATCTTGCCGTCCGGCTCCGTGCGGGTGACCCGCCGGGTGTCGTGCTCGCAGGTGATGAGCCGGCCCTGGCGGTCGCGGGTGTTGCCGTTCGAGTAGTTCGAGTTCGCCCGGTAGACGCTGACATGGCCGTTCTCGAGCCAGCGCATGATCCGGTTGTTCGGGATGTCGCTCCACAGGAGGTAGCCGCCGTCCCGGAAGTAGACCGGGCCTTCGGCCCAGCGGAAGCCGGTGGCGATGCGCTCGATGGCGGCGTTGCCGACCTTGTAGCGGAAGCGCTTGTCCAGCGCCTCGACCCGCGGGTCGGGATAGCGGGTGCCCGGCAGGTCGCCGAGGGGCAGCCGGTCGGCCCGCGCCGCGACCGTGGTCGCGGTAAGCGCGGCGGCGCCCGCGAGGACGTCACGTCGGTTCATCACTCGTCTCCTCCCGTCCGGTCTTCGCGCCGGACGGGGGGATTGTACGGAAGCGGGGGCCCATGTCTCGTGGTTTTCGACAGCCCGACCGCCGTTGTGGCGATCGGGCGACCGATGTATATATGCAGTGTATATACGGAGGCGTCATGACCGTCGCGAAGCTCTTCACGTCCGGAGGCAGCCAAGCCGTCAGACTGCCGCGAGAATTCCGCTTCGACGGCAACGAGGTCGAGATTTTTCGCCGTGGCGGCGAAGTCGTCCTGCGCGAGCGCCCGGCCAATCTCTCCGTGCTCCTCGACATCATCGACAGCATGCCCGCCGACATGCTGACCGATTTGCACGATGGCCCGCCGCAGGAGCGCGAGGGCCTGTGAAGCCTCGCTACCTGCTCGATACGAACGTCATCATCGCGCTCCGGCGCAGGCGGCCACGCTCGGTCGTCGCTCGATTGACTGCGCTCCGCATCGGCGAAGCCGTCATGTCGCCAGTGACTTACGGACAGTTGTGCTTTGGGGCGGAGAAGAGCGTGGATCGGGACAGCGCTTTCGCAGTCCTCGCCCGATTGGTCGCCGTCGTTCCGATCGAGATCGCTGAGCCCGAGGAAACCGGCCGCCGCTATGGCGGACTCCGGGCCATGCTCGGACGACAAGGCCAACTGATCGGCAACAACGATGTCTGGATCGCCGCGCACGCTCTCGCGGCCAACCTCACGCTCGTGACCGGCAATGTCGGTGAGTTCAGCCGCGTGCCCGGTCTCGTCATCGAGGATTGGACGGCCCAATGAGGGCCGCCCGGATCCGCTACATCACGTGCGATACGCCTCCCCATCCAGCCCGAACGGCCGTCCCGCCACCAGCAGCGTCTCCCAGACCGGATCGGGCAGCGGCACGCCCTCCGCCAGGCGCTTGGCCCGCGTCCGGCGCTCCGGCTCGCCCGGCAGCAGCACCTCGCCGCCTGGCACCGGCCGCGCGCCCTTGAAGAAGTCGAGATAGGCGCGGGTCTCGCGCACCATCGCGTCCTCGGAGCCGAAGGCCTCCGGCGTCATGTAGAGGGAGAGCATCCCGTTGCAGAACCGCCGCGCGCCCGGCCCCGCCGTGCCCGACCCGGTGAGCGCGCCGGCGAGCAACTCGCACATGAGCGCCAGCCCCGAGCCCTTGTGCTCGCCGAAAGCCCGGATCGCGCCGGCGCCCTTGAGGTTGTCGCGCTCCGGGCCGTCGAGGGGGCCGTAGAGGGTCGCGGGATCGCTCGACAGACGCCCGTCGGGCTCGATCAGGACGCCGTCGGGCAGCGTCTTGCCCCCTTGCGAGGCGACCAGCACCTTGCCCTCGGCGACCGCCGAGGTGGCGAAGTCGAGGATCACCGGCTCGGCGCCCTGGACGGGGAAGCCCGCCGCGAAGGGGGCGGTCGAGAAGCGCCGGTCGACCGAGCCGAACGGCGCGACGAGGAGGCTGCCCGCGACGTTGACGAAATGCACCGAGACGAGGCCGGCGGCGGCCGCCTGCTCGGCCCACTCGCCGATGCGGCCGAGATGGCCGGCATGCCGCAGGGCCACGATGGCGACGCCGTTCTCGCGCGCCTTGCGGATGCCGAGCTCGGTCGCGAACGGGCCGGCAGTCTGGCCGAAGCCGTAATGGGCGTCGATCAGCGCGAAGGCCGGGCCGTCGGTCACGATCTCCGGGGTCTTGTCGGCGTCGACCTCCCCCTCCTGCAGCCAGGCGACGTAGCGCGGCACCCGGATCACCCCGTGGCTGTCGTGCCCGGTCAGGTTGGCGGCGACGAGGTAGCGGCCGATCCGCTCGGCCTCGGCCTCCGAGCAGCCGGCGCGCGAAAAGACGTCCCGCACGTAAGCCGTCAGGCCGCTGGCTGAGATCTGCATGGGATCCTCCCGGTTTCTTGGTTCTGGCGGCCGCCGGCGCGGCCGCGTTCTGGCGCGCGGGAGAATGGCCGCGCCGGCGCCCGCGGTCGAGGGCGTCCGGTGCAGATCTGCCCGGGCATTTTTAATCCCGGAGGATGGGCAGGGGGGATGGACATGGCAGCGCTGCCGGTGTCTCATCCCGCCCAAGGCCGGGCCTCGAAGCACCGGTCATTCCCACGGGAGGAGAGTGCCGATGAGGACGACGCGCCGCGTTTTCCTGAAGAGTGCGGCCACGGTCGCGGCTGCCGGCGTCGTCGCGCCGTCGATCATCCGGCCTGCGAGCGCCCAGGGCGGTACGGTGCGGATCGGCATGGTGCTACCGGTGACCGGGCCCGGGGCGGATGCCGGTCGCTTCGCCCTCAACGGCGCGAAGATCGCGCTCGAGGCCGTCAACAAGGCCGGCGGCGTGCTGGGCAAGCCGATGGAGCTCGTCACCGAGGACGACCAGACCACCAATCCGGGCGCGGTGCTGGCCTTCTCCAAGCTCGCCTCGCAACCCGACCTCGTGGCGTTCCTCGGCTCGATCCGCTCGACCCAGAACCACGCCATGGCGCCCGACATCCTGAAGACGGGCAAGCCCGTGGCCTTCGGCGGCACCGATCCGGTGCTGACCCAGCTCGGCAACCCCTGGCTGTTCCGCTTCCGCCCGAACGACAGCTTCTCGGCCCGCGTCATCGCCGAGTACGGCGTGAGCACGCTCGCCAAGAAGAAGTGGGCGATCATCCACTCGACCGACGCCTTCGGCACCAGCGGCGCCAAGGCGCTGACCGAGGCCCTCGGCAAGTCCGGGGCGACGGTGGCGCTCGACCAGGGCTACACCAACCAGAGCCAGGACTTCACGCCCGTCGTGCTGGCGATCCGCCAGTCGGGCGCCGACGTGATCGGCTCGTACTTCACCTTCGAGAACGACCTCGGCATCTTCGCCCGCCAGCTGCGCCAGCTCGGCGTGCAGGCGCCCTGGGTCGGCTCGGCCTCGATCGTCAACGTCACGGCGCTCAAGCTCGCCGGTCCCTCGCTCTACAACACCTACGGCGTGGCGGACTACGCCGAGGAATCGAGCGACGCGGCGCGCAACTTCGGCAAGGCCTACCGGGCGGTGATGAAGCTCGCCCCCGACAACCAGTCCTCCTGGACCTTCGACGCCGTGACGGTGCTGGCGAAAGCCATCAACGCCGCCGGCAAGACCGACCCGAAGGCGATCCGCGAGGCCCTGCTCGCCATCCGCGGCCACGAGGGCGCCGAGGGCACCTACAACTTCGACCAGAACGGCGACGGCCTGCACGGCTACAACGTGGTGCGCAACGACAAGGGCAACATCGTCTTCGACAAGCGCATCGACTTCTACAAGGCCTGATCTTCGAAAGAACCCGACCGGGACGGCGATGCGCCGTCCCGACGCCGTTTCGGCCGCTGCCCGACGCGCGGCGGCACGACCCCTCTCATCCGACCGGGGCGGGCCCGCATGGACCTCATCCTCCAGCTTCTGTTCACGGGAATCGGCATCGGCGCCGTCTACGCCCTCGTGGCGCTCGGCTTCGTGCTGATCTTCCGCGCCACCAACGTGGTGAACTTCGCCCAAGGCGAGTTCTCGATGGTCGCCGCCTTCCTGATGGTGGTCTTCGCCGTCGACCTCGAATGGCCGTACTGGCTGTCGTTCCTGCTCGCCATCGGCGGCATGGCGCTGCTCGGCGCGCTGTTCAACCTCGGCGTCTATTATCCGCTGCGCCACCGGACTTACCTGCCGGTGATCATCTCGACCATCGGCGCCTCGATCTTCCTCGCCAACGCCACGCTCGCCCTCTACGGGCCGCAGCCGCAGGTGCTGCCGCCGGTCTTCGAGACGCAAGGGTTCCTGGTCGGCCCGGTCTTCCTCGACACCCAGTACCTGCTGATCATCGCCGTGACCGCGGTGCTGGTGGCGTTCCAGTACTGGTTCTTCGAGCACACCCTGCTCGGCAAGAAGCTCCAGGCCACCTCGCAGGACAAGGAGATGGCCGCGCTGCTCGGCATACCCGTAGCCGGGATGATCATGCTGACCTTCGTCTACAGCGCGGTTCTCGGCGGCATCGCCGGCATCCTGGTCGCGCCGGTGCTGTTCGTGTCGATCCAGATGGGCGCCACCATCGCGCTCAAGGCCTTCGCCGCCACCATCATCGGCGGCTTCGGCGACGTGACCGGGGCGATCATCGGCGGCCTCGCGCTCGGCATCATCGAGACCTTCGGCGCCGCCTACATCTCGGTGCCCTACAAGGACGCCTTCGCCTTCATCGTCCTCGTCGCCTTCCTGGCCCTGCGTCCGCAGGGGATCTTCGGCGAACGCATCGCGGAGAAAGCATGACCGGCTCCCCTCGCCCCGTCGCGGCGGACCCGGTGTCCGCTCCCGAAGCTCCCGCCCGCCGCTTTCCCGTCGGCACCCTCGCCTACGCGGCCCTGGTGGCGGTCGCGGTGTTCCTCGCCGCCACGACGCCGTTCAGCGGCTACGTGCTCAACATCCTGATGCAGGCCGCGACCTACGCCATCGCGGTCATCGGGCTCACCGTCGTGCTCGGCCTGTGCGGGCAGATCAACCTGGCGCAGGCCGCGTTCTTCGGCATCGGCGCCTACGCGGTCGGCCTCGGCACGGTCGATCTCGGGATCAGCTTCTGGCTCTGCCTGCCGGTCGGCCTCGTCCTGGCGCTGATCCTCGGCGCGGGCTTAGGCGCCTCGACGCTCCGCTTGGGCGGCCACTACCTCGCCATGGTGACGATCTCGTTCCAGCAGATCCTGACGCTGATCATGATCAACTGGATCCCGGTCACCCACGGGCCGGACGGCGTGCCGAACATCAAGCGCCCGGGCCTGTTCACCGACGGCCAGAGCTACCTCGCGCTCTGCGTCTTCGTGCTGGCGGCGGTCGCCTACGCGGTTTGGCGGATGCCGAAGACCCGCCTCGGCCGCGCCATGCGGGCGGTGCGCGACAACGAGCTCGCGGCCGGCGTCACCGGCATCGACATCTACCGCACCAAGGTGATGGCCTTCGCCATCGGGGCGCTGCTCGCCGGCCTCGGCGGCGGGCTGTTCGCCGGCAGCTTCACCTATATCAGCCCGGACCAGTTCTCCTTCGCCGAATCGGTGGTGTTCCTCACCATGGCGCTGCTCGGCGGCGTCGGCTCGCCGGTCGGCGCGGTGATCGGCACCGGGCTCCTGATCCTGATCCCCGAATGGCTGCGCTTCCTCAAGGAGATCCCGGGCCTGTACCTCGCGATCTACGGGCTCGCCGTCATCCTGATCGTGGTGTTCATGCCGGAGGGCATCTGGGGCTTCCTCGGCGACCAGGTGAAGCGCCTGCGGCCGCGCAAACCCGCTCCGCCCCGCGCCCAGGACCTGACGCTCACGCAGGACGCCGCCTCCGCCGCCCCGGTGCTCGAGGTCGAGGGGCTGTCCAAGCACTTCGGCGGCCTGAAGGCGGTCGACGAGGTCAGCTTCACGGTGACCCGCGGCGGCATCCACGCGCTGATCGGCCCGAACGGATCGGGCAAGACCACGACCCTCAACGTGCTGTCGGGCCTCTACACCCCGACCGGCGGCCGGGTGCGGCTCAACGGGCGGGACGTCACTCGGTTCGCGCCGCACCAGCGCGCGGGCTCGGGCCTCGGGCGGACGTTCCAGAACATCCGCCTGTTCCGCTCGATGAGCGCGCTCGAGAACGTGGTGATCGGCGCGGAGCGGCCGGGCAACGCCATCGTCGCCCATGACCGCTCCTCGCTGGAGGCGCGGGCGCGGGCGGCCCTCGCCTTCGTCGGGCTGGAGGGGCGGGCCGACGAGCCGATCTCGTCCTTCTCCTACGGCCACCAGCGCCTCGTCGAGATCGCCCGGGCGCTCGCCGGCAACCCGGTGCTGCTCCTCCTCGACGAGCCGGCGGCGGGCCTCAATTCGAGCGAGAAGAACGCGCTCACCGTGCTCCTGCGCCGGATGGCCGCCAAGGGCCTGACCATCCTGATCATCGACCACGACATGACGCTGGTGAGCGACGTGGCGAGCCACATCACGGTGCTGAATTTCGGCCGGCGCATCGCCGACGGGGTCACCGCCACGGTTTTGCGCGAGCCGGCGGTGATCGAGGCCTATCTCGGCCAGGAAGCGACCGAGGGGCCGAATGTCGGCCTCAAGACCGACCTCGCCACAGCTTGAGACGCTAGGAGACGCGACACATGGCACTCCTGGAAATCCGCGACCTGACCGTGCGCTACGGCGAGATCGAGGCCGTGCGCGGCATCTCGTTCTCGGTCGAGGCCGGCGAGGTCGTGACGCTGCTCGGCTCGAACGGGGCCGGCAAGTCGACGACGCTCAAGACCATCTCGGGCCTGGTGAAGCCGGCCGGCGGCGAGGTGCTGTTCGAGGGGAAATCCCTCCTCGGGCTCAATCCCGAGGAGATCGTGCGCCGCGGCGTCGCGCACGTGCCGGAGGGGCGCCGGGTCTTCCCGGGCCTCACGGTGCGCGAGAACATCATGCTCGGCGCCTCGAACCGGAAGGGGCTCTCGACCCGCCAGATCAAGGACGAGGCGGAGGGGATGTTCGAGCTCTTCCCCGACATCCGCCGTTTCGGCGACGCGCTCGGCTGGACGCTCTCGGGCGGCCAGCTCCAGATGGTGGCCCTCGCCCGCGGGCTGATGGCCAAGCCCCGCATCCTGCTCCTCGACGAGCCCTCGCTGGGCTTGGCCCCGGTGATCGTCCAGGCGGTGTTCGCGATCATCGCCGAGGTGCGCCGGCGCGGCACCACCGTGCTCCTCGTCGAGCAGAACGCCCGCATGGGCCTCTCGGTCGCCGATCGCGGCTACGTGCTGGAAACCGGGCAGCTGGTGCTCAGCGGCGCGCCGCAGGACCTTTGGGCGAACGACGATATCCGGGCGGCGTATCTCGGTGGGCGGGCCAAGGCGGAGGCCCTGGCGCATTGAGCCTGTCCTACGAAAAGGAATGGCGCGGGTCCCCCTCTCCCGGGTGGGAGAGGGGCCGGGGGTGAGGGTGGCTCGGGTTCCGCGATAATCCTGAACAGTTGAGCTGCGCAGCTCGACGCTCTTAGCTTTACACGGAACCCGAGCCACCCTCACCCCTACCCCTCTCCCACACGGGAGAGGGGATCCCGCGCTCCACGACACGCAAAACGCAGAATGGCCCGACGGACCTCACAGCCGTATGATGGCCCTTCAGACTCACAAGGTCCCACCCATGTCCGCCCCCACCCCGCTCCATCCCACCAACCCCCGCATCGTGCGCCTCAGCCCCGAGGACAACGTCGTGGTGGCGGTGGACCCGATCGTGCCCGGCTCGACCGTGGAGGGCGTGACCGCCTCGGCCCGGGTGCCGCGGGGCCACAAATTCGCGGTCGCGGCGATTCCGGACGGCGCGCCGATCCGCAAGTTCGGCCAGATCATCGGGTTCGCCAGCCGCGCCATCGCGCCGGGCGAGTGGGTGCACGAGCACAATGTGGGCTTGGGGGAAGCCAAGGGCGATTTCGCCCGCGACTACCGCTTCTGCGAGGAAGCCAAGCCCGTCGCCATGGTGCCCGACGCCCAGCGCGCCACCTTCGAGGGCTACCGCCGGGCCGACGGCCGGGTCGGCACCCGCAACTACGTCGGCGTGCTGACCTCGGTGAACTGCTCGGCCACGGTCGCCCGCTTCATCGCCGAGGAGGCGCGCCGCTCCGGCCTCCTCGACGAGTTCCCGGGGATAGACGGCATCATCCCCCTCACCCACGGCACCGGCTGCGGCTACGACATCCAGGGCGAGGGCGCCGACATCCTCAAGCGCACCCTGTGGGGCTACGCCGCCAACCCGAACATGGGCGGCGTGATCATGGTGGGCCTCGGCTGCGAGGGCCTGCAGATCGACCGCTGGAAGCGCGCCTACGGCATCGAGGAGAGCGAGACCTTCCGCAGCTTCACCATCCAGGATACCGGCGGCACCCGCCGCACCATCGAGGCCGGCGTCGCGGCGCTCCGCGAGATGCTGCCGGCGGTGGCGAAGGCGAAGCGCGAGACCGTGCCGGCCTCCGAGCTGATTCTGGCCCTGCAATGCGGCGGCTCGGACGGCTACTCCGGCATCACCGCCAACCCGGCTCTGGGTGCGGCGGTCGACCGGCTGGTGGCCGAGGGCGGCACCGCGATCCTGTCCGAGACCCCGGAAATCTACGGCGCCGAGCACCTGCTGACCGCGCGGGCCGCGACGCCCGAGATCGGCCACAAGCTCGTCGAGATGATCCACTGGTGGGAGGCCTACACCGCCCGCAACGGCGGCGAGATGAACAACAACCCCTCCCCCGGCAACAAGGCCGGCGGCCTCACCACCATCCTGGAGAAGTCGCTCGGCGCCACCGCCAAGGGCGGCACCATGACGCTTCAAGGCGTCTACCGCTACGCCGAGCCGGTGACGGCGAAGGGCTTCGTCTACATGGACACCCCCGGCTTCGATCCGGTGGCGGCCACCGGCCAGGTCGCGGGCGGGGCCAACGTGCTGTGCTTCACCACCGGCCGCGGCTCGGCCTATGGCTGCAAGCCGACCCCGTCGATCAAGCTCGCCACCAACAGCGAGATGTACCGGCGGATGCAGGACGACATGGACATCGATTGCGGCGACGTGCTCGACGGCGTCTCGATCGAGGAGAAGGGCCGCCAGATCTTCGAGACGATCCTGCGCGTGGCGTCGGGCGAGCGCACCAAGTCCGAGGGCTTCGGCTACGGCGACGCCGAGTTCGTGCCCTGGCAGATCGGCGCGGTGATGTAGCCGCCGCGATATGGCGGGGCGGACGGAACCGCAGTAAGGGGCGCTCCGGGGCACAAGGACAAGAACGCCCCGGAGGACACCACGATGACACCGAACGGGGGCAGCGGGAGCGATCTCACCCGCCGCCAATGGAAGATGACGCTGCTCGCGAGCCTCGGCGGCGGGCTCGAGTACTACGACTTCATCGTCTACGGGATCTTCGCCAAGGACATCGCCGCCGCCTTCTTCCCGGCGAGCGATCCGGTGGCGGCCCTGACCCTGTCGCTGGCGGTGTTCGCGGTCGGCTACCTCGCCCGGCCGCTCGGCGGGCTGGTCCTGAGCCATTTCGGCGACCGCTACGGCCGCAAGACCGTGTTCGTCGTCACCGTCTTCACCATGTCGGCCTGCACGCTCGGCATGGGCCTGGTGCCGGCTTACGCCTCCTGGGGCGTGTGGGCGACCCTGCTCCTCGTGACCTTGCGCTTCGTGCAGGGGCTCTGCATCGGCGGCGAACTGCCCGGTGCCATCACCTTCGTCGTCGAGACCGCCTCGCGCCGCCCGGGGCTCGCCTGCGGCATCGTCTTCTGCCTCGTTAACGGCGGGGTGCTGCTCGCGGCCCTCGTCAATCTCGGCCTGCAAACCTTCCTGCCGCCCGCCGCCATGGCCGAGTACGGCTGGCGCCTCGCCTTCCTGTTCGGCGGGGTCGTCGGGCTCGTCAGCTTCGTGCTGCGGCGCTCGCTCGAGGAGACGCCGGAATTCCTGCGCCTCCAGCACCGCGCCGCCCGCAGCCCGATCGGCGAGGTGCTGCGCCATCACCGCCGCGAGGTGCTCCTCGGCATCGGCATCGTGGCGCTGACGGCGGGCTTCAACGGCATCCTGTTCGCCCACATGCCGGCCTACCTGATCCAGGTGCTGAAGTACCCGCCGAAGACCGTGGCTCTGGCGATGAACGTCGCGCTGTTCGCGATGTCGGCCTCGCTGCTCTTCGCCTCGTTCTTCGCCGACCGGGTACCGCCGCGCCGCCTGATGCAGGCCTCCGCGCTCGTCATCCTGATCGGGGTGATCCCGGCCTACGGGGTGCTGGCGCGGGGCGACGCCGACCTGTTCCTGGTGCTGCCGCTCCTCACCATGGCGGTGGCCGGGGCCAACGGCAGCTTCGCCTTCCTGCTCGCCGGCCTGTTCCCGACCCGGGTGCGGTTCAGCGGCGTCGCGCTGTCGCTCAATGTCGGCTTCACGCTGCTCAGCGGTCTCGGGCCGCTCGCCGCCAACGCGCTGATCGGCGCCACCGGCTGGGCGGCGGCGCCCGGGCTCATCATCGCGGCGTCCGCGCTGATCGGGCTCGTCGTCGCGAGCCGGCTCTCCGACCGGCCGACGACGCTCGCCGAGGCGGTGCCGGTCTCGGGCTGACGGCGAATGTCGGACCGCCCGCCTCGGGCGGTCCGGCTCACCCCGCCCGCCGGGCGATCCAGGCGCCCCAGAACAGGCTGGAGAAGAACCGCAGCGGGGCTTCGAAGCCGCCGTCGCGGAGCAGATCGGCCACCGCCTGCTCCGAATGCGGCGGGTCCGCCCCCTGCAGGATCTTCGCCCGCTTGGCCTCGACCTCGTCCGGTCCGGCACCCTGCTGGCGCCAGCGCTCGCCCCAGGCGGCGAGGAGCAGCGGCTGGCTCGCATAGGCCTGGTGGTTGCCGGCGAGGATCAGCGGCGCGCCCGGGCGCAGGCGCCGGGCGATGTCCCGCAGGATCGCCCGCTTGGCCTCGTCGCCCGGCAGGTGGTGGAGGACGCCGATCAGGGTCGCGGCGTCGAAGTCGTCCGCCTCCGGCAGGTCGGCGACGGTGCCGGGCACCACCTCCGTCCGCGCGTCGAGCCCGCTCTCCTCCAGACGGGCGCGGGCGAGCGCCAGCATCGGCGCGGAGGGATCGACGGCGGTGAAGCGCCAGTTGGGCTCGAGCGCCGCGGCGGTCACGACCTCCCTGGCGCCCCCGCCCGCCCCGGCCACCAGGACGCGCGCCTCCCGGCCCGGACCGAGGGCGGCGGCCAGCATGCAGGCGGCGAGCTCGTGGCAGGCCTCGTAGCCGGCGAGCGCGATGCGGCTCTGCCGTTCGTATTCCCCGGCGCGGGAGGCGTCGAACTTCTGGGCGGATTCGGGCGCGGCGGTCACGGCGTTCGGCTCCGGTCGTGGAGAGCGGGCCCGCGAGTTGGACCCGACCGGCGCCGCCGCGCAAGGGAGCGGCGCCGTCAGGCCTCCGGATGCCGCTCGCGCCAGCGCGGGCCGGGGCCGCGCATGTAGTGCAGCTCGGGGCGGTAGGGATCCATGAACTCCGCGACGAGGTCCCGCCAACGCTGGGTGAGGCGTCCGACGAAAGCCATCAGCATGGAACCGTCCTCCTGCGCGCGATCGATCCGCAATCGAGCCTGGCAGGGATCGTGCCGAGGGTTCGTTGCGAAACTCTTGCGTTGCGAAACTCTTGCCGGGCAGGCTGGTCCGGAGCTTTGGCGAGAGTGCGACCACGCCGTGGAGGTGTTAGGGCAGGATCCCGGCGAACGTCAGCCCGCCCGCGGCGATCACCGCCAGCACCACGCCCCAGAGGTCGAGGGGCATCGCGGCCCACCAGGCGGTGCTCTCGGCCCGCGGCAGCGACGCGTCCGGTGCGCGTGCGAGGTCGTGCATGGGTGTCTCCCTCGAAGGGCTCGCATCCTCCGGGCGCCCGTCTGGTGCGGGCATCCCTGCCTCACCCTACAGCACGACGCCTCGACCCGCAGCAGGAAGGACGGAAAACGGTCAGACGGTGGCGCTCAAAGATGCGTCGTCGCTGCGGGGTTGCCTGCGAGGTAGGCACGGATGGCGGATGCCCACTGGAACCGTCCCGGCCGCAACGGCCCTTGCGCCGGACGCGCTTGTCGAGCCGCCCCCCTCCGTGCTCCGCTGCCGCGACGCTCTTCCAGGAATGCCCGGCCAGGACCGCCCGATGCCCTCACCCGATCTCGTCATGATGCGCGCCACCGACCTCGCGCGGGCGATCCGCGACCGGGCCGTCTCCGCCCGCGAGGTGATGCAGGCCCATCTCGACCAGATCGCCCGCCACAACCCGGCGGTGACCGCGATCGTCTCGCTGCGCGATCCCGACCTCCTCCTCGCCGAGGCCGACGCGGCCGACCGCGAGCTGAAGGAGCGCGGCCCGCGCGGGCCTCTCCACGGCCTGCCGCACGCGGTGAAGGACCTCTCGGCCACCGCCGGGATCCGCACCACGCAAGGCTCCCCGCTCTTCCGCGACACCGTGCCGGAGGTCGACGCGATCCACGTCGCGCGGCTGAGGAGCGCCGGCGCGATCCTGATCGGCAAGACCAACGTCCCGGAATTCGGCCTCGGCTCGCACAGCACCAACCCGGTCTTCGGCGTGACGCGCAACGCCTACGACCCTGCGAAATCCGGCGGCGGCTCGAGCGGCGGGGCCGGGGTGGCGCTGGCCCTGCGCATGGTGCCGCTCGCCGACGGCAGCGACCACGGCGGCTCGCTGCGCAACCCGGCCGCCTGGAACAACGTGCTGGGCCTGCGCCCCGCCGCCGGCCGGGTGCCGGGCAACACCGACGAGGTCTTCCTGCCCCAGCTCGGCGTGATCGGGCCGATGGCGCGCTGCACCGCGGATCTCGGCCTGCTGCTCTCGGTCCAGGCCGGCTACGACCCGCGCACGCCGAACGCCATCCGCCAGGACCCCGCCGCCTTCGCCGCGCCCCGCCCGCGGGACATCAAGGGCCTGCGCATCGGCTGGATCGGGGATTTCGGCGGCCATCTGCCGTTCGAGCCCGGCGTGCTCGACCTGTGCGAGGCCGGCCTCAAGACCTTCGCCGACCACGGCGCGACGGTCGAGCCGGTGCTGCCCGCCTTCGACCCGGAGGCGATCTGGCGCGCCTGGGTGAGCTTACGCCACGGGCTCACGGGCGCCACCCTCGCCGCCCCTTGGCGCGACCCGGGAAAGCGCGCTCAGATGAAGCCGGAGGCGGTCTGGGAGGTCGAGCAGGGCCAGAGGCTCTCGGCCTTCGACCTGCACGCCGCCAGCGTCACCCGCAGCGCCTGGTACGCTTGCGTGCGCGGGCTGTTCGAGCGCTTCGACGTGCTGGCGCTGCCCGCCGCCCAGGTCTTCCCGTTCGATGCCGGGGAGACCTGGCCCCGCCACATCGCCGGTCGTCCGATGGACAGCTATCACCGCTGGATGGAGGTGGTGGTGCCGGGCACGATGTCGGGCTGCCCGGTGATCAGCCTGCCGGTCGGCTTCAACCCGGCCGGCCTGCCGATGGGCCTCCAGCTCATCGCCCCGAACCAGGACGAGGCCGGCCTCCTCGGCCTCGCGGCGGCCTACGAGGCCGTGACGGGCTTCGACCGCACCCTGCCGCCGGCCCTGCGCGCGTGACCGGCGTCGCCCGGGCGGGATAGGCTGCCTGCTCCGCTTGCCGCTGGCAGAGCCTGCCGCCATACATGGCGAGCAACAAGGTCGGCCACGCCCCAAAGGGCCGACCCCCGGAGGAGACCCTGATGAAGCCCTTCCTGATGGCGGCTCTCGCCGCCGGCGTGTCCTTCGCGAGCCTCTCCCTGGCGGGCGCCGCCCTCGCGCAGGACCCGACCGCCGGCGACACCAAGGCCAAGGTCGACAACCTCGAGAAGCTCGGCAGCTTCAAGCAGACCGGCGTCGCCGAGCCGGCGCCGATCCCGCAGACCGGCCGGCGCGCCGACGCGATCAACCGCACGCTGCAGAAGATCAAGGTGCCGGACGGCTTCAAGATCGATCTCTACGCCGTGGTGCCGGATGCCCGCGCCATGGCGGTCGGCCCGAATGCCGGCGTGGTCTTCGTCGGCACCCGCAAGTCCAAGGTCTACACCGTCACCGACCGCGACAAGGACCGCGTCGCCGACGAGGTGAAGGTCTACGCGCCCGGCGTCGACTTCAAGATCCCCAACGCCGTCTGCTTCTCCCGCGACGGCGTGCTCACCATCGTCGAGCAGAACCGCGTGCTGGCCTTCCCGGCGGCCGAGTTCTTCTACGAGGGCACGGACGGCCCGGCGGTCGTCGTGGTCAAGCAGGGCGAGCTGATCCCGCCGGCCGAGGAGAGCTACAACCACACCGCCCGGATCTGCCGCATCGGGCCGGACGGCAAGCTCTACGTCTCGCTCGGCCAGCCCTACAACGTGCCGCCGAAGGACAAGGCCGACCTCTACGCCAAGACCGGCATCGGCGGCATCATCCGCATGGACGCCGACGGCAAGAACCGGGAGGTCTACGCCACCGGCATCCGCAACTCGGTCGGCATGGACTTCGCCCCCGACAAGACCCTCTGGTTCACCGACAACCAGGTCGACGGCATGGGCGACGACCAGCCGCCGGGCGAGCTGAACCAGATCACGAAGCCGGGTCAGAACTTCGGCTTCCCGTGGTACGGCGGCGGCGGCGTCCGCACCGTCGAGTACAAGGACGACAAGGTCCCGGCCGACGTCGTCGCCCCGAAGGCGGAACTGCCGCCCCACGCCGCCGATCTCGGCATGATCGTCTACAAGGGCAAGTCGTTCCCCGAGAAGTACCGCGGCGGCATCTTCACCGCCGAGCACGGCTCCTGGAACCGCACCACGCCGATCGGCGCCCGGGTGATGTTCGTGCCGGTCAACAAGGACGGCACCGCCGGCAAGCCCGAGCCCTTCGCCGAGGGCTGGCTGACCGAGGGCGGCGAGTATCTCGGCCGCCCGGTCGACGTCGCGACCCTGCCCGACGGCTCGCTGCTCGTCTCCGACGACACGGCCGGCGCGATCTACCGCATCTCCTACGAGAAGTAGGCCTTTCGGAGGGGGCGGCCGGTGGCCGCCCCCTCCTCTCGCAAGGAGACGCCCATGACCCGCTCCCTCGCCCTCCTGCTGCTCCTCGCCGCGACCGCGCCCGCCGCCGCCGGGGACGCCAAGGCCGGCCGGGCCAAGGCGGTCGGCTGCCAGGCCTGCCACGGCCTCGACGGCCTCTCGAAGCTCCCCGACGCGCCGAACCTCGCCGGCCAGGTCGAGCCCTACCTCGTCAAGGCGCTGACCGAGTTCCGCAACGGGACGCGCAAGAACGAGGTCATGTCGGTGGCGGCTGCCGACCTGTCGGACGCCGATATCGCGAATCTGGCGGCGTATTACAGCGGGATCCAGATCGACGTGATCCCGCCCGGGTAGCGTTAGCTCAATTCTGCACTCTTGATTGTCGGAATTATATGATGAAGTTTAATCTTTTCGTTTCAAGATATATCAGTTTTGTTATCATTATATTAAATAAGCATATTTGCCATGTCCTATGATTGCAGCTTGCAGATATTTGCAAACATCATTTATAATTTTTATTATTGATGAATATTGCGACGCACATGACCAAATCCCTTGTGTAGGTTGATTCATTCTTAACATCTGCCTTATGTTGTCGATGCTCGGGTGCTCGCGGTAGGAAACCATGCCTTCAAACGGTACTAACAGCACGATCGGAGGTGGTGGATCTGGTTGGAAAATTACAGCGTTCATCAGCGCTCTGGCTGGTTTCGTGACTGCTATAGGGACACTAATCGTCGCTTATGTCGGCGCGCAGCAAAGATTCGCGGAGCTTCTGTTTCCCGAAAAACGGGTCTCTGGGTTATTTAAAGAATTACAGCTTCAAAATAAAAAGTTCGATCAAGTCAAATTTTTCCCAACACTGGATGACACGTGTCGAAATTTGCAAGTGCGATGGATCACTATAAGACAAAATGCATCAAGCGCCATTATGAATAAAGACATTACAAAACAATTTGATGAGGCAGAAAATGAGATGGAGCGAGCAGGGCGTTTTCGAATGCTTGCGCAGATATTCATAAACTCCTCCGATATTAATGAGGCGCGCAACTTGGCAGCACAAAAGGGATGTCTCGATCCAAACTAGCACAATCAAAGTAATGGTTATAATTATATATACACTTGATCGTCCATAAGCGCTGTCTATAAATTGATCTTGAAGGGCGTCGGCGTGTCGCCGTGTCGAATGCCGGGGAGGCCCATCAAGCCGGTTGCTGACGCAACCACACCGGTGACAGGCAACCCGCCCATCGATGCCGCGCCGCCACAAGCCTGGCCATAACTGCCCGGGGCCGGCGGCGGCCGGGTAGCCGGGCCGGGGTCGGATGCGCTAGTCTGGGCTCCCGCGCCCGGGAGGTCCGCAACCCGATGCCGATACCGTTGAGCCGCACCCGGCCCGCCGTGTCCGCACGGGCCACATCTCCCCGGACCGAATGGTCCGCCCGGACCGCCGTGTCCGCCCGGACCGCCGTGTCCGCCGGATGAGATTCGTCGCCCCCGGGCCCGGCGGTTCTCCGCAGCGGGTGCTGATCTACTCGCACGACACGTTCGGGCTCGGCCACCTGCGCCGGGCGCGGGCGATCGCGCACGCGCTGGTGGCGGAGGCGCCGGAGCGGCGGGTGGTGATCCTGTCCGGCTCGCCGGTGAGCCACGCCTTCCGCTTCGCCTCCGGGGTGACCTGCCGGCGCCTGCCGGGCGTCACCAAGCTCGCCAGCGGCGAGTACCGGAGCCTCGGCGCCGGCCACCACCTCGACGAGGTCGTGGCGACCCGCGCCGCCCTGATCCGCCACGTCGCCGAGCGCTTCGACCCCGACCTGTTCCTCGTCGACAAGGAGCCGGCCGGCTTCCACGGCGAGGTGCTGCCGGCGCTCCACCGGCTCAAGGCCCGCGGCTGCCGGCTGGTGCTGGGCCTGCGCGACGTCCTCGACGACCCGGACCTGCTGGCGCCCGAATGGGAGCGCAAGGGCGCGCTCGCGGTGCTGCCGCTCTACGATTCGCTCTGGATCTACGGCCTGGAGCAGATCTACGCGCCCCTCGACGGGCTGGCGCTGCCGGCCGGCATCGCGGATCGCCTGACCTATACCGGCTACCTGCGCCGCGAGGCGCCCGAGGCCGCGGACGGGGACGAGGCGGCGGAGGAGCCGTTCCTCCTCGTCACCCCGGGCGGCGGCGGCGACGGGGTCGAACTCGTCGAGGCGGTGGTGCGGGCCTACGAGGCGCAACCCCTGGAGCACCGGGCGCTGGTGGTGTTCGGGCCGTTCTTCCCGGCCGCCGAGCAGGCTGCGCTCGGCGCCCGCATCGCCGCGCATCCGCGCCTCGCCTCCCTCGACTTCGACGCGCGGCTCGAGCGGCTGATGCGCCGGGCCGCCGGCGTGGTGGCGATGGGGGGCTACAACACCTTCTGCGAGATCCTGTCCTTCGACCGCCCGGCCCTGATCCTGCCGCGGGTGCGGCCCCGGCGCGAGCAGCTGATCCGTGCCCGCGCCGCCGCCCGGCTCGGCCTCGTCGGGGTGATCGAGCCGGGCGCCGACGACGAGACCACCCGCATGGCCGAGGCGCTGGCCGCCCTGCCCCACCGGCCGCCCCCCTCGGCCCGGCCGATCCCCGGCCTCCTCGACGGCCTGCCGGCGATCCGGCGGCTGGCCGCCGCGGACGCCGCCGCCTGCGTGGCCGCCGAGTAACCCGACGCTCCCATGCCCCCGCTCCGCATCGCCGTCCTCGTCAAGGGCTATCCGCGCCTGTCCGAGACCTTCATCGCGCAGGAACTCCTGGGGCTCGAGGCGCGCGGCCTCGACCTCGCGATCTGGTCGCTGCGGCAGCCGCATGACGGCGCCGTGCATCCGATGCACCGGCAGATCCGCGCGCCCGTCGCGTACCTGCCCGAGTACCTCCACCAGGCGCCCCTGCGGGTGCTGCGCGGGGCGCTCGCGGCGCTTCGCCGGCCGGGGCTGTGGTCGCTGCTCAGGCTCGTCCGCTGCGACCTCGCCCGGGACTTGTCGCCCAATCGCGGCCGGCGCCTCGGCCAGGCGCTGGTGCTCGCCCGCGAGCTGCCGGCCGACACGGATCACATCCACGTCCACTACCTGCACACGCCCGCCTCGGTGGCCCGCTACGCGGCCGTGCTCACCGGCCGGAGCTGGAGCGCCTCGGCCCACGCCAAGGACATCTGGACCACGCCGGACTGGGAGCTGGCCGAGAAGCTCGACGATCCGCGCCTCGCCTTCGCGGTGACCTGCACGGCCGCCGGCGCGGCGCGGCTGCGCGAGGTCTCGGAGCATCCGGGCCGCGTCTCTCTCGTCTATCATGGCCTCGACCTGTCGCGGTTCCCGGCCGCCCCGGAATCGCGCCCGCCCCGGGACGGGTCGGACCCGGCCGATCCCCTGCGCATCGTCACGGTCGGCCGGGCGGTGGCGAAGAAGGGCTTCGACGACCTCCTCGACGCGCTCGCGGCGCTGCCGCCGGACCTGCACTGGCGCCTCGCCCATGTCGGCGGCGGCGAGGCGCTGAGCGCTCTTCGCGCCAAGGCGGCCGCGCTCGGCCTGTCGCAGCGGGTGATCTTCCTCGGCGCCAAGCCCCAGCCCGAGGTGGTGGCGCTCCTGCGCGAGGCCGACCTGTTCGTGCTGCCCTCGAAGCGCGCGCCGTCGGGCGACCGGGACGGGCTGCCGAACGTCATCATGGAGGCGGCCTCGCAGGGGCTCGCGGTCGTCGCCACCGACTTCGCCGGCATCCCGGAATTCCTGCGCGACGGCATCGAGGGCCGGCTGGTGCCGCCCGGCGACTGGGGGGCGCTCTCGAACGCCGTCAACCTGCTCGCCCGCGACCCCGCCGAGCGCGCCCGCCTGGGCCAGGCGGCGCTCGGGCGCCTGCGGGCGGAGTTCGGCGCCGAGGCCGGGTTCGACACGGTCGCCCGCCTGCTGGCGGAGGCCGCCCGGCCGGAGCCGGCACCGCGATGAGCCGCATCGCCTTCTACGCTCCGCTGAAGAGCCCGGATCACCCGGTGCCCTCCGGCGAGCGCACGATGGCGCGGCTGCTCCTGCGGGCGCTGGATGCGGCGGGGTTCACGCCCGAGATCGCCAGCACCCTGCGCACCCGCGATCCGCAAGGGTCGCGTCATCCGGCCCTGCGGGCGGAATCCCTGGCCGAGGCCGACCGGCTGGTCGCCCGGTACCGGGCCGATCCGCCCGCCCTCTGGTTCACCTACCACGTCTACTACAAGGCGCCGGACTGGATCGGCCCGGCGGTCTCGGCCGCCCTCGGCATCCCCTACGTGGTGGCGGAGGGCTCGCGGGCGGGGAAGCGCGCCCACGGCCCGCACGCCCTCGGTCATGCCGGCGCCGAGGCGGCCTTGGACGCCGCCGACCTGATCCTGGTGATGAACCGCCGCGACCGGCCGGCGCTGGAGGCGGCGCGGCCGGGGCGCCAGGCGCTCGCCGACCTGCCGCCGTTCCTCGATCCTGGCGACTGGCCGGCGGCCGCGGCCGGGCGAAGGCCCGGTCCCCTGCGCCTCCTCGCCGTCGCGATGATGCGCGAGGGCGACAAGCTCGCCTCCTACCGGCTCCTCGCCGACGTCCTGGGCCGGCTCGGCGACCGGCCCTGGACCCTCGACGCCGCCGGCGACGGCCCGGCGGCCGCGGAGGTGGCGGCCCTGCTGGCGCCCTTCGGCCCCCGCGTGCGCCGGCACGGCACGGTTCCGCCCGCCGCGCTGTCGGCGCTCTACGCCGCCGCCGACCTCCTGGTCTGGCCTGCGGTGAACGAGGCCTGGGGCATGGCGCTCCTCGAGGCGCAGGCCCATGGCTGCCCGGTGGTCGCCGGCGGCTACGGCGGCGTGCCGGAGGTGGTGCGGGACGGCGTCACCGGCCGCGTGACCCTGCCCGGCGACGCCGCCGCGATGGCGGGCGCGATCCGCGACCTCGCCGAGGCGCCCGACCGGCTCGCCGCGATGCGCGAGGGGGCCCTCGCCTTCGCCCGCTCCGAGCGCGGCCTCGACGGCGCCGCCGCGGCCCTGCGCACGATGCTCGGACCCCTCCTCCGCGAGCGCCGGGCATGAGCCGGATCCTCATCGCCGTCACCCACCTCCTCGGGGCCGGGCACCTCACCCGGGCGGCGGCCCTCGCCCGCGCCTTCGCGGGGGCCGGCCACGCGGTCACGCTCGTCTCCGGCGGCATGCCGGCGGCGCTCCCCCGCCTCGGCGGCGTCCGCCTGGTGCAGCTGCCGCCGGTCCGCATCACCGGCACCGCCTTCACGGCGCTCCTCGACCCGGACGGCGCGCCCGTGACGGCCGGGCGCCTCGCCGCGCGCCGCGACGCCCTGGTGGCCGCCTTCGCCGAGGCGGCGCCCGAGGCGGTGATCACCGAGCTCTGGCCCTTCGGCCGCCGGGTGCTGGCGCCGGAATTCGAGGCGCTCACCGACGCGGTCCGCCTGGCCGCGCCCCGCCCGATCCTCCTCGCCTCGATCCGCGACATCCTGGCGACGCCGAGCCGCCCGGAGCGGATCGGCGCCACCCATGCCCGTCTCGCGGGTTACGACGCCGTGCTGGTCCACGGCGACCCCGCCTTCCTGCCCCTCGACGCCTCCTGGCCGGTCGACGAGGCGGTGGCGGCGCGCCTGCGCTACACCGGCTACGTCGACGAAGCCGAAGCGGCACCGGCCCCGGACGCCCCGTGCGCCGGCATCGTGGTCTCGGGCGGCTCCAGCGCCGCCGGGCTTCCCTTGCAGGAGGCGGCGGTCGCGGCGGCCGCGCTCACCCCCGGCCTCTCCTGGCGCATCCTCGTCGGCCGCGCCGTGCCGGAGCCCGCCTTCGCACGCCTCGCCGAGGCGTCGCCCGCGAACGCCATCGTCGAGCGCGCCCGGCCGGATTTCCGCGCGCTTCTCGCGGGTGCCGCCCTGTCGGTGAGCCAGGCCGGCTACAACACCGTGCTCGACCTGCTCCGGAGCGGCTGCCCGGCTCTGCTGGTGCCGTTCGAGGCCGGCCACGAGACCGAGCAGCGCCTGCGCGCCGACACCCTGGCGGCCCACGGCCTCGCCCGGGTGCTGCCGGAGCGCGCCCTGACGGCGGCGAGCCTGGCGGAGGCGGCGCTCGCCGCGCCACCACCGGGTGCCTCCCACGCCATCGCGTGCGACGGGGCGCGGCGGAGCGTGGCGATCGTGGAAGGCTTGCTGGCGGGGGCCGATCGCGGCCGACCGATTTCGACGTCCCCGGAAGAGGCGCGGATTTCCCCTCTCCCCGCGGGCGGGAAGGGGCTTTCGTCCCCCGTGTCGGGGACGAAGGGAGAGCGCGGCGCGACGGTGAGGGGGTGGTTCCGGAGGCGGCTCGTCCGGAGATACCCTCTCACCCTCGCTGCGGCTGCGCCTGCCCTCGCTCCACCCCCGGCAAGGGGGGGTGGGATCCTGCCGATTCCCGGGCCCTCTCCCCGCCCGCCGGGAGAGGAGAGATCGGCAAGCCGTGGATCGCGCGCCGACGGCCCCCCCGCGCTCCATCCGTCCCTCGATCTCGCCCCCCTCCTCGACGCCCTCGCCCGCGCCGCCGACGCGGGCCGCACGGTCGAATTCTGGTGGCGTGACGACGATGCCGTCGCCCACACGCCCGCCCTCGACCGCCTGCTCGTCCTTTCGAAGCGCTCCGGCTGGCCGGTCGCCCTCGCCGCCGTGCCGGCCCGGGCCGGGCCGTCGCTGGCGGCGCGCCTCGCCGACGAGGGCGGGATCGACCTGCTGGTCCACGGCCTCGCCCATGCCAACCATGCTCCGCCGGAATCCAAGAAGGCCGAGTTCGGCCCGCACCGCGCCCTCGACGCGCTGCGGGCCGACGCGGCGGACGCCCTGGCGCTCGCCCTTGCCCGCTTCGGGCCCCGCCTGCTGCGGGTGCTGGTGCCGCCCTGGAACCGGATCGCCCCCGACCTGCCCGAGGCTCTCCCGGGCCTGGGCTATCGCGGCCTCTCGGCCGCCGCGCCCGTCGCGGCCGTGCCCGGCCTGATCCAGGCCCACGCCGCGGTCGATCCGATCGCCTGGCGCGCCGGGGCCAGGCTCGCCGATCCGGCCTGGATCGTCGACAGGTCGGCCCGGGCGGTCGCGGCGGGCGGGGCGGTCGGGCTCCTCACCCATCACCTCGTCCAGGACGAGGCGACCTGGAGCTTCTGCGCCCGCCTCCTCGACGGTCTCGGCGATCACGCGGCGAAAGGCCGGTCGTCGAGAATATCGCGCGCCGCCGCTTTGTTTGCGCCCACGGCGTCGCCCGTGTCACAACCGAGCCCTATCTTCCGCGGTGATCCGGGGACGCCCCCGCCCGGAGAGGACAGCACGGCATCAGGATGACGGCACCGCTCCTGTCGATCCGCGACCTGAGGGTCGATTTCTCGACCGATGCCGGCTCGTTCCGGGCGGTCGACGGCCTGTCCCTCGACGTGCCGGCGGGCCGCACGGTGGCCCTCGTCGGCGAGTCCGGCTCGGGCAAGTCGGTCACCGCGCAAGCCGTCCTGCAGATCCTGCCCAAGGTCGCGCGGATCACCGGCGGCCATATCCGCCTCGCCGATCCCGCCGGTCCCGCCGGCGGCACCGACATCGCGGCGCTGAAACCCGATTCCGCCCGGATGCAGTCCCTGCGCGGCGGGCGGATCGCGATGATCTTCCAGGAGCCGATGACCTCGCTGTCGCCGCTCCACACGGTCGGCGACCAGGTCACCGAGGCGTTGCGCCTGCACGCCGACGTCTCGGCCGACGCCGCGAAGGCCCGGGCGATCGAGGTGTTCGACCGCGTCGGCTTCCCCGACCCGAAGCGGGCGCTCGTCACCTATCCGTTCGAACTGTCGGGGGGCCTGCGCCAGCGCGCGATGATCGCCATGGCGCTGATCACCAAGCCCGCCCTCCTCATCGCCGACGAGCCGACGACCGCGCTCGATGTGACGACGCAGGCCCAGATCCTGGAGCTGATGCGCGAATTGCAGGCCGAGACCGGCATGGCGATGCTGCTCATCACCCACGACCTCGGCGTCGTCGCCAACATGGCCGACGACGTGGTGGTGATGTATCGCGGCCGGGTGATGGAGGCGGGCTCGCGCGAGGACATCTTCCGCCGGCCCGGCCACCCCTACCTCAAGGCGCTGATGCGGGCCGTGCCGCGCTTCCACATGGAGCCCGGCGAGCGCCTGACCCCGATCCGCGAGGTCAGGAGCGCGGTGCTCGCCCGCAAGGCCGGCGAGCCGCACAGGCCCGACCCGGCCGGGCCGCTGCTCGCCATCGAGGGGGTGCGCAAGTCCTTCACCCTGCGTTCGGGCTGGTTCAAGGGGAAGACCCGGACCATCAACGCCGTCAACGGCGTGTCCTTGAGCCTGCATCCGGGCCGGACGCTCGGCCTCGTCGGCGAGTCGGGCTGCGGCAAGACCACCCTGTCGAAGGTGGTGATGCGCGCCCTGCGCCCCGACGCCGGCACCGTGACCTTCGACGACGGCTCAGGACGAGGGCCCCGCGACGTCTTCGCCCTCAAGGACCGGGAGCTGAAGGATTTCCGCCGCGCGGTGCAGTTCGTGTTCCAGGACCCGTTCTCGTCGCTCAACCCGCGGATGACGGTCTACGAGCTCCTGACCGAGCCCCTGCGCATCCACGGCGTCGGCACGTCCGACGAGCGCTACGAGCGGGCGAAGGAGCTGCTCGACATGGTCGGGCTCGACGCCTCGTCCCTGCGCCGCTACCCCCACGCCTTCTCGGGCGGCCAGCGCCAGCGCCTCGGCATCGCCCGGGCGCTCGCCCTCAAGCCGCGGGTGCTGCTCTGCGACGAGCCGGTCTCGGCCCTCGACGTCTCGGTCCAGGCCCAGGTGCTCAACCTCCTGAAGGACCTCCAGGCGAGCCTCGGGATCTCCTACCTGTTCGTGTCCCACAACCTCGCGGTGGTCGACTACATCGCCGACACGATCGCCGTCATGTGCCGGGGCTACATCGTCGAGGAGGCGCCGAAGGAGGCCCTGTTCCGCAATCCCGCCCATCCCTACACGCGGGCGCTGCTCGCCGCGGTGCCCGAGCCCGACCTCGACCACCCCCTCGACCTGAAGCTCCTGATGAGCGACCGCTTCTCCGACCCGGCGAGCTGGCCCGAACCGTTCCGCCTCGACCACGGCGCGGCCGGCGCGATGACCGAGATCGAGCCCGGCCATTGCGTCCGGGTCTCGCGCCCGGCGATCGGCCAGGCCGCCTGAACCCCCTATGAGTTGACGATGTCCCACGGCGCCGCCCTCCGTCCCCACCCCCTCCTCGAGCGGCTGCGCCGCCGTTTCCTCGGCCGCCTGTTCGACCGGCTCGGCTACGACCTCGTCCCGGCGGTGTCGGACTGGAACCACCGCCCGCTCTCCGCGCCCGAGACCGACGCGCTGATCGCGGCGGCGGCCGAGCGCCTCGACGGCGACTTGCGCCAGGCCGGCCTGCCCCTGCCCGGCGGGGCCGCACCCGCGGTCGCGACCTTCTGGGACCTGATCGCCTCGGCGCCGGTGGCGCAGAAGCGCGGCGGCAACGGCTTCAACGGCGCGCTCCAGCTCTACGTGCTGATGCGGGCGCTCAACCCCGAGGTGATCGTCGAATCGGGGGTGTTTCGCGGGCTCACCACCTGGGTGATGCGCCAGGCCTGCCCCGACGCCGAGATCTTCTGCTTCGATCCCGACCTCTCCGGCCTGCGCTACCGCGATGCCCGCGCGCGCTACCACGCCGGCGACTGGTCGGCGGCGCGCCTGCCGCACCTCGATCCGGACCGCGCCGTCGGCTTCTTCGACGACCACATCAGCCAGGCCCGCCGGGTGCTGGAGGCGCGCGAGCGCGGCCTGACGCGTCTGATCTTCGACGACGACGCGGCGGCCCACCGCCTGCACGCCCACGGGGGGCCGGCCTTCCCGACGATCGCGATGCTGACGGCGCCCCGCTCCGGCGAGCCGGTGCGCTGGCGCCGCAACGGCCGCGAATTCGTCTACCGCCCCGACGACCCGGAGGCGACGGCCGCCCGCAGCGCCATCGCCGCCACCCAAGCCTTCGACGATCTGCACGCCGCGACCGGCTACTCGCCCACCCGCATCACCTGGGTGCGCCTGCACGGGAGGGACGGGACATGACGCCTCGGTTCCGACGTCTTTTCACGAGCGCCGCCTCCGAACCCTCCTCCCTCTGCGGGGGCGGGTGCCCGGCTGCGAGTGCGAAGCACGCGTGCGCCGTGCACCCTTCCCCGCAGAGGGGGGAGGGTTGGTGGCACGTCGCTGTTCTGTCAGTTCTGCTGCCGCTGCTCGGCTTCCCCGCCCTCGCGGCCGACTCCGCCTCCGACCGCCTCCCCAAGCAACCCCTGGTCGTCGATTCCACCGGACAAGGCCGCCAGCTCGGCAAGCCCGGCGGCGACATCGTCACGCTGGTCTCGAAGGCCCGCGACATCCGCTACATCTCGACCTACAGCTACACCCGCCTCGTCGGTTACGACGAGACGCTGGCGTTCAAGGCCGATATCCTCGAAAAATTCGAGAACGACGGCGACAGGGTCTACACCTTCACCTTGCGCGAGGGCCATCGCTGGTCCGACGGCCAGCCCTTCACGGCGGAGGACATCCGCTACTGGTGGGAGGACGTCGCCCTCAACAAGGAGCTGAGCCCCTCCGGCCCGCCGGAATTCATGATGGTCGACGGGCAGCCGCCCCGCTTCGAGGTGATTGATCCGCTCCACGTCCGGTTCACCTGGGACAAGCCGAACCCGCGCTTCCTGCCCGAACTCGCCTCGCCGCGCGATCCCTTCGTCTACCGGCCGGCCCACTACCTGAAGAAGTTCAACCCGCGCTACACGCCGAAGGCCGAGATCGAGCCGCTGGTGAAGCAGGCCAAGGTCAAGGGCTGGGCGGCCCTCCACAACCGGCTCGACGCGATGTTCGAGCAGACCAACCCGGACCTGCCGACGCTCCAGCCCTGGCGCGTCACCAATACCGCGCCGGCGGCCCGCTTCGTCTTCGTGCGCAACCCCTACTACCACCGGGTCGACGCCAACGGGCAGCAACTGCCCTACATCGACAAGGTTCTGATGGACGTGGCGGCGGGCGGGCTCCTCGCCGCCAAGGCCAATGCGGGCGAGGCCGACCTCCTCTTCCGCGGCCTCAACATGGAGGACATCCCGATCCTGCGCGAGGGCGAGCGCGCCAAGGGCTACCGCACCCATCTCTGGCCCACGGCCCGCGGCTCGGAACTGGCACTCTATCCGAACCTGACCGTCACCGATCCGGTCTGGCGCGGGCTCAACCGCGACCTGCGCTACCGCCGCGCCCTGTCGCTCGCCATCGACCGGCGCACCCTCAACAACGCCCTGCTGTTCGGCCTCGGCACCGAGGGCAACGACACGGTCGTCGAGAAGAGCCCGCTCTACAAGCCGGAATATCGCACGCTCTACGCCGGTTACGACCCGGCGCAAGCCTCGCGCCTCCTCGACGAGGTTGGGCTGACCCGGCGCAACGGCGCCGGCATCCGCCTCCTGCCCGACGGGCGCGAGCTCGAGATCGTGGTCGAGACTGACGGCGAGAGCAGCATGCTCACCGACGGGCTGACCCTCATCTCGGAATTCTGGCGCGAGGTCGGGGTCAAGCTGTTCGTCAAGCCGCAGGACCGCACGGTCCTGCGCAACCGCGCCTATTCGGGCGCCGCCGTGATGGTGGCGGCGCAAGGGCTCGACCTCGCGATGCCGACCGCCGAGATGTCGCCCGACGAACTCGCCCCGGTCCACCAGGACACCTATGCCTGGCCGAAATGGGGCCAGTACGTCGAGACAAGGGGCAAGGAGGGCGAGCCCTGCGACATCCCCGCGGCGAAGGTGCTGATCGACCTCAACGCCCGCTGGATGGCCACCGCCGACAATGCCGAGCAGGCGAGGATCTGGGGCGAGATGCTGCAGAACCGCGCCGAGAACCAGTGGGTGATCGGCACGGTCTCGGGGGCGCTGCAGCCGGTCGTCGCCAAGACCCGGCTCCTCAACGTGCCCGACAAAGAGACCTACAGCTGGAAGCCGACGGCGCTCATCGGCATCTACCGCATGGACCAGTTCTACTGGGGGCCGAACCCCAAGGAGGCGTCGCGGTGATCCGCTACCTCGCCCGCCGCCTCCTCACCATGGCGGTCACGCTGCTCATCATCTCCGCCCTCGTCTTCGTCATCATCAAGCTGCCGCCGGGCGACTTCCTCACCAACCAGATCGCCGAGCTGCGCTCGCAGGGCGAGGCGGCCTCCGTCGCCAAGGCGCAGTTCCTGATGCAGCAATACGGCCTCGACCGCCCGGTCTGGGAGCAGTACCTGCGGTGGATCGGGCTGTGGCCCAATCCCGAGGGCGCCTTCAACGGCCTGATCCAGGGCAACTGGGGCTGGTCGTTCGAGTACGACCGCCCGGTGCGCGAGGTGGTCGGCGACGCGCTGTGGCTGACGCTCGTCGTCAATCTCGCGGTGGTGATCTTCGTCCACCTGGTCTCGATCCCGATCGCGATCTACTCGGCGACGCGGCAATACTCGATCGGCGACTACGTCGCGACCTTCATCGGCTATATCGGCCTTGCCACCCCGTCCTTCCTGCTGGCGCTGGTGATGCTGTTCTACGCCAACCGCTGGTTCGGTGTGTCGATCGGCGGGTTGTTCGACAGCGCCTATGCGGGCCAGCCCTGGAGCTGGGACAAGGTGCGCTCGCTCATGGCCCACCTCGTCGTCCCGACCCTGGTGATCGGGCTCGGCGGCACCGCCGCGATGATCCGGCGGATGCGCGCCAACCTCCTCGACGAGCTGGGCAAGCAATACGTCGTCACCGCCCGGGCCAAGGGCCTGCCGCCGACCCGGGCGCTCTTGAAATACCCGTTCCGGATGTCGCTGAACCCGTTCATCGCCGATATCGGCAACCTCCTGCCCCACCTCATCTCGGGCTCGGTGCTGGTGTCGCTGGTGCTGAGCCTGCCGACCGTCGGGCCGATCCTGCTCGCCGCGCTCAAGAGCCAGGACCAGTTCCTGGCCGGCTTCATCCTGATGTTCGTGGCGATGCTCACCGTGATCGGCATGCTGATCTCCGACCTGCTGCTCGCCTGGCTCGATCCGCGCATCCGTCTCGGGGGAGGCGGCCGATGAGCCTCGAGTTGCGCGACCGGCCGCATCACTTCGTCGACGCCGCAGCCTTCGATCCCGGCCGCACCGAGCCGGTGGGGGCGGAGAGCAGCGCCGTCGACCGCGCCTCGTCCTGGCGCCTGACCTGGTGGAAGTTCCGCAAGCACCGGGTCGCGGTGGCGGCGGGGCTGATCCTGATCGCCTTCTACGCCCTGATCCCGTTCGTCGAGGTGATCGCGCCCTACAACCCGGCCAAGCGCCACGGCGACTACCTGTACGCCCCGCCGCAATCGATCCACCTGTTCCACGAGGGCCGCCTCGTCGGCCCCTACACCCATCCCTACCACTTCACCTTCAACATCGAGACCTTCCACCGCGACTACACGGTGGACCGCACCAAGGTGCAGCCCCTGCGCTTCTTCTGCCGCGACGAGGCCTACGCGTTCTGGGGCCTGATCGACACCGACTGGCACCTTGTCTGTCCGCCCAAGGACGGGACGATGTTCCTGCTCGGCACCGACCGGCTCGGGCGCGACCTCCTCTCGCGCATCATCTCGGGCGCGCGGATCTCGCTCACCGTCGGTCTCGTCGGCATCGCGGTGTCCTTCGCCCTCGGGCTGTTCTTCGGCGGGCTCGCCGGCTATCTCGGCGGCTGGGTCGACAACGTGATCCAGCGCGTGATCGAGATCCTGCGCTCGCTGCCCGAACTGCCGCTCTGGCTCGCGCTGTCGGCGGCGCTGCCGCCGAACTGGAGCCCGATCCTGGTCTTCTTCGGCATCACGCTGATCCTCGGGCTGCTCGACTGGCCGGGCCTCGCCCGCGCGGTGCGCTCGAAGCTCCTGGCGCTCCGCGAGGAGGATTACGTCCGCGCCGCCGAGCTGATGGGGGCCTCGAAGAGCCGGATCATCGCCCGCCACCTGATCCCGAACTTCATGAGCCACCTGATCGCCTCGGCGACCCTGTCGATCCCCTCGATGATCCTCGGCGAGACGGCCCTGTCGTTCTTAGGATTGGGCCTGCGCCCGCCGGTGACGAGCTGGGGCGTCTTGCTCAACGAGGCGCAGAACCTTGCGGCAGTGCAGCTCCACCCGTGGCTCCTGGCGCCGATCCTGCCGGTGGTGATCGTGGTGCTGGCCTTCAACTTCCTCGGCGACGGTCTGCGCGACGCGGCCGACCCGTACCACTAGGGCGGCCATGCGCGAGCGCCCCGCCTCCCGGCTCCTCGTCCTCGACGGCGAGGACCGGCTGCTCCTGTTCCGCTTCGTCTTCCGCGATGGCGCGCTCGCCGGCGAGGAGTACTGGGCGACGCCGGGCGGCGCCGTCGAGCCGGGCGAGAGCTACTCCGACGCCGCCATCCGGGAATTGCGCGAGGAGACCGGCCTGCCCTGCCCGGCCGCCGCGCCGGAGATCGGCGAGCGCGTGTTCACGATGCGGCTGGTCGACGGCGAGCAGGTGCGGGCGCGGGAGCGGTTCTTCGCCGTGCGGGCCGGGGCCGGTCCCCTCTCCCGCGACGGGTGGACGCCGCACGAGGCGGAGGTCCTGGCCGAGCATCGCTGGTGGACGCGGGCGGAGCTCGCGGCGCCGCCGATGCAGATCTACCCGGAGGATGTCGTGGCGCTCTACGATGCGGCCCTCGCCGCCCTCGAGGGTCCCGCGGGGAGCCGCGGGACCGGGTGACGTCTGCCGCTCACGCGCGGGAGATTCCTTGCGCGCGGGAGATTCCTTACGCGCGGGAGAGTTACGCGCGGGAGAGTTCGGCGTCGAGCGACGCGAGTTCGGTGCGCGCCTGGGAGATCAGGCGGGCATGCTGGAGCTGGAGGGCGCGGCTGTTGGCGCCCAGGCCCGCCGAGGAGCGGATCTCGGCGAGCATCCGCTCGTAGTCCTGAAGCTGCGCTTCGACGCGCCGGCGGCGCTCCGCGATGGTGTGCGGCATTCCGGTTCCCCTTGGTTGTGGGGCGGTCCCGCCGCTCGGGCGGACCCACCATGAGCCAAGCCCGGCCGCCGGAACGGCCGAGCTCTTACAGCCAAGGTCATAGATGGGGCGAGAGTGTGGCGAGGCCGCCCCGGATGGGGCGGCCCGCTCCCGACGGATCTTAGAAACCGCGATAGTAGCCCCGCGGGCCGTACCCGTAGCCGCGGTGGCCCCAGTGGCGATGGCCGAAGTGACGCGGCCCGCGGAAGCCGTAGCGCGGGCCGAAGTGGCGGCGGTAGCCGTAGCCGTAGCGGGGGCCGAAATGGCGGTGGCGGCCGTAGCCGTAGCCGTATTGCGCCCAGGCCGTCGGCACGGAGGCCGCGGGCGCCTGGGCGGCGGCCGGCTCGGTCAGCGGAGCGGCGGTGGCAGCCTGCGGCAGGACGGCGGCGCCGCCCAGGATCAGGCCAGCGGCCAGCATCACGGTCTTCAGCACGTGGTCGGTCCCTCACTCGTACGGGCATGCCGCCGGACGGAGGCATGGACGGCGGAAACGCGCGGGGACTGGAAAGCGTTGCGCGGGTTTGCGTCACAAGGTGAACGATGACCTGCCGGCCGAAGGGCTGGCGATCGAGCCGTCACGCCATCTTGAGCGTCATGTCGACGACCCGGGCGTTGGTCGCGCCCTTCACCAGGGCGATGCCGTGCTCGCAATCCTCGCGGCGCACGTAGCCCTCGCCCGAATCGGCCACCACCTCGCCGTTCTCGGCCCGCAGGCGCCAGCGCCACTCGCCCTTGCCGTCGCGATAGAGTTCGAAGCGCATCGCGGGTCTCCTGTGTTCGGCATGGCCGTCCAGGAAGATGGTGTGCCGAGCCGAAGCGGCAACGACGGACGACCCCAGTCCCGTCGTATCCCGCTGGCTTTGACGAAGATTGTCAACTTCTGCCGCCCTGTCGGGGGCAAGGAGATGACGATGAACATTTCGCTGCCCGATCCCATGAAGGAGTGGGTCGAGGCGCAGTCCCGCAGCGGCCGGTCCAGCAACGCGAGCGACTCCGTGCGCGACCTGATCCGGCGCGATCAGGAGCGTGCCGACAGGCTCGGCGAGTTGCAGGCTCTGGTGGATGCGGGAACGCCCCGCGGCAACAGCGATCGGACGCCCGATGACATTCGCCGTCTCGGCCGGGACAAGCTCGTCGCCGCGACGAAGACGTCATGATCTTCAAGACGACCCGGCAGGCCGATGAGGATATCTCCCCCTGTTCGCATACAGCGTTCTCAATTTCCGCCATGCTCAGGCGGAGGCCTATGAGGCGGGCCTCTTTCGCGCGTTCGACCTGCTCCCGGGCAATCCGCTCATGGCACGCGAGCGGCCTGATCCGCCCCCACCCGTCCGACTTCATCCCTCTACCGTTCGCACCTGATCGTCGACACCGTCGGGCAGGATCACGCCCTGATCGTGCGTGTGCGGCACGGCCGTCGGGGTTGGGAAGATCTCCTGTCGTGAGAAGCACCCGCTTCGCGCGGATGGTCGGGCCCCGAACGCGAGAGGCCCGCGCTCCTGTCCGGAGCGCGGGCCTCTCGTCATTCAACGCGAATCAGGCCGCTCAGCGCGGAGCGCGGTCGAGCCAGCCGATCGAGCGGCCGTCGCGGTTAGCCCCGCCGCCCGCCGGGCGCTGCTGGCGGTTGCCGTCGGCGCGCTGGCCGCCCTGAGGACGGCCCGGCCCCTGGCCCTGCGGGCGACCTTGGCCCTGGCCCTGCGGGCGACCTTGGCCCTGGCCCTGCGGGCGGGCCTGACGGCCTTCGTGGCCGCCGCGGCCATCGGCGCGGGGCTCGCGGTGCTCCTGCGGACGGCCGGCGCCGTGGCGCGGCTGGCCCTGCCGACCGGCCGGCTGGCCCTGGCGGCCGCCGCCGGGGCGCTGGCCGCGCGGGCCCGAGCCGGGCTGCCGCCGGTCGCGCTCGGCCTCGGCCACGGCTTGCGCGGCCTCCTCGCGGCTCGGGGGCACGAAGCCCTCGGGGATCGCCATCACCGGCACCTTCTGGCGGGTCAGGCGCTCGATGTCGCGCAGGTAGGCGCGCTCCTCGTCGTTGCAGAACGAGATCGCGAGGCCGTCCTTGCCGGCGCGCGCGGTGCGGCCGATGCGGTGGACGTAGGCCTCCGGCACGTTCGGCAGGTCGAAGTTGACGACGTGGGACACGCCGTCGACGTCGATGCCGCGGGCAGCGATGTCGGTGGCCACCAGCACCCGGCAGGTGCCGGCCCGGAAGGCGGCGAGCGCCCGCTCGCGCTGCGGCTGCGACTTGTTGCCGTGGATCGCCGCCGAGCCGATGCCGTCGCGCTCGAGGCCGCGCACCACGCGGTCGGCGCCGTGCTTGGTGCGGGTGAAGACCAGCACCCGGTCGATCGCCTCGTCGCGCAGGATCGTGCCGAGCAGCGACTGCTTCGAGCCGGTCGGCACGAAGACGACCTTCTGGTCGACCCGCTCGGCAGTGGTGGCGACCGGGGTCACCGCGACCTGGACCGGGTTCTTCAGGTACTGGTCGGCGAGGCCGGCGATGTTCTTCGGCATGGTGGCCGAGAAGAACAGGCTCTGGCGCTGGGCCGGCAGCAGCTTCACGATGCGCTTGAGGGCGTGGATGAAGCCGAGGTCGAGCATCTGGTCGGCCTCGTCGAGGACGAGGTACTCGACGCCGTCGAGGGTGAGCGAGCGGCGGTCGATCAGGTCGAGGAGCCGGCCCGGGGTGGCGACCAGCACGTCGACGCCGCCCGCGAGCGCCCGCTCCTGGCGGCCGATGGTGACGCCGCCGAACACCACCGTGGTGGTGAGCTTCAGGAACTGGCCGTACTCCTTGAAGCTGTCGGCGATCTGGCTGGCGAGCTCGCGGGTGGGCGCGAGCACCAGCACGCGGCAGCTGCGGCGCGGCGCGGGCTTGGCCGCGTCGGAGGCGAGACGGTGGAGGATCGGCAGCGCGAAGGACGCGGTCTTGCCGGTGCCGGTCTGGGCGATGCCGCACAGGTCCTTGCCCTGCATGGCCGGCGGGATCGCCTGCGCCTGGATCGGGGTCGGCGTGACGTAGCCGGCCTGGGCGAGCGCCTTCAGGATCGGCGCCGCGAGGCCGAAATCGGTGAACTGGGTCAAGTTGATCTTCTTGGAATTTGGCAGCGGGATCGCCGCAAGGCGCGTGCACGGCACGGCCCTCATCGCGATCCGATGTCGGGAGACCGCCCGCGTGATGGAGCGGTCCGAGGGACGAGCGATTAAGAGAGGGCCGGGCCTGCCGCGCAGGTGCCGCGGCGAAATCCGTCACGCAGCCCTCTCGAGCGGACCGCGATCGGCCGCTGACGCTGCAATCCGCCATATGGCGTTGTGCGGGTGCGAAGTCAATCGGCGGGCCCTGCGGCGCTTGCGCGGCACCCCCGCCCGTCTTGCGCGGGCCGGGCGGGGGGTGATTGATACGCTCCGAGAGGCCCCGCCGAGATTTCCTGCCGGGAATTCCCGCCGGGAGGTCTTGCCCGTCCAACCCGCCCGGAGCCCGCCCGCATGTCCGCCGGCCACCCCGCCCTCGCCCGCGCAGACGCCTTCGCCGCCGCCTACGGCCTGCGGCTGCCGCTGCTCCTCGCCCCGATGGCCGGGGCCTGCCCGCCGGCGCTCTCGGTCGCGGTGATCCGGGCGGGCGGGCTCGGGGCCTGCGGCGCGCTGCTGATGCAGCCGGCGGCGATCCTCGCCTGGGCCGATTCGGTGCGGGAGGCCGGTCCCTTCCAGATCAACCTGTGGATCCCCGACCCGGCTCCTGTCCGCGACCCCGCCCACGAGGCGCGCGTGCGCGACTTCCTCGGCGGCTTCGGCCCGGCGGTGCCGCCGGAGGCCGGCGACGCGGCGCCGCCGGACTTCGCCGCGCAGTGCGAGGCCCTGATCGAGGCCCGCCCGCGCGTCGTCTCCTCGATCATGGGGCTCTACCCGCCGGATTACGTCGCCCGCCTCAAGGCGCGCGGCATCGCCTGGTGGGCCACGGTCTCGACGGTGCAGGAGGCGCTGGCGGCCGAGGCCGCCGGGGCCGACGCGGTGGTGGCGCAGGGCGCCGAGGCCGGGGGCCATCGCGGCCGCTTCGATCCGGCGCGGGCGGAGGCCGAGACGGTCGGCCTGATGGCGCTGCTGCCGGCGGTGGTCGATGCCGTCGAGATCCCGGTGGTGGCCACCGGCGGCATCGCCGATGCCCGCGGAGCGGCCGCCGCGCTGCTCCTCGGCGCCAGCGCCGTGCAGGTCGGCACCGGCTTCCTGCGCTGCCCCGAGGCCGGCATCCCGGCGGCCTGGGCCGACGCCCTCGGCCGCGCCCGGCCCGAGGAGACCCGCCTCACCCGCGCCTTCAGCGGCCGCGCCGGCCGCAGCCTCGCCACCGCCTACGTGGCGGCCGCCGCGGAGCCGGCCGCGCCGGCGCCGGCCCCCTACCCGGTCCAGCGCGGCCTGACGCAAGGGATGCGCGAGGCGGCGGCCAAGGCCGGCGATCTCGGCCGGATGCAGGCCTGGGCCGGGCAGGCGGCCGGTCTCGCCCGGGCGGAGCCGGCGGGCGAGGCGGTCGGGCGGATCTGGGAGGGCGCGCGGGCCATACTGCGGTAGACCGCTTCGTCGCGCCGCCGGCGGCCGCGGTACTTCAGTTGAGCTTCGACATCTGCGGGGTCCTGCGGGCCAGGGCCCGCCCGATCTCGAACAGGGCTGCGCGCAGGGCGGGCAAGGCGGGCTTGCCGCCATCCTCCTCGATCAGGGAATGCGCCATGATCAGGTGGTCGGCGATCCGGTCGAGGGAATCGCCCGGCATCGTGGTCGGGTGGGTCGGGGGAGGCAGGTACCGCCCGATATTGCCGTAGGCGCCCGCGGCGTCCGACGCGCCGGACGCGATCTCGATCACGGAGCCGAGATAGCCGATGAAGGTGCGATCGGGCGGTCCGTAGGACGGAACGCCCCCCGCCCCGACCCAGCGCACGCTCCCATCCGCGAAGCAGAGCCGGAAGCGCACGCTGAACTCGCTCACCGTCGCGGCGGCCGTCGTGAACACCTCCTGGACGGTGCCCCGGTCGGCCTCGTGGACGCAGGCGAGCCAGCCGCCCTCCGCTGCGGCCGTGATCTCCTGACCCGTCAGCGTCGTCCATTCCGGACTGATGTGAGAGAGGGACCCTGACGAATCTGTCGTGAAGATCATTAGCGCCGTCTCGGGTGAGCCGAACATGTTTGTAAGAGCATAGTGCCAGACGGCGATTTCCGTTTCCATGCCCCGCCGCGAGAAATCGTGTCCGCCGCTTGCAAAGGTTATGGCGCCATTTCCGCGAGCCTCTATGGGGCCGCCCGCCTGGAAAAGAATAAATTCTTAGAGCCTCGAGGCTGTGGCGGATCGCGGACGGCCTCGGCATCCCGCGCGAACGTCCGTTTTCCGAGGAGGCGGCGTCCGGCGACCTCGCCGGCGCGCCGGAATGCCTGCGGCTCCGGTCCGCGAATCCGGACCGAGGGCGGTCGCGAGCGCGCGCCGGACGGCCGTCGCCGGATCTGGACCATGAGCGGACATGGCGCAGGTCCTCTCGCGATCGGCTCGCCCCGCGATCGGGTGCGCCGCGTGCCGCTCAGCCGACGGCGCCGGCGCCGAAGCTGCCGTCCGCGAAGGTCGAGCGGCCCTCCAGGGCGCCGTATTGCAGGTAATGCGTCAGCGGATCGATCCCGGCCGCCCGCACGTCGCCGTAGGCCGCGAGATAGGCCGTCGAGTCGAAGGCCTTCGACGGATCGCGGCCCTCCTTCCAGCCGTACTGGTCGTAATGCATCAGCGGGTCGATCCCGGCCGCCTTCACGTCCTGATAGGCGTCGAGGTAGCCCTTGGTGTCGAAGAACGCGTTCGGATCGCGCCCTTCGCGCCAGCCGTACTGCTCGTAATGCGCGTAGGCGTAGCCGATCGTGTCGCCGCCGCGGGCCAGGGCGACCGCCGCCACGTCGGAATTAGCGAGGAGATAGTATTCGGCGTCGAACGACCCGCGGGTGAACGAGGCGGTCGGCCCGATGGCGGCATCGATCTTCCGGCCCTCGGCCCGGCCGTATTGCAGGTAATGGGCGAGCGGGTCGATCCCGGCGGCGGCGACGTCCGGGTTGTTCCGGAGGTAGAGCCCGGTATCGAACGCCGCCGACGGATCGCGCCCCTGCCGCCAGCCCGTCTGGTCGAAGTGCTGCAGCGGGTCGACGTTCGCCGCGCGCACGTCCGGGTTGGCGGCGAGATAGCCCCTGGTGGAGAAGAAGGCGTCGGGGTCGCGGCCCTCGCGCCAGCCGTATTCCGCGTAGTGCTGCTCCGCATCGATGCCGGCGGCGCGCACGTCGGGATTGCGGATGGCGTAGAACGCGTCGCCGACGAGGAAATTCCGGTCGATGATGTCGCCGTAGAACTGGGCGTAGTCCTTGCCGGAGACGATCCGGCTGGCGTCGGCCAGCACGGGCGTGTCGGTGAGGAGGAGGTTCAGGTCCTCGCCGTAATGCGTCAGCGGGTGGTTCTCCGCCGCCAGGGCCCCGAGCCCGAGGAGGCCGGCGGCGCGCACCGGATCGCTGTTGCCCGGCGCCGCCGCGGCCGCCGCCGCGGCGAGGGCCCCGGCTTCCAGGATGTCCCCGGTGTAGCTCGGAGCGCCGACGCGCCGGATCGCGCCCGAGTAGAGGAACCCGTCCTCGATGTTGATCGGGGTGGCGCTGTAATTCCCGACGGGATCGCCGTAATCGACGTAGTTGGTGAGGGCGCCGGCGCCGCCGAACGGAACCGTGTCGGAGGGCAGCCCCGGTGCCGCGAAGGTCGTCCCGTCGAGGCCCGTCCGCGTCGAGGCGTAGGACGCCGCCGCGGCCCCGAGGGAATGGCCGGTGAGGTGGACCTGGCCGGCCGGGATGTGCTGCCGGGCCGCCGCGGCGAGCACCTGCTGGGTGAAGCTCGCCGCGTCGCGCAGCGCCTGCGGGACCACCCCGACGAAGAGGCTCACATCCGCCTCGATCTGCGCCAGGAGGAAGTCGGGCCGGATGTCGAGGCCCGAGACGTCGGTGCCCTCGACAGCAATGACGACCTGCGGCTCCGCGCCGGGGATGAGGAAGGCCGCGCCGTGGAACCCGCTCGGCAGCAGGCCGGAATCGAAACGCCCGGCCTCGTAGTCGAACGGCGTTAGGCCGATCGGGATCGGCGGCAGCGCATCGCTGTCGCTGTAGCCGTAGACCCAGTTCGAGGCGTCGAAGAAATTCTGCGTGGTCGGGGCCGGCATGGCTTTTCCTCCGCGGCGTATAGAATTTTTCGAAACGTCTTTCCTCTCGATGATTGCTTGTCGTGCCATTCGATTGGGCAGGAGATGACGATGCCGGCTTTCGCCACGCGGCGCCAGTGCGACTTCATGAGTAGAATAGTTTGAGGCGCTCGAGCGTGAGCCGTCCCGTACGCGTCGGCACGGATCGCCGGCATCGTCACGGACCCCGCCGCGACAGGAACGGGCATCGCTCCGCATGCCGGCCCGAACGCGGCGAGGGCCGTGCGCGGTCGGGCCGGACCCCTACTCCTCCGCCGCCAGCGGCTTTGCCACGTCCTCCAGCGACTTGCGCTCCGCCGCAACCCCCCAGATGCCGGCCACCGCGCCGGCCGCGATCATCAGCACGGAGGCGAGCAGGTAGCCGCCGAGGATCGCGGTCCGCGAGTGCCCCTCGATCAGCACGCCGAACAGGGCCGGCCCCACCGCCCCGACCGAGGTGCCGACGGCGTAGAACAGCGCGATGGCGAGCGCCCGGATCTCGAGGGGAAACACCTCGCTCACGGTGAGGTAGGCCGAGCTCGCCGCCGCGGAGGCGAAGAAGAACACCGCCATCCAGCAGAGCGTCAGGGTCGTCGCGGTGACGAGCTCCTGCTGGAAGGCGAGCCCGCTGAGCGCCAGCAGCACGCCCGACATCCCGTAGGTGAGGGCGATCATCGGCTTGCGACCGAGCGTGTCGAACAGCCGCCCGAGCAGCACCGGCCCCAGGAAGTTGCCGGCCGCGAAGGGCAGGATGTACCAGCCGACCCCGTCCGCCGGCACCTGGTAGAAGTCGATCAGGATCAGCGCGTAGGTGAAGAAGATCGCGTTGTAGAAGAAGGCCTGGGCCGACATCAGGGCGAGACCCACCCAGGCCCGCTGCCGGTAGGTCTTGAGCGCGGAGAACACCTCGGAGAGCGGGGTGTGGGTGCGCTGGCGCAGGCGCGCCTTCGGGAACGGGCCCTGCGTCAGGGCGTGCCCCTCGGCGCGAAAGCGCGCCTCGATCCCGGCGACCAGCGCCTCGGCCTCCTCGTGCCGCCCGTGGGTCATCAGCCAGCGCGGGCTCTCGGGGATCCAGGTGCGCAGGAACAGGATGATCAGCCCGAGGAACGCGCCGAGGCCGAAGGCGACGCGCCAGCCCGTATCCGGCCCGAACAGGGCCGGGTCGAGCACGATCAGCGAGGTGCCGGCGCCGAGCACCGCGCCGAGCCAGAAGCTGCCGTTGATGACGAGGTCGGTCCAGCCGCGCGCCCTCGCCGGGATCAGCTCCTGGATCGTCGAGTTGATCGCCGTGTACTCGCCGCCGATGCCCGCGCCGGTGAGGAAGCGGAAGAGGCAGAAGCTCCACAGGTTCCAGGACAGGCCGGTGGCGGCGGTGGCCGCGAGGTAGACCGCGAGCGTGATGAAGAAGAGCTTCTTGCGCCCGAGCCGGTCGGTGAGCCAGCCGAAGCCGACCGCCCCCAGCACCGCCCCGGCGAGGTAGCTCGACGTGGCAAGGCCGATCTCGGCGTTGGAGAACCGGAGCGTCGGGCTCGCCTTGAGGGCGCCGGCGAGCGCGCCCGCCAGCGTCACCTCGAGCCCGTCGAGCACCCAGGTGATCCCGAGCGCGAGCACCACCAGGGTGTGGAACCGGCCCCACGGCAGCCGGTCGAGCCGGGCCGAGACGTCGGTCTCGATCACGCCGCCGGGGGCGGCGCGGGGGGTGAGGGAACGCGTCATCGGGGCCCTTCCGGCTGGCAGGCCTGACCTGCCTCCCCGAAGATGGCTCCCGGGGGCGCGACGGGAACCCGCAACACGCCGGAAACCTTCGCGACGCCCCCGACCCCGTCGTCTAACCCTTGGCGCCGACCGGCTTGAACACCCCCGTCGCGGTCGCCACCACCCGCCCGGCCTCGTCGCGGATCTCGGCGTCGCAGAACAGGATCGACTGGCCGGCCCGCGCCACCCGCCCCTCGGCGAGGAGCACGCCGTGGCCCGGCGAGAGGAAGCGGGTCTGCATGTCGAGGGTCACCACCGGCCGGCCGGCGGTGAGCCGGGCCACCGTCCCCATGGCGATGTCGAGGAGCGTGCACAGGATGCCGCCATGGGCGATGCCGAGGTTGTTGCCGTGCTGCGGCCCGAGCGCCAGGCGCAGGCGCGTGCGCCCCTCGACGACCTCCAGCGCCTCGATGCCGCAGAGCCGGGCGAACGGGATGTCCGCCCCGTAGATCATGCCGTCGTCCGCCGCGTCCATCCGGTCCGTCCTCCACATGCCGCACCTATGCGGAGAGTTCGCCGGCCTGGCAATTCGCGGTATGACGGGTCATGAGCACCGCCACCCCCTCCCCGTTCGTCCGCACCCGCTGGTGGTGGGTGCGCCACGCCCCCGTGCGGGGCGACGGCGGCCGCATCTACGGCGGCAGCGACATCGCGTGCGATTGCGGCGACGCGCACGTCTTCTCCAGCCTCGCCCCGGTGCTGCCCCGCGGCGCGGTCTGGGTCGCGAGCCATCTCGGCCGCACCCGCCAGACCGCCGAGGCGCTCTGGCAGGCCGGGGACTTCACGGTCGACGGCGCGGGGCCGCGCCTCACCGCCCTGCCGGCCCTCGCCGAGCAGGATCTCGGCGACTGGCAGGGCCAGGACCGGACCCGCTTCTTCGCCGAGCGCCAGCCGCTCGCCGCGAGCTACTGGTTCGCCCCCGCCGACGAGCGCCCGCCGGGCGGCGAGAGCTTCTCGGAACTGTGCGGCCGGGTGAACGCCGCGATCGCCGAACTCACCGCCGAGCATCGCGGCCGCGACATCGTCGCGGTGGCGCATGGCGGTACGATCCGGGCGGCGATCGCGCTCGCCCTGAACCTCGCCCCCCAGGGCGGCCTCGCCTTCGCGATCGAGAACTGCTCGCTCACCCGCCTCGACCACTACGACGGCCCGGACGGCACCGGCTGGCGGATCGGGACCGTCAACGCCCAGCCCTGGCTCGGAACGGCCGAGGGCGCGGGACCGGCGGCCTGAGATCCGCGGGGCGGGGTCATACCGGTTTTTCAGCGCCGCCCCGCTTCTCCCGCAGTTGACAACCGGGTCCCCTTGTCCGGACCATGCACCCGGGCGCCCTCGACGGCGTACCGCGCGAACGAACGTCTTCGACGAAGGACGGACCGGGTGAGGACAACGCTTCTGGCGGCGGCGCTGGCCGCCGTATTGCCTGGCATGGCCTGGCAGGGGATTGCGCGCGCGCAGCCGATGCCGGCCGCGGGCCCCCAAACGATCTCCGACGGGCAAAGGATCTCCAACGGCGTGGTGCGCCTCGGCTTCCTGCTCGACATGTCGGGGCCCTACGCCGACGTGACCGGGCCCGGCAGCGCCGCGGCCGCCCGCATGGCGGTGGAGGATTTCGGCGGCAAGGTGCTCGGCGCCCCCGTCGAGGTCGTGGTCGCCGACCACCAGAACAAGCCCGACGTCGCGGCGGCCACCGCCCGGGCCTGGTTCGACACGGCCAAGGTCGATGCGATCCTCGACGTCGCGGCCTCCGCCACCGCGCTCGCCGCCGCCGACATCGCCAAGGCCAAGAACAAGGTGATCGTGTTCAACGGCCCCGGCGCGGTGCGGCTCACCAACGAGGCCTGCTCCCCGGTCTCGGTGCACTGGGCCTACGACACCTACGCGCTCGCCAACTCCACGGCCCTCGCGACCGTCAGGGCGGGAGGCGATTCGTGGTACTTCGTCACCGCCGACTACGCCTTCGGCCAGGACCTCGAGCGCGATGCCGGCGCGGTGGTGAAGGCCAATGGCGGCAAGGTGCTGGGCGGCGTCCGGGTGCCGCTCAACACCGCCGACTTCTCGTCCTTCCTGCTCCAGGCGCAGGGGTCGGGCGCCAAGGTCGTCGGGCTCGCCAATGCGGGGGCCGACACCACCAACGCGATCAAGCAGGCCGCCGAGTTCGGCCTGACGCAGGGAGGCCAGAAGCTCGCGGGGCTGCTGGTCTACATCAGCGACGTGCACAGCTTGGGCCTGAAGGCGACGCAGGGCATGCTGCTCACGGAAGGGTTCTACTGGGACCTCAACGACGAGACCCGCGCCTGGTCGAAGCGCTACTTCGAGCGCGTCGGCAAGATGCCGAACATGTCCCAGGCCGGCGTCTACTCGACGGTGACGCACTACCTGAAGGCGGTGGCGAAGGCCGGCACCGACGAGACCGCGCCCGTGATGAAGGCGATGCGCGAGACGCCCGTCGACGACTTCTACGCGCGGGGCGGGCGCATCCGGGAGGACGGCCGCATGGTCCACGACATGTACCTGTTCGAGGTCAAGAAGCCGGAGGAGTCGAAGGGGCCCTGGGACCTGTACCGGCTCGTCGCCACGGTGCCGGGCGAGCAGGCGTTCCAGCCGCTCTCGGCCTCCCGCTGCCCCCTGGTGAAGAAATGACCCCGACGGCCGGATCACCGACCGGCTCCGGACGGTCGGCGCGCGCGATCGTGCGCCGCCGCGCGGGCGGCGGAACGCCCGCGCGGCCTCAGCAGCGAGGGCAACGACCATGACGATGCGCTGGCGCCGCCGCCCGGAGGGCTCGACCTGGGGCGATTTCGGCCCCGACGACGAGCTCGGCCGGCTCAACCTCCTGACCCCCGAGAAGGTGCGCCAGGGCGCGGCCGAGGTGCGGGAGGGCCTGACCTTCTGCCTCAGCCTGCCCCTCGACTTTCCGGGCGGCAACGTGCTGAACCCCCGTCGTCACCCGCCGCAGATCCGCCCGACCGTGCGGGCGAGCGGCCGGCCCAACATGAACTTTCCGGTCTGCGAGGAGGTGCCGGACGCCACCGACGTCATCAGCGACGACCTGGCGGTGCTGCACCTGCAATACTCGACGCAGTGGGACAGCCTCGCCCATGTCGGCTCGCTGTTCGACGTCGAGGGCGACGGCACCCCGCGCCCGGTCTACTACAACGGCTTCCGGGCCGGCTCCGACATCACCGGCCCGGCGACCCCCGAGGAGGCGGGCGCGCCCTCCCGCGCCCAGGCGCTGGGCATCGAGCGGCTGGCCGAGCGCGGCATGCAGGGCCGCGGCGTCATGATCGACCTCCACGCCCATCTCGGCGACGCCCGGGTGGCGGTCGGCTACGATCAGTTGCGACAGATCCTCGACGCCGACGGCGTCACGGTCGAGCCCGGCGACATGGTCTGCCTCCATACGGGCTTCTCCGAGCGGCTGCTCGGCATGAACCGCAACCCCGATCCGGCCGTGGTCCACGAGCTCTGCGCCGGGCTCGACGGGCGCGACCGCAGGCTCCTGAACTGGATCACCGATTCGGGACTGGTCGCCCTCATCGCCGACAACTACGCCGTCGAGGTCCACCCGGCCCTGCCGGGGGACGGGTGCTGCGCCACCCTGCCGCTGCACGAGCACTGCCTGTTCCGCCTCGGGGTCAATCTCGGCGAGCTGTGGCACCTCACGCCGCTGGCCACCTGGCTGCGGGCGAACGGGCGCCACCGCTTCCTCCTCACCGCGCCGCCCCTGCGGCTGCCGGGCGCGGTCGGCTCGCCGACGACGCCGATCGCCACCGTATGAGGACCGGATGACCGCGCAGCTCTTCACGCCCCTCTCGCTCCGCGAGGTGCGGCTCCGCAACCGCGTCGTGGTCCCGCCGATGTGCCAGTACTCGGCGGAAAGGGGGATCGCCGGCGACTATCACCTCGTCCATTACGGCCGCTTCGCGCTGGGCGGCGCCGGGCTGGTGATCCTGGAGGCGACCGCGGTCGTGCCGGAGGGGCGCATCACCCACGGCGATCTCGGGATCTGGTCGGACGCGCACGGCGAGGCGCTCGCCCGGGTCGCGGGCTTCCTCAAGGCGCAAGGGGCGGCGGCCGGGGTGCAACTCGCCCATGCCGGCCGCAAGGCCAGCATGCAGCGCCCCTGGGAGGGCAACGGCCCGCTCTCGGCCGACGAGGTCGCCCGCGGCGAGGCGCCGTGGCCGATCGTGGCTCCGAGCGCGATCCCCCTCGACGAGGGCTGGCTGATGCCGGCGGAGCTGTCGCCGGCCGACCTCGACGGGCTCACCGCCGCCTTCGTGGCGGCGGCCGGCCGAGCGGACGCGGCGGGCTTCGACGTGATCGAGCTCCACGCCGCCCACGGCTACCTGCTCCACACCTTCCTGTCGCCGCTCACCAACCGGCGCGAGGACGCCTTCGGGGGCGACCGCGCCGGGCGGATGCGGTTCCCGCTGGCGGTCGCCCGGGCGCTGCGGGAGGCCTGGCCCTCGGCAAAGCCGCTCTTCGTGCGGGTCTCGGCGGTGGACGGGCTCGAGGGCGGCCTCACCCTCGAGGACACCCTCGCCTTCGCGGGCGAGCTGCGCGCCCTCGGCGTCGACGTGCTCGACTGCTCGTCGGGCGGGCTCGCCGGCTCGGCCACCGCCGCGCGGATCCGGCGCGACTACGGCTTCCAGGTCGGCTTCGCCGAGGCCGTGAAGCGCGAGACGGGGCTCTCCGCCATGGCGGTCGGCCTGATCGTCGATCCGCACCAGGCGGAGGCCATCGTGGCCGAGGGCCGCGCCGACCTCGTCGCGGTCGGGCGCGAGGCGCTGGCCGATCCGAACTGGACGGTGCGGGCGAGCCGGACCCTCGACGGGGCGCCGGAACCCGGCTTCGAGACCTGGCCGGAGCAGGCCGGATGGTGGCTGGAGCGGCGGGAGCGCGACATCGCCCGGCTCGGGCCCTGGCGGCCGGCCTAGGGGACGGAGGTCCCCCTCAGGACGCGCGGATCCTGTCCTCGATGCGCCGGGCCTCCTCCTCGTCGATCTCGACCGGAGCGCTGCTGTCGTTCGGCAGCCCCGGGCCGGTCTGGGCGATGGTCTCGTCGCGCGGGCGGGCGTTGGGACCGTTCGAGATCTTGGTCTCGCGTCGCGTGTCTCGTGACGGATCGTCGGCCATCGGTGCCTCCTGCGGGAACGGGCGTCTCCGCCGAGGCAATCGACCGGGCGCATGATCGTTCCGGGTGCGGCCGCGTCGTCTCCCGTTTCAGGGTCCGTTCGATGGGAGGGGCCGGTTGGTCCGGCGCGCACGTCGACAACTCTCTGCGTCGTCCAGGGATCTCGCCGAAAGCGAGAACCCGGGATCCATAATCGCTGATCGAAGAAATCAGCGAAGACCGTCCCGCTCGATCCTGGATCCAGCGGTTGTGGGTCCCGGGTTCCGCTGCGCGGCCCCGGAACGGCCAGGAGAATTCGATACCGACGAGTCTGTCGAACAGGCTCTCAGTTCACCTCTGTCTCATATCACCTGGACCTTCGTGCCGACCGGGACGAAGCGGTAGAGCTCGATCACGTCCTCGTTCAGCATCCGGAAGCAGCCGGCGGAAGCGGCGCGGCCGATCGAGGTCGGGTCGGTCGTGCCGTGGATGCGGTAGAGCGAGGAGCCGAGATAGAGCGCCCGGGCGCCGAGCGGGTTGCGCGGGCCCCCGGCGACGTGGCGCGGCAGGCCGGGCCGGCTGCGCCGCATCTCGGGCGTCGGCGTCCATTGCGGCCATTCCTGCTTGGCGGTGACCGTCTCGGTGCCCTTCCAGGTCGTGCCGGGGCGACCGACCGCCACCCGGTAGCGGACCGCCGTGCCGTCGCCGCGCACGAGGTAGAGGAGGCGCGCCGCGGTATCGACCACGATGGTGCCGGGCGCCTGCGCCCCCGGATAGCCGACGACCTTGCCGCGCCGCACCGCGAGGCCGACGGGCGGGGGGCTCGGAGCGATGGGGGCCGGCGCGGGTGAGGCCGGCAGCGGCTCGGCAGGAAGCGCCGCCATGCGCGTCGGCGCGTCGGGCGCCGGATCCGGTGGGGCGGCGAGACCCGGCACGAGGGCGGGACCCGGCACCGCTGCGAGACCCGGGAGGGGAACGGGACTCGCCGCAGGGGCAGGATTCGCCGCGAGGGCAGGAATCGCCGCGAGGGCAGGACTCGCCCCGGGGCCTGGCGCGGGCGCAACGGGCGGCGCCCCGGACGGGAGCGCGGCGAGGCGCATCGGCGCGTCCGGCAGCGGCAGGGCCGGCACCGTCGCCGGGGCCTCGCCCGCGGCGATGGCCGCGGGAGCCGCAGCGGAGGCGGCGGGGCGGGAGCGGCAGCGATACACCCGCTGCCCGTCCGCCCGCATCGTCACCGGCCCGATCGCGTCGACGACGATCTGGCGGGCCTGCGCGCGGGCATCGGCCCGCAGGTCCTCGGCCGAGTGGTAGCAGCGCATGTGGAGCCGGTAGCCGATCGCCGTGTCGGAGACCCGGTCGATCCGGCAGCGCAGGTCGTGCGCCTCGAGCCGCGCCTCGGCGGCGGGCCTCAGGCGGATCTCGAACACCCGCGGGCTCGCCGGGTCGGCGCAGTCGCGCAAGCTCGGCGCCCACCAGCCGGTCGGCGATTCGTCGGCGTTCATCGCCTGCGCGGCGCCGACGAGCGCCGCGTGGCCGGCGCCGCAGAGCAGGAGTGCGGGCAGGAACCGGCCGAGGCGTCGCATCGTGGAGGCTTTCCGGGCAGGGATCGGGGTCGGGGAAGCGGGGCTCATCGCGCGCTCGTGGCCGCGGCCGCGGCGACGGGGCGGAAGCCGGCGGAGGACGGGACCGCGCCGACCACCACGAACCCGCTCCAGCCGCCCCGCGGCGCGGGGCCCGGGCCCGTGTCGGCGATCACCGCGACGCGCACCGCCTCGGGCGTCCGGGTCTGCTCCCGCGGCGCGGGGGCTGCGGCGGGCGGCGCCTCCGCCTCCTCGAACAGGCCCGCGCGCAGGAAGAGCGGCGCCTCGTCGGCGACGCCGCCTGCTCCGGGGCCGGGAGCCGGCGGGCGGGCGGCGAGTTGGACCGCCATGCGGGCGCCGAGCCGGTCGAGGGCGACGCGCATCGGCCCGGATCGCGGGGCGTCGAGGGCCGCGAGCGCCGCCCGCGTGTCGGCGCGCCCCGGCACCATGTGGACGACGCGGTAGCGGCGCGCCTTCAGCTGTCGCAGCAATTCCGGCAGGATCGCCACGGTCCGGGGCTGGATGTCGTGGAGCAGGATGATCCCGCGCCCCGTCGCGTCGAGGCGCCTGAGCACCCGGTCGAGCACCGCCGCCGGGGTGATCCTCTTCCAGTCGTCGCCGTCGACGTCGATGCTGATCGGCACCAGCCGCTGCGCGGCGGCGTAGGCATCGAGGGCGGGGCTGTGCCCGAGGCCGGGGAACCGGAAGAACGGCGACAGGGCCGGCTCGTCGTCGGTGAGGACGGCGCGGGCGGCCTCGAGGCCGCCGTTGATCTGGTCGCGCCGCACCTCGGCGCTGCGGACGCGGTCGAGGTAGCGGTGCGACCAGGTGTGGGTCGCGATCGTGTGGCCCTCGGCGGCGGTCCGGCGCAGGATGTCGGGAAACTGCGCCACCATGCTGCCGACGACGAAGAACGTCGCCTTCACGCATTCCGCCCTGAGCGCGTCGAGGACCGCGGGGGTGCGCCGGGGCAGCGGCCCGTCATCGAAGGTCAGCACCACCTCGCCGCGCTCGAGCGGCAGGGTGCGCCCGTAGCTCGCCTTGCCGACCGGTCCCGCGGAGAACGGCACCTCGAGGACGCGGGATGTGCCGAGCGCCCCGGGCCGGCATTCGTCCGCCAGGGCCGGCGGTGCGCAGAGAAGACCGGACAGCAGCAGGAGCTTCAAGCAACGCACGAACAAACTCCGCCATCAACGCCGGCCGTCCCATGCAAATTCTCATGAAAACCTGAGTCGCAGGTAAACGCGGCGGTCCCGAGCGATAGTCTCTCCGAGGCCGGGACGTGGGAATATCCTCTCGGCTGTAGTCAAGTCGGCTCGTTCGCGATCGTCGAACAGGGTTAAATCCTGAATAACGATCAGAATTCCGGCGAGAATTGGCGGCGAAGCGACGATCACGGAACGGATGGATCGTCGCGCGCGTCTTCGCGCGGCGTCGTTGAAGACGAGGATGGATGATCGCGACCGGTGAAGCATGGCATTCCGACCGGTGATCGACGGGGAGCGGATTCCGTCCCGCGCGCATCGCGGCGAGCAGCCGCCGGGGCGCGGTCACGCCGGACGCTCGACGGGGTTCCTCAGCGTCGGTTCACGCCGGGAGGAGCGCTCTGCTGCGGGGCGAGCGTCACCGGTCGATCGACGCGGTTCGCGCCCGACGTCATGCTCGTCGACAGTGACAGGGAGAGAAATGGCGCGCCCGAAAGGATTCGAACCTCTGACCCCCAGATTCGTAGTCTGGTGCTCTATCCAGCTGAGCTACGGGCGCCCTGGCGAAGATGGGATCTTCGCGATGTTCGTGCGGTCCGGCAAGCCGGCCGTCACGTGGTAGTCCATCGAGTGAATGGCGCGCCCGAAAGGATTCGAACCTCTGACCCCCAGATTCGTAGTCTGGTGCTCTATCCAGCTGAGCTACGGGCGCCTGACCGGGGGGAGCGGTGCGCCCCGCCGGTGGAGGTGGGATCTAAGGGGTTCGCCCTGGCTTGGCAACCCCTATTTCGCCGGCGGAAGAGGGGGCTGCGAAGGGGCCAGCGAAGGGGGCCGCTTGGGCAGCCCCCTCCCCGGTTCAGAAGCCCGCCTGGGTGACGAACTTGGTGTTGAGGTAGGCCTCGATCGCCTCCGAGCCGCCCTCGCTGCCGTAGCCCGAATCCTTCACGCCGCCGAAGGGCGTCTCCGGCAGGGCGATGCCGTGGTGGTTGATCGACATCATGCCGCTCTCCACCCGCGTGGCGAGCTTGGTGGCGGTCTCGGCCGAGCGGGTATAGGCGTAGGCGGCCAGCCCGTAGGGCAGGCGGTTGGCCTCCGTGAAGGCCTCCTCGTCGTCCGAGAAGCGCTGGATCGCGGCGATCGGCCCGAACGGCTCCTCGTTCATGATCCGGGAGTCGAGCGGCAGGTCGGTGAAGACCGTCGGCTCGAAGAAGTTGCCCTGGTTGCCGATGCGCTTGCCGCCGGTGCGCAACTGCGCGCCCTTCTGCTCGGCGTCGGCGACGAAGCCCTCCATCGCCTCGATGCGGCGGCCATGGGCGAGCGGGCCCATCTTCACCCCCTCCTCCAGGCCGTTGCCGACCTTGAGGTCGCGGGAGAGCCCGACGAAGCCGTCGACGAAGGCGTCGAACACCGAGTCGTGGACGAGGAAGCGGGTCGGTGCGACGCAGACCTGGCCGGCGTTGCGGTACTTGTTGGCGCCGAGCACCTGCACCGCCTTCTGCACGTCGGCGTCGCGGAACACGATCGCCGGGGCGTGGCCGCCGAGCTCCATCGTGGCGCGCTTCATGTGCTTGCCGGCGAGCGCGGCGAGCTCCTTGCCGATCGCCGTCGAGCCCGTGAAGGTCACCTTGCGGATCACCGGGTGCGGGATCAGGTAGGACGAGATCTCGGCCGGATCGCCGTAGACGAGGCCGAGCACGTCGCCCGGCACGCCGGCGTCGAGCAGGGCCTGGATCAGGGCGGTGCAGCTCGCAGGCGTATCCTCGGGGCCCTTGAGGATCACCGAGCAGCCGGTGCAGAGCGCCGCCGAGACCTTGCGCACCGCCTGGTTGATCGGGAAGTTCCAGGGCGTGAAGGCCGCGACCGGCCCGACCGGCTCGCGGATGACGAGCTGCATCACGCCCTCGGCGCGGGGCGGGATCACCCGGCCGTAGGCGCGCCGGCCCTCCTCGGCGAACCAGTCCATGGTGTCGGCGCCGCCGAGCACCTCCATCTTGGCTTCCGCCAGCGGCTTGCCCTGCTCGAGGGTCATGATCCGGGCGATCGCGTCGACGCGCTCGCGCATCAGGTTGGCGGCCTTGCGCAGCACCTTGCTGCGCTCGAAGGCCGAGACCTTGCGCCAGGCCTTGAAGCCGCGATCCGCCGCCTCCAGGGCCTGGTCGAGGTCCTGGCGGGTCGCGACGGCGAGCTGGCTCAGGGTCTCGCCGGTGGCCGGGTTGAGGATCGGGATCGTCTGGCCGGCGCTGCCTGCGCGCCACTCGCCGGCGATGTGAAGCTTCACGTCTGGGAACATCGGGGCCTCGTCCTCGTTCCGGAAGGGACGGCCCTTAACTAAGACAAATCCTCCCGGCGAGACAGGCTCCGCGGCGCAACGCCCCGTGCCCGTCCACGCCTTCTGTCAGGGCTTGACCCGACAGATTCCCGACCTGTCCCGTCGGCGCGGGCCGGCTTCAATGCGCCCCGATGGCGCGGGCGATGTTCTCGAACCGTCGCTGCGTGTCGCCGATCTGGCCGTAGACGTTCTGGCGCGTGCAGGCCGAGACGGTCATGCCGTGGTAAAACATCCCGGACGAGTGCTGGTTGCGGCAATCGACGTAGTTCGGCAGGACGAAGACCGACACGATCGCCAGGACGAACAGGCCCAGCCTCAGGACCAGCTTCACCGGCCACGGCAGGTACGAGGAGGCGCGCTCCTTCTTGTACTCGGTCGGCGCGGCCGACACGACGATGCGGATGTCGCCGCGGTCGTAGTCCCGTTCCTGACCCCGGTTCATGCCGCGGTCGAGCCGGTCGATCCCGCTGGTTCGCTCATAGCCGCGCATCCGCTCGTCCCCCAGGCGCTCGCCGCCGTCGTGAAACCCGAGCATGATCTCACCGCGAGCGGATTAAATTTTCGTGCGCCGCAACGGTTGTACTCTTCGTACCTCGGCCGTTGTCGAAGGAAAATTTTCCGCAGCGCCCGGCCGGATCGGGCGCGATCCGCCATCCTGCGCCGGTCCCCGCGCGTCGTGTGCGCCCGCGCACCCCGTCCCGGTCCGTTCGCGGGCATACGGGGGAGGCCCTGACGGGCGTTCCTCCAGGAATTTCCTCCAAGACTTTCCTCCAAGACTTCGGGCCGCCCGCGAGGGCGGCTTTCTTCTGTCCGGATGCGCGTTCTTTCCGCCCGGGATGTAAGGACCGGTCAGAGCACGATGTGCAGCCCGAAGGTCTCGGGCCGGAACGGCAGCCGGAAGGTGACGGCGAAGCCGTTCTGGAGATGGCGGACCACCGTGGCGCGGCGCTTGCCGATGGTCACCGCCTCGCCCACCGGCGGGACCTCGGTCACCGCGATGGCCGCACCGGTCATCGACAGGTCCATGACCGTCCCGGCGAGCACCCGGCCGTCGGCGCGGCGCACCTCGACCGCGCGCTGCGTCGGCACGATCCGCGGGTCGCTGCGCTGGTCGGTGCGCCCGCTCGCCTGGTCGGCGAGCCAGTCGAGGCGCGCGGCGAAGCGGGCCCGCCGCTCGGGGCCGACATCCACCGTGAGGGTGAAGCCGTCCGGCGAGACGGCCCGGATGGCGCCGGATACCGGCCCGACTTCGTCGAGGTAGAGCGTGACCGGGTCGCCCAGGAGGCCGCTCTCCGGGGCCAGCACCTCGATCGTCTCGAGGGAGAGGCTGCGGGTCTCGCAGGCATGCTCCACCCCGCCCGGCAGCATGTAGCGTCCACCGACCCGGATCTGGATCGGCCTGGCGTCCGGTTCAGGCTGGAGATGCAACTTCAACGAGTCCGCCACGATCTCACCGACACGTAACAGCAGCATTGCCCGGGCCCCGCCGGGTCGCAAGGCCGCGGGCCGTGCCCCGATCACCATCGCCCGGGAGGCTTAATGTCCGGTGCATGATGCCGCTTGCATCGGCACCGACGGATCGTCGCGCGGTCGGCCTTCCGGACTGCGCGGGACAGCCCCGCATCGCATCGAATTCGAGCGAATCGATTGGGAAGAGGTTCGCACCTCCCTGCTTCTCTGGATCGGGAGCCAACCGAGCGGGCGGACCGTCATGGGTGCACAGGAAGCGGAAGACCGGCTGATCGCCCTCGAGGCGCTGACGACCGAACTGGTCCGGGCGCTGCACGGCGCGGGACTCCTGCCGGAGGCTCGGGTCGCCGCGCTGCTCGACCGGGTGGAGGAGCTGATGACCGGGCGGCCGGGCGCGACCTTCGCGGCCCAGCAGCTCGCCGCGGCGGCCGATCCGACCGGCCCGGGGATGGACGTCGTCGAGACGCCGCCGGAAGCCCATCTCTGCGACAGCTTCCGCCGGATCCTGTACGGCCGGGACGAGCGGGCCGGGAGCCAGGGCGCCAGGCCCTGAGGCGCCGACGAAACGCGGCACGCAATCACGACGCAATCCCCCGCCGCTACCAGGGCGCCCCGGCCGGACGGCCGATACGACGCGAGCGGGGACGAGACACCATGACATCGACGACGATCGGGCCGCGCCTCGGCCTCCTGCTGCGCGGCCTGCTCACGGCCGTGTTCCTGGCGGCGGCCGGCATGAAGTTCGCCGCCCTCCCCTTCGAGGTCGAGGGCTTCGCGCGCTTCGGCTACCCGCTGTGGTTCATGTACGGGGTCGGCGCCGCCCAGGCGCTCGGCGCGGCCCTGCTGTGGGGCCGCGGCACCAGGGCCCACGGCGCGCTGCTACTCGCCGTCATCATGGTCGGGGCGGTCGTCAGCCACCTGCGGGCCGGCGATCCGCCGGCGATGGCGGTCCCCGCCCTGGTCCTGCTCGGGCTGCTCGCCGGCCTGGCCTACGCGCACCGGCGCGACCTGGTGCCCGCTGGCCTGCAGGTCGCCGCCCGGGTCTGACTATCCCCTACTCGGCCGCGAACAGCCCGGCGGGCTCCTCCGCCGCGCCCTTCGGGTTGCCAGGCGCCGTCTCGCAGCCGAGGCCCGGCAGGGCGACGACGCGGTTGCCGCGAAAATCGGTGCGGCACACGGCAGCCCCGCGGCTCTCGACGTAGGCCAGCAGACGCCGCGCCCGGCCGGGCGAGCGCGAGCCGATGGCGCGGGCGAGCGCGTCGTCGGAGGGGCACGGCGCCCCGGCGCGGGCGGCGCGCGCCAGCAGCAGGAACAGGCCCTGGACCTCCTCCGGCAGGCTGGCGCAGGCCGCCGTCACGGCCTCCGCCTCGTCGCCGTCGGCCGCCTCGCCGTCGACGCCGGCCCGCGCGATGGCGAGCCGCCGGCGGAAGCGGCCGAGATCGAGGGGTTCGCCCGGCAGCCGGCGCATCCGGCAGCGCACCAGGAAGTCCTGGTAGAGCACCGCGATCGGGTGGTGGGCGCCATCCGGGTCGGCGGCGATCTCGCGCAGGATGTCCGACAGGGCCGCGTCCCGCTCCGCGTCGGTCATGCTCGGGGCCACCTCGACCGGCTCCGGCGGGCGGTACTGGGCGAGCTGCTGCAGCAGGTCGGTCGGCGTCGCCCGCGGCGTAGGCGCCGGGCGGGGGGCGGGGGTCCAGACCGGCTCGTTCTCGGCGGGCGTCAGGATCAGCTCGCGAAGATCGTCGCCGGCGGCCGGGCTCGGCAGCGGCACGAGCTTGGGGCTCGACGAGCGCGCCGAGGTCGAAACCGGCCCGATGGCGATCGGCAGCGGGCGCTTCGACAGGGCGGGCCCCAGCGCGATGAAGTGGCCGCGCTCGAGATCGCGAAAGCTCTCGGCCTGGCGGCGCTCGAGGCCGAGCAGGTCGGCGGCGCGGGCCATGTCGATGTCGAGGAAGGTGCGGCCCATCAGGAAGTTCGACGCTTCCGCCGCGACGTTCTTGGCGAGCTTGGCGAGGCGCTGCGTCGCGATGATGCCGGCGAGCCCGCGCTTGCGGCCGCGGCACATCAGGTTGGTCATCGCGCCGAGCGACGCCTTGCGGGCCTCGTCCGAGACCTCGCCGGCGGCGGCCGGCGCGAAGAGCTGCGCCTCGTCGACCACCACCAGCACCGGGTACCAGTGGTCGCGCTCGGCCTCGAACAGGCCGCCGAGGAAGGCCGCGGCGGCGCGCATCTGCGCCTCGACGTCGAGGCTCTCGAGCGTCAGCACCACCGAGACCCGGTGCGCCCGCACCCGGGCGGCGATGCGCTGCAGGTCGGCCTCGCCGTGGTCGCCCTCCACCACCACGTGGCCGTGGGCATCGGCCAGGGTGACGAAGTCGCCCTCGGGGTCGATCACCACCTGCTGCACGTGCGGCGCGCTCTGCTCCAGGAGGCGGCGCAGGAGGTGCGACTTGCCCGAGCCGGAGTTGCCCTGGACGAGGAGGCGCGTCGCCAGCAGCTCCTCCAGGTCGAGGGCGGCCGGCCGGCCGCCGCTCGCCACTCCCATCTCGACGCTGATCGTCATCTCGGCTCCCTGCGATGGCCCGACTCGTAACACGGCTCCGGCGGTCCCGATCCGCGTCGCCGCCCGGGGTCCACAGGGGAGTTGCGCGGGCGCGCGTCAGCCGGAGGTCAGTGCCCGGGACCCCTCCCCCAGCCGCTCCAGCATCCGCCGGCGCCAGCCCTCGACCGGGTCGTCGGGCTCGAGGAGCGCGAGCGCGCTGACGCCGCGCGCCCACAGGAAGGCGCCCATCACCGCGTGGTCGGCGTAGAGCGGGGCATCGCCGCCGAGGTAGGACTGGGCCCGCAGCACGGCGCGGACCGGCGAGAGGGTGCGCCGGAAGGCGACGAGCTGCGCCTCCGGATCGGGGCAGACCGCCTCGAGCGTCTTCCCGAACCGGGCCTCGCGGCTCGTCCTGAAATAGGCTTGGTCGGGTTCGGCGAGGTGGCGGTGGATGTCGAGGAGGAGGAGCGGCACCAGGGCCGGGTGCAGCACCCCGTCGGTCCAGGCGACGTGGAACCGGGTCAGCGCTGCCCCCGCCTGCCCGCCGAACAGCGACGGCCGGTCCGGATGGGCCGCCTCGAGATGGGCGGCGATGACCGACGATTCCGCGATCGGACGGTTGTCCTCGACCAGCACCGGCACCTTGTCGGAGCCCGAGAAGGCGAGCGCCGCCGTGTCCGTGAAGCGCCAGGGCCGGTCCTCGAAGGCCAGGCCCTTGTGCTCCAGGGCGAGGCGGATGCGCCAGCAGAACGGGCTGAAGCGCCGCTCAGGGTCGGCGGCGGCGAGTTCGTAGAGCACGCGGGTCAAGGGCTTCCTCCGGCGCCGGCCGCCGGGTGCCCCGTCGCGGGCATTCCTCGGGCGTTCCTCCGGCGCGGCGCGGATCATGGCGGCTCGGGACGATCGCGGCAACGCGGCCCGTCCCCAGCCGCGCCCGCCGCGCCGGTTGGTGCCGGGGCCGCGCGCCGCCAAGGCGATCCCCGAACCGACACGACGTGAGCGAGTGCGAACGCCACGCCCGAGGAGGCCCGGCCCCGGCCCCGGCTCGAAGGCGTCGCCTCCCTGGCGATGCCGGTCTTCGGCGCCTGGTCGGGGCGATCGCCCTGTCGGGCCCGGCCTCGCGCAGCCGCCCCGCAGGCCGACACCGTCGCGCGGCGGCTGCGCGAGGCCGCGGAGCGGCTGTCGGCGGAGGTGGGGGCACCGCTGTGATCCTCGGGCCGAAGGGCCGGATCACAAGTTGCATCGCGGGGTCACATCGCCGAGGCGGCGACCTGCGGGTGCGCGGCCTTGGCCCCGCCCGCCTTCTCGGCCGAGCGGATCGCCTTCCAGGCGTTGGGCTGGGACACGAAGGCGCGCAGGGAGGCGACGTTCTGGGCCGCCTCCGCCGGGCCGAGATCGCGGGTGAGAACCTGCTCGGCCTCGCCGAAGCGACCCTGCAGCCCGAGCACCAGGGCGAGGTTCTGGCGCACCCGCCCGTCGGCGCGGGGATCGGCGCTGGCCTGGCGCAAGGTGGCCTCGGCCTCGGGCAGGCGCTTGGCGAGCGCGTAGGACAGGCCGAGATTCGACATCACCGAGGGCTCGCCCGGGACGATCTTGAGCGCCGCCTCGTAGTAGCGCTGCGCCTGGGCGTTGTCGCCCATCTGGTCGGCCACCGCGCCCTGCGCCGAGAGCACCCGCCAGTCGGGATTGGCCGGCGAGTGGGCGTTGCGCAGCACCTCCGCGGCCTCGCCGAAGCGGCCGATCTCGGCCAGGCTCTTGCCGTAGGCGGCGAGCACCGCCGGGTTCTTCGGGTTGCGCAGGGCCGCCTGCTGCAGCACCGCCGCGGCCTGGGGGCCCTGGTCGGTCGCCCGCAGGGCCTGGGCGTAGGCCATCGCCGTGCCGAGGTCGGACGGATCCTTCTCGTAGCGTTCCGCCAGGCGCCCGACGTCGCGCCGGGCGGTGGTCGCGGGGGCGCTGGCGTCGATCGAGCCGGTGGTGAGCGGCTGGCGCGACAGGCAGCCCGAGGCCATCAGCGCGACGAGCCCGGTGAGGCCGAGCCGCCGCAGGGCGTTCGAGCGGACGGGACGGGTCTCGACGGTCGCGGGCATCGGCCACTCCAGGGACGGGCCTGGGATGTGGCAACCCGCTCCCACGGCCCTCGTGACCGTGGTGATAGGTCGTTAACCCTAACCCACCGTTAACGCTGCGGGGTGTCGGACGGGGTGGCCTTCGGGGCCGGCGCCGTCGCCTTCGCGCCGCCGCGGTCGGTGCCGGTGCCGTGGCGGCTCGGGGTCACCGCCTCGCCCTCGTGGCGGCTGCCGTCCTCGACGCCGATGGTCTCGCGCCGCTCGAGCGGGTTGATGGGCTTCCTGTCCTCGGCCATGGCGGTTCCTTCGCGGGTGATCGGGTCTCGTCCCGGGGGTGACGCCGCAAGGCCGCCGGGGTTCCCGCGGCGGACCCGTGCGCGAGGATTGACAACCGCTCCAACTTGCCTCCCCCTCCGGCCTGTCCGAGCGCGTTGTGAGGAAGGGATGCCCCGCGTGACCACGCTCCTGCCGGCGACCGAGGGCGCCGCCATCCCGATCCGCTGCGTCGCACCCGAGACCTGGCCGCGGATCGCCGAGGCGTTGCCGCCGCTCGCCGCCGCCTTCGCGGCGTCCTCCGGGTTCGAGGCCAAGCCCGGTCGCGTCGCGCTGCTGCCGGGGCCGGACGGGGCGCTCTCCGCCGTGCTGGTCGGGGTCGAGACCGGCGAGCGGGCCGATCCCTTCGCGCTCGGGCGCCTGGCCGAGTCCCTGCCCGAGGGAACCTACCGCCTGGAGGGCCTGCCGGGCGATCCCGCCCTCGCGGCGCTCGCCTGGCTCCTCTCGGGCTACCGCTTCGGCCGCTACCGCGAGCGGCCGGCCCCCAAGGCCCGGCTGGTCGCGCCCGACGGCGTCGACGCGGCGGAGATCGAGCGGATCGCGGGGGCCGTCGCGGCCGGGCGCGACCTCGTCAACACCCCGGCGAACGACCTCGGCCCGGCGGAGATCGAGGCGGCGGCGCGCAGCCTCGCCGAGCGCTTCGGCGCCGCCTGCACGGTGGTGGCGGGCGACGCGCTGGAGCGGGGCTTTCCCCTCGTCGCGGCGGTCGGACGGGCCTCGCCGCGGGCGCCGCGCCTGATCGACATCGCCTGGGGCGACGAGGGGGCGCCGCGCGTGACCCTCGTCGGCAAGGGCGTGGTGTTCGATACCGGCGGCCTCGACCTCAAGCCCGCCGCCGCGATGCTGATGATGAAGAAGGACATGGCTGGCGCGGCGGTGGCGCTGGCGGCGGCCGAGATGGTGATGGGCGCCGGATTGCCCCTCCGCCTGCGGGTGCTGATCCCGACGGTCGAGAACGCGGTGGCCGGCGAGGCCTTTCGCCCCGGCGACGTGCTGGCGAGCCGGCAGGGCCTCACCGTCGAGATCGGCAACACCGACGCGGAGGGGCGCCTGATCCTCGCCGACGCGCTCGCCCTCGCCGACGAGGAGGCGCCCGAGCTGGTCTTCGACTTCGCCACCCTGACCGGCGCGGCCCGGGTGGCGCTCGGCCCCGATCTCCCGGCCCTGTTCACCGAGGACGACGCGCTCGCCGCGGACCTCGCCGCCACGGGGCTCGCCGTCAACGACCCGGTCTGGCGCATGCCGCTCTGGGCGCCCTACGGGTCCCTGCTCGACTCGAAGGTCGCCGACCTCAACAACGTCTCGAGCGGCCCCTTCGCGGGAGCGGTGACGGCGGCCCTGTTCCTGCGCCGCTTCGCACGGTCGGCCAAGGCGCACGTTCACCTCGATCTCTACGGCTGGAACCCGGGCACGAAGCCCGGCCGGCCGGAGGGCGGCGAGGTGCAGACCGCGCGCCTCGTCTACGCCCTCCTGAAGCGGCGCTACCCCGCGCCCAGGGCCTGAACGGGCGGCTCAAGCCGCCCCGAGGGAGGCCCGCTCGGCCTCGTAGGCCTCCCGCACCGTCGCCTTGCCGTAGCGGCGCTCCAGGCGCCGCACGGTGAAGTGGCCCCGCGCGATGGCCTGGAAATGGTCCATGAAGGCGGTGTTGACGGCCGCGCCCCCGATGGCGCCGAGCACCGGCACCGCCTGGGCGGCGAGCTTCTGCGACACCACGCCCCCGAAGCGGGCGCCGACCTGGCCGGCGAAGCGCATCAGCGCCGGGGCGCTCTCCTCGACGACGCCGCGGCCGGCGGCGTAGCGCGCCGCCTCCGACATCGCCTTGGCGAGCGCGCCGCGGACCGCGAAGTAGCCGCTCTCGGCCGCGTTGGCGGTGCCCTCGCCTCCCGTCGCGCCGCGGCCGCCGAGCGCGAAGACCTGCATGCAGGCGAGCGCGGCCTCCGGATCGCCGAGGTCCTCGCCCTCGCGCTGCGCGATCTCGGCGATCGAGCGCAGCATCAGGGTGGTGGAGAGCGGCAGCTCGACCGCGAGCGTGGAGAGGCCGAAGGCTCCCCCGATGGCGCCCGAGACCGCCGCGAGCGCCTTGTGGCCGCGGTCGCCCGGGGGGAAGCGCTCGAGGAGCTCCATCGCCCGGCCGCGCCAGGAGGGCGAGACGTCGGGACCGAGCGGCACGAGCGCGCCGCCCGCCAGTCCGGCTTCCGCCTTCGGCAGGGTCGCGAGCGCCACGTGCAGCGCGCCGCGCATCGCCGTCTCGGTGGCGTGGCCGACCGCGTCCATGACTGGCGCCGGCAGGGCGCGGGTGATGAGGTCGAGGGGGGCGCCGGCCATGGCCGACAGCCGGCCGGCGAGGCTCGGCCGCTCCAGCGCGGCCACCGCCTTGCGCAGGGCCTCGCGGTCCTCGGCGCTCAACGGCCCCGGCGTCCCGACCGGGACGGGGGACGGGGCAGGCTCGGCGGCGACGATCTCGGACACGGACGCTCCCTCGCGGACGACAGCTCTCCGGGATTAAAGCTGGGGCGCCGGGGGCGGGTTCCGCAAGGGGCGGGCACCCGGGCGAAGCGGCCTTCCGCGATGAAGTCCCGGCCCTCAGGCCCGGGCCGGGACTTCCTCCGGCGCCGCCGGCTCCACCTCGCCGGGCAGCATCCGCAGGCCGAGGCAGAGCAGGGTCACCGGGATGCCGACGGCGGCGGTCATCACGAAGAAGGTCGGGTAGCCGAGGGCCTCGACGGCGAATCCCGAGAGGCCGCCGACGAACTTGCCCGGCAGGGCGTAGAGCGAGGAGAGCAGCGCGTACTGGGTCGCCGCGAAGGCCGGCGAGGTCAGGCTCGACATGTAGGCGATGAGCGCCGTGCCCGCGAAGGCGCCGGCGAAGTTGTCGATACTGATGCTGGCGACGAGCAGCGGCAGGTCGTGGCCGGCGAGCGCCAGCCAGGCGAACATCAGGTTCGAGGCCGAGGCCGCGATGCCGCCGATGAGGAGCGCCGGGTAGAGCCCGAGCCGGCTCACCGCGATGCCGCCCGCGAAGGCCCCGGCGATGCCGATCCACACGCCGTAGACCTTCGAGACCGTGGCGATCTCCGACAGGGTGAACTGCATGTCGATGTAGAGCGGGTTCGCCATGATGCCCGAGACGATGTCGGGCAGGCGGTAGACGGTGATCAGCGCCAGGATCAGGACGAGGCCCGTGCCCTTGCGGCGTACGAGGTCGGCGAAGGGATCGACCACCGCCTCGCGGAGCGCGTGGCGCCAGCCGCGGCGGGGACCGGGATCCCTGGCCGCCACCTTCGGCGCCGCGAGGGTGCCGGCGACCGCCAGGACCATCAGCGCCGCCATGGTGCCGTAGGCCGGGGCCCAGCCGAAGGCGTCGGCGACGAACAGCGCGCCGGCGCCGGCGCAGATCCGCGCGAGGCTGTAGCCGAGCTGATAGGAGGCCAGCATCATGCCCTGCCGCTCGGTCGGGGCGGAATCGATGCGCCAGCCGTCGACGACGATGTCCTGCGTCGCCGACGCGAAGGCGATCACGAGGGCGCAGACCACCATGTAGCCGAGGGCGTTCGCCGGATCCCCCCGGCTCATCGCGATCAGGCCCGCCGCCACGGCGAGTTGCGCCAGCAGCATCCAGGCCCGGCGCCGCCCGAGGAGCCGCGACAGCACCGGCACGTCGAACCGGTCGATGACGGGAGCCCAGAGGAACTTCAGCGTGTAGGCGAGCGAGACGTAGCTGAGCAGCCCGATGCTCGAGCGCTCGATGCCGGCGCTGCGCAGCCAGGCCGAGAGGGTGGCGAAGACCAGCAGGATCGGCAGCCCGGCGCCGAAGCCGAGCACCAGCATCAGGGCCATGCGCCGGTCCGCCACCACGTCCCGCAGGGTGGCGCGGGTGCGGGAAAGCCAGCCCGTGCCCTGTCTCCCGGCCGTCGTCGTCATCGTGTTCCCCAAACGTCTCGCCCCGAGCGTCTCGCACTCACCGGGACCGCCGGTGCGTCGGACCCGCGTGACGGCGGCGCCCCGTTCGGCCTCCGCCGGCCAGTCGACCCCAGCAAGTGGGCGGCATCATGATGGACGAAGGATTAACAGTGCATCCACCGGAGCTTAACTGACGAATGGGAACCCCTAGCCCCGTCGGGGGTTCGCTGGAGTGGTCGGGGCCCCGGGGCCCCGCCCCGTCGCGGATCGGCCGGACGGGGCCGGCACGGGCGGGTGCGGATGATCGGTTTGGACGCTCCCAGGCAGGCCGAGGCGACCATCGCGCACGCGGCCGACGCGCCGCACGCCGCAGCCTTCGTGGCCGCCTTCCGGGCGAGCGAGGCGCCGATGGTCATGACCGACCCGGCCCGGCCCGACAACCCGATCGTGTTCGCCAACCCGGCCTTCTGCCGCCTCACCGGCTACGAGCCGGAGGACGTGCTGGGCCGCAACTGCCGCTTCCTCCAGGGGCCCGACACCGACCCGGCCGCCGTCGCCCGGGTGCGCGAGGCGGTGGTCCTGGGCGAGCCGCTGCAGATCGACCTCCTGAACTACCGCAAGGACGGCCGCCCGTTCTGGAACGCGATGACCCTCACCCCGGTGCGCGACGAGACGGGCACGGTGCGCTCCTGCTTCGCGGTTCTGAGCGACGTCACCCGGACCCGCCAGGCCGAGCGGACGCTGGCGCGCGAGAAGGACGGGCTCGCCCAGGATCTCGAGGCCCGGAACCGGGCGCTCCAGGCCGCCCTCGACCAGCAGACCGCCCTGCTGCACGAGGTCGACCACCGGGTGAAGAACAACCTCCAGGTGATCTCCTCCCTGGTGCTGCTCAAGGCCCGGCGCACCCGCGACCTCGCCTGCCGCGAGGCCCTGCGCAGCATGGCCGACCGGATCGGGGCGCTCGCCACCGTCCACCGCCTGCTCTACTCGCTCAGCGACGTCGCCCTGTTCGACCTGCGCGACTTCGCGGCCGACTTCGCCTCCGAGCTCGAGGCCGGCCTCGACACCGACCGGATCGCCCTCACGGTCGACGTCGAGGCGGTGGCGGTGCCGGCCTCGATGGCCGCCCCCCTGGCGCTGCTCGTCCACGAACTCGCCGTCAACGCGGTCCGGCACGCCTTCCCGGGCGAGCGCCACGGCCGCGTCGCCATCACGGCGCGGGCCGAGGGCGAGCGCCTGGTCCTCGAGGTCAGCGACGACGGCGTCGGCCTGCCGGCGGAGCACGGCAACCCGGAGGGGTTCGGCCGCGACCTCGTCGGCATGCTGGTGCGCCAGATGCGCGGCACCCTCGCCTTCGAGGACCGGGCTCCGGGCACGCGGGCGCACATCGCGCTCCCGCTGATCCCCGGTCCGGGGCGCGCCCGTTGAGCGCGCACGGGCTTCGGGTCCTGATCGTCGAGGACGAGGCGTTCATCGCCCTCGAGCTCGAATGCCTGCTGGAGGAGGCCGGCCACGTGCCGGTCGGCGTCGCGATGCGCTCGGGCGAGGCGATCGCGCTCGCCCGCGACCTCAGCCCCGACGTCGCCCTCGTCGACATCCACCTCGCCGACGGCCCGACCGGCGTGGCGGTGGCGCGGGCGCTCAGCGCGCGGTCCGGGACGACGGTGCTGTTCACCACTGCCAACGCCAAGCGCGTGCCCCCGGACTTCGCCGGCGCCGCCGGGATCATCGCCAAGCCGTATTCCGAGCGGGTGATCCGCGCCGCACTCGCCTACGTCGCCGGGCGCTATCACGGGGGTGCGCCGACCGGGCCGCCGGACGGGGTGGTGCTGGCGCCGGCAGGCCGGCCCGACGACGCTTCCCACCCCGACCTGCCGGCCTGACCGGCCCGCGCCGTGCCGCCGGACGCGGCCGTCCGACGGCGCGCGTCAGGCGCCGAAGCCGCCGTCGATCGTGTGCATCGCGCCCGTCACGAAGCCCGCCTCCGGGCCCGCCAGCCAGTTCACCATCCCGGCCACGTCCTCGGGCCGTCCGTGGCGCTTGAGGGCCATGACGGCGTGCATGACGTCCTTCATCGGCCCGTCCGCCGGGTTCATGTCCGTGTCGATCGGGCCGGGCTGCACGACGTTCACGGTGATCCCCCGCGGTCCGAAATCCCGCGCGAGGCCCCGCGCCATTCCCTGCAGGGCGGACTTGCTCATCGCGTAGGCGGACAGGCCGGGAAACGGGATCCGGTCGCCGTTGACGGAGCCGATCACGATGATCCGCCCGCCCTCCGGCATGCGCCGCGCCGCCTCCACGGCCGCGTGGTAGGGCGCGGTCACGTTGATCCGGACCAGCCGGTCCACCTCGTCCGGGTCCTGCTCCAGCGGATCGCCGAACGCCCCCACCCCGGCATTCACCACCAGGACGTCCAGGGGACCGCTCTCGCGCACCCGGGCGATCACCGCGTCGCGGTCGGCGCTGTCGGTCATCGCCGCGGTGGCGCCCGTCTCCGCCGCCAGCCGCTCCGCGGCGTCCCGCGAGCCCGCATAGGTGAAGGTCACGGCCGCGCCCTCGGCCGCGAGGCGCCGCACGATCGCCGCCCCGATCCCTCGGCTCCCGCCGAGCACGAGGGCGGATTTGCCGTGAAGAGATCCGCCCTGACGAGAATCGCCCTGAAATCCGGCCATCCGGCCCTCCTTGAGGCTTAAGTTAGTAAGCACTACATAAATCGTCCGAGCTCCCGGTCAACCAGTTTTTGTATCGATGCCTACAAAATCACCGCGCCCGCGCGGCCGCCCCCGCCGCTTCGATCCCGACGAGGCCGTCGCGGTCGCGCAGCGCCTCTTCCACGCCCGGGGCTACGACGCCGTCAGCGTCGCCGACCTCACCGACGCGCTCGGCATCAACCCGCCCAGCTTCTACGCCGCCTTCGGCAGCAAGGCCGGCCTCTACGCCCGCACGCTCGGCCACTACACCGCGACCCAGGGCGTCCCGCTGGCCGAGCTGATGCATCCCGGCCGCCCGGTGGCCGAGGCGCTCGCCGCGGTGCTGGAGGAGGCGGCGCGGCGCTACGGTGCCGACCCCGAGACCGCCGGGTGCCTGGCCATCGAGGGCGCCCGCTGCAACGATCCCGCGGCCCGGGGCGCCGCCCGCGCCCTGACCGGGGCGGCCGAGGACGTCATCCGGCGCTTCGTCGCGCAGACCCACCCGGCGGCGGCCGAGGGCCTGTCCGACTACGTGGTGACGATGATGGTCGGCCTGTCCACGATGGCCCGCGAGGGCCACGGGCCGGAGCGCCTGCTCGCCACGGCCCGGTTCGCGGGCCGCGTCCTGGCGCAGGCGATCGCCGCCGACGCGCCGCGGTGAGGCGTCCTCGTCGCGGCGCGCTCGCGCTCGCCATGAGCGCGGGCGGGCCTTCGGGACCGGTCGGGCCGGGGTCCTACCCGTCCGCCCGCGCCGCCTTGAGCTGGTAGAGCGCGTCCAGCGCCTCGCGCGGGCTCAAGGCATCCGGGTCGATCCCGTCGAGGAGCAGGCCGACCGGGTCGGGCGTCTCGACCGGAGGGGCCGGGGGCGGGCTCGGCGGCATCGCGGAAAAGAGCGGCAGCTCGGCGGGCGCCTTGGGCCGGCCGCGCCCGCCCTCCCCCCGTTCCAGCTCGGCGAGGAGCGCCTTGGCGCGGGCGATCACCGGAGCGGGCAGGCCGGCCAGCCGCGCGACCTGGAGGCCGTAGGAGCGGTCGGCGGCGCCCGGCACGACCTCGTGCAGGAACACCACGTCGCCCTTCCACTCCGTCACCTTGAGGGTGGCGTTGGAGAGCCGGTCGAGGCGCTGGGCGAGGCCCGTCAGCTCGTGGAAGTGCGTCGCGAACAGCGCCCGGCAGCCATTGGCGCCGTGCAGGTGCTCGAGGCAGGCCCAGGCGATCGAGAGACCGTCGAAGGTCGCGGTGCCCCGCCCGATCTCGTCGAGCACGACGAGCGAGCGCTTCGTCGCCTGGTTCAGGATCGCCGCGGTCTCGACCATCTCGACCATGAAGGTCGAGTGGCCCCGCGCCAGGTCGTCGGCGGCGCCGACGCGGGAGAACAGCCGGTCGACGAGGCCGAGATGGGCGGAGGCCGCCGGCACGTAGGCGCCCATCTGGGCCAGCACCGCGATGAGGGCGTTCTGGCGCAGGAAGGTCGACTTGCCGCCCATGTTCGGGCCGGTGACGAGGAGGATCTGGCCCGCCTCGCGTCCCGAGAGGTCGCAGGCATTGGCGATGAAGGCCACGCCCGCCCTCGTCAGCGCCGCCTCGACCACGGGATGGCGCCCGCCCTCGATCCGGAAGGCGAGGCCGTCATCGACCACTGGCCGGGTCCAGTTCAGCTCGACGGCGAGCTCCGCGTGCGAGGCCGCGACGTCGAGGGCGGCGAGCGCGCCTGCGGCCGCCACGATGGAATCCGACTCCGCCATCACGGCGGCCGACAGGGCGTCGAAGATCTCGAGTTCGAGGGCGAGGCCGCGCCCGGCGGCGTTGGCGATCCTGGTCTCCAGCTCGCCCAGCTCGACGCTGGTGAAGCGCATCGCGTCCACCATGGTCTGGCGGTGGACGAAGGTGGCGCGCCAGGGATCCTTGAGCAGGGTCTCGCCGAAGGCCTGCGGCACCTCGATGAAGTAGCCGAGCAGGTTGTTGTGCTTGATCCGCAGCGTTCGGCAGCCGGTGTCGGCGGCGTAGCGGGCTTGCAGCCCGGCCACCACCTGGCGCGAATCGCGCTGGAGCGTGCGGGACTCGTCGAGTTCCGCCCGGTAGCCCTCGCGCACGAAGCCGCCGTCGCGGCGCTGCAGGGGCAGGTCGTCGGCGAGCGCGGCGCTCAGATCGTCGGCGAGCGCCTCGTCGAGGCCGGCGAGGATGCGCGCGGCCTTGCCGATCTCGCCCGGCAGCGCACCCGCGCCGGCGAGCGCCGTCGCGATGCCGCGGGCGGCGAGCAGCCCGTCGCGGAGCGCCGCGAGGTCGCGGGGCCCCGCCCGTCCGAGCGAGATCCGCGACAGGGCCCGGGCCATGTCGGGCGCGCGCGCCAGTTCGGCCCGCAACTCCGCCCGCAAGGCTCCCTCGGCCACCAGGAACTCGACCGCGTCGTGCCGGCGTCGGATCAGCGCGAGGTCGGTCGAGGGGCCGGCGAGCCGCTCGGCCAGCAGCCGTGCGCCGGCCCCACCCACCGTGCGGTCGATGGCGGCGAGCAGGCTGCCCGCCCGCTCGCCCGAGAGGGTGCGGGTGAGCTCGAGATTCTGGCGCGTCGCCGCGTCGATCATCAGGCTCGCGCCCGCCGCCTGGCGGGCCGGCGGGCTCAAGGTCACCCTGGCGCCGAGCTGGGTGCGGGCGATGTAGTGCAGGACCGCGCCCGCCGCCGCGACCTCGACCCGGCTGAAGGCGCCGAACCCGTCGAGGGTCTGGACGCCGAACTGCTCCTTCAGCGCCCGCTCGGCCGAGGCCGGGTCGACGTCGCCGCGGCCGACCGGCGTGACGGCGGCCCGCGCGTCGCGCCACAGGCGCGAGAGCTCGGGATCCTGGTGGATGGCCTCGCCCATCACGATCTCACGCGGGTCGAGGCGGGCGATCTCGGCCGCGAGACCGGCGCCCTCGACCTCGCCGAGGGAGAAGCGCCCGGTCGAGATGTCGACGGCGGCGAGCCCGTATGTCCAGGCCGAATCCGAGGCGCGACGGCGGGCGAGCGCCAGCAGCACGTTGGCCCGGCCGGGATCGAGCAGCCGGTCCTCCGTGATCGTGCCCGGGGTGACGAGGCGCACCACCTCGCGCCGCACCACCGATTTCGAGCCGCGCTTCTTGGCCTCGGCCGGGTCCTCGGTCTGCTCGCAGACCGCGACCCGGTGGCCGAGCCCGATCAGGCGCTGGAGGTAGTCGTCCGAGCGCTCGACCGGCACGCCGCACATCGGGATGTCGGCACCCGCATGCTTGCCGCGGCGGGTGAGCACGATGCCGAGGGCGCGCGAGGCGGTCTCGGCGTCCTCGAAGAACAGCTCGTAGAAGTCCCCCATGCGGTAGAACAGCAGCGAATCGGGGTTCGCCGCCTTGATCTCGATGTACTGCGCCATCATCGGCGAGACCTTGGCCTCGTCGTCGGGGGCGGCCGCGCGTCGGCCGCGGGCGGGCGGGGGCGGCGCCTCGTCCGTCGGCTCGTAAGCCTCGTTGCGCAGCAGGCGGCCGGTGTCGCTGTCCATCGTCATGAGATCGGGGGGCTGTCGGGTCCGCGGCATCGTGGTCGGGCAGACTAACAGAGCCCGAGGCTCACGCTCCAGACCGGCACTCCGGGGATGATGGGGATGATCGTCCCCGGTTTAAAATGGGCGGCCCGCGTGTGTTAGCGCCGCAGCGCCGCTTGAGCCGGCCGGGTCATGGCCCTAAGGGACGTGTCCCTTCGAGTGTCATCCTGGTCGCAGAGAAGAGCTTGGCATGAGCGAGTCCCGCCCCGTCACCCGCGGCAAGCGCCCGACCTTCACCGACCAGGAGGCGCTGCAATTCCACCAGCAGGGCCGCCCGGGCAAGCTCGAAGTGGTGGCGACGAAGCCGATGGCGACGCAGCGCGACCTGTCGCTCGCCTACTCGCCCGGCGTCGCCGTGCCGGTGCTCGCCATCGCGGACGATCCGGCGCTGGCCTACGACTACACCGCCAAGGGCAACCTCGTGGCGGTGATCTCGAACGGTACCGCGATCCTCGGCCTCGGCAACCGCGGCGCCCTCGCCTCGAAGCCCGTGATGGAGGGCAAGGCGGTCCTGTTCAAGCGCTTCGCCGACATCGATTCCTTCGACCTCGAGGTCGGGACGGAGGATGCCGAGGCGTTCATCAACTGCGTGCGCTACCTCGGCCCGACCTTCGGCGGCATCAACCTGGAGGACATCAAGGCCCCCGAGTGCTTCATCATCGAGGAGCGCCTGCGGGAATTGATGGACATCCCGGTCTTCCACGACGACCAGCACGGCACCGCGATCATCTCGGCGGCGGGCATGATCAACGCCCTGCACCTGACCGGCCGCGACATCGCGGAGGCCCGCCTCGTCGTCAACGGCGCGGGCGCGGCCGGCATCGCCTGCATCGAGCTCGTCAAGGCGCTCGGCTTCCGCTCCGAGAACGTGATCCTGTGCGACACCAAGGGCGTGGTGTTCCAGGGCCGCACCGAGGGCATGAACCAGTGGAAGTCGGCCCACGCGGTCGCGACCTCGAAGCGCACCCTCGAAGAGGCGATGGAGGGCGCCGACATCGCGTTCGGCCTCTCGGTCAAGGGCGCCTTCACGCCCGAGATGATCGCCTCGATGGCGCCCCAGCCGATCATCTTCGCGATGGCGAACCCGAACCCCGAGATCACCCCCGAGGAGGTGGCCCAGGTCCGCGACGACGCGATCGTGGCGACCGGGCGCTCGGACTACCCGAACCAGGTCAACAACGTCCTGGGCTTTCCCTACATCTTCCGCGGCGCGCTCGACGTGCACGCGACCACGATCAACATGGAGATGAAGATCGCGGCGGCGCAGGCGCTGGCGGCGCTCGCCCGCGAGGACGTGCCGGACGAGGTGGCGGCGGCCTACCAGGGCACGCGTCCGCGCTTCGGGCGCGAGTACATCATCCCGGTGCCGTTCGATCCGCGGCTGATCCACACCGTGCCGCCCGCGGTGGCGAAGGCCGCGATGGAGACCGGCGTCGCCCGCAAGCCCATCGACCACATGGACCGCTACCGGGCCCAGCTCTCGGCCCGGCGCGACCCCGTCGCCGGCACCCTCAACCGGGTGTTCGAGCGGGTGCGCAAGTATCCCAAGCGCGTCGTCTTCGCCGAGGGCGAGGAGGAGGTGGTGATCCGCGCCGCGGTCTCCTTCGTCAACCAGGGCCTCGGCACCGCGATCCTGGTCGGGCGCGAGGACCGGGTGATGGCGAATGCCGAGGCAGCCGGCATCGACCTGTCGGGCCGCGACAACATCGAGATCCACAACGCCGCCAAGTCGCACCGCAACGGCGTCTACGCGCAGTTCCTCTACGCCCGGATGCAGCGCAAGGGCTTCCTGTTCCGCGACTGCCAGCGCCTGATCAACCAGGACCGCAACCACTTCGCGGCCTCGATGGTCGCGCTCGGCGACGCCGACGCGATGGTGACCGGCACCACCCGCAACTACTCGATCGCGCTCGAGGACGTGCGCCGGGTCATCGACCACAAGCCCGGCCACCGGGTGATCGGCGTCTCGCTCTGCCTCGCCCGCGGCCGGGTGGTGCTGGTGGCGGACACCGCGATCCACGAGATGCCGAGCGCCGAGGAACTCGCCGGCATCGCCATCGAGGCCGCGGGCGTGGCGCGTCGCCTCGGCTACGAGCCGCGGGTGGCGATGCTGTCGTTCTCGACCTTCGGCTTCCCCAAGGCCGAGCGGGCCGAGAAGGTGCAGGAGGCGGTGCGGATCCTCGACGGGATGCGGGTCGATTTCGAGTATGACGGCGAGATGTCGGCCGACGTCGCGCTGAACAAGGACCTGCTCGCCCAGTACCCGTTCAGCCGCCTCAAGCAGCCCGCCAACGTCCTGGTGATGCCGGCCTTCCACTCGGCCTCGATCTCCACCAAGATGCTGCAGGAGCTCGGCGGCGCGCAGGTGCTCGGGCCGCTGATCGTCGGCCTCGACAAGGCGGTGCAGATCGTCCCGCTCGGGGCGACCGATTCCGACCTCGTCAACATGGCGGCGCTCGCTGCCTACAACATCGGCGGCTGACGCCGCCTACCCGCCGCCCGCCTCGCGGGCGGCGTTCTCCCTCGCCCAATCCCTCGCCAGCTCCTCCGGCACCAGCGTCGCCGCGTCCTGGCGCTCGGCCAGCGCCGCGAGCCGCACCGGACGGTACTCCCAGGCATCGACCCCGACGTCGCAGGACCGCGTGGTGTCCGGCAGCGTGCCGTGCGTGTGCCCGTAGAGGTGGCGGGTGCCGCGCCACAGGCCGGGCCAGGCCCGGTGGGCGTAGTGCGCCAGGAACAGGCGCCACTCGCTGCCGTCCTCCCGCAGGGTGACGCGGGCGCTCTCGACCGGCGGGTCGGCCCAGGGCAGGTCGAGGACGCGGTTGCTGTCGTGGTTGCCGCGCACCAGGCGCTTGACGCCGTTCAGCCGCGCGAAGATCGCCGCGCAATGCGCGCGTTCGGCATGCGCCGCGAAGTCGCCGACGTGCCAGACCTCGTCCTCGTGCCCGACGACGGCGTTCCAGTTCGCCACCAGGGTCTCGTCGTGTTCCTCCAGCGAGGCGAACCGGCGGCCGCGCTGGCGCAGGATGTGGGCGTCGCCGAAATGCGTGTCGGCGGTGAAGAAGACGGCCATGCGCACCCGGATCGAGCGTGACGGATCCGGGATCAGATGGGGCGGCGGGGGCCGGCGGCACCCCGCGTCGTGTCGGCGCGGCGGGAGCCGTGACGCCGCCGGGAACGGCGTCGCGCCCCCGCGCGCCTCCCCTCACCCCGCGAGTGCGAGCGCCCCGTCCTGCAGGAAGCCGCCGCCGCCCGTCACCGTCTCCTCCAGCCCCCGCGCGGCGGTGGCCAGGTTCTCGGCGAAGAACCGGGCGAGCACGATGCGCGCCGGGTGGGCCGGGTCGGTCGAGCCCGCCTTCGCGGCGGCGTTCGCCGCCAATGCGGCTTGCGCCAGGCAGGCGCCGCCTTGCGCGAGGCCGAACAGGCGCAGGTACGGGGTGGCGCCGGCGAGCGCCTCCTCCGGCCGGTTCGAGCCGAGCGCCTTGAGGAGGTGGCTCGTCGCCCGGTCGAGGGCCTCGATCGTCTCGCGCAGGCGCGGGGCGGTGTGGCCGAAGGCGGGACCGCCCTCCTTCAGCACCCGCTCGGCGACGAGGCGCATCGCGCCGATCTGGCCGCGCACCACCGCGCCGTTCTCCAGCGGCAGCTTGCGGGTGACGAGGTCGATCGCCTGGATGCCGTTGGTGCCCTCGTAGATCGCCGCGATGCGGGCGTCGCGCAGGTGCTGGGCGGCGCCGGTCTCCTCGACGAAGCCCATGCCGCCATGGACCTGGATGCCGAGCGAGGCGACCTCGATGCCGATATCGGTCGAGAAGGCCTTGGCCACCGGGGTCAGCAGCGAGGCCCGGGCCTGCGCGGCCCGGCGCGCCGCCTCGTCCGGCGCCCGGTGGGCGCGGTCGATCGCCTCCGCCGTCAGGTAGCAGATCCCGCGCGAGGCGCCGGTCAGCGCCTTCATGGTGAGCAGCATGCGCTGCACGTCGGGATGCTCGATGATCGCGCTCGCGCCCTCGGCCGCCGCGGTCGCGCGGCCCTGGCGGCGGTCGCGGGCGTAGGACAGCGCCTGCTGATAGGCCCGCTCGGCGATCGCGACGCCCTGGAGGCCGACGCCGAGGCGGGCGTTGTTCATCATCGTGAACATGCAGGCCAGCCCCCGGTTGGCCTCGCCGACGAGCCATCCGGTGGCGCCGTCATACACCATGGTGCAGGTCGGCGAGCCGTGGATGCCGAGCTTGTGCTCGATGCCCGCGCACTTGAGCGCGTTGCGCGCGCCGTCCGGCAGCACCTTCGGCACCAGGAACAGCGAGATGCCCCGGGTGCCGGCCGGCGCGTCGGGAAGGCGCGCGAGCACGAGGTGCACGATGTTGTCGGTGAGGTCGTGCTCGCCCCAGGTGATGTAGATCTTCTCGCCCGAGATCCGGTAGCTGCCGTCGCCCGCGGGCTCGGCCCGGGTGCGCATCACCGAGAGGTCCGAGCCGGCCTGCGGCTCGGTCAGGTTCATGGTGGCGGTCCACTCGCCCGAGACCAGCTTCTCGAGGTAGCGCGCGCGCAGCTCCTCGCTGCCGTGGCGGCTCAGCGCCTCGACGCCGCCGGCGGTGAGCAGCGGCCCGAGGCCGAAGGCCATCGCGGCGGAGTTCCACATCTCGATGCAGGCGGCGTTGAGCAGGATCGGCAGGCCCTGGCCGCCGTACTCGACCGGGCCCGGCAGGGCGTTCCAGCCGCCCTCGGTCCAGGCGCGGTAGGCCTCGCGGTAGCCCGGCGGCATCGTCACCACGCCGTCCTTAAGCGGGGTGCCGTGACGGTCGCCGATTGTGTTGAGCGGCGCCACGACGTCGTTGGCGAAGCGCCCGGCCTCGTCCAGGATCGTGTCGACGAGGTCGTCCGAGAGGTCGCCGTGCAGCCCCTCCGCGATGGCGCGGTCGAGCCCGGCGACGTGCCGGAGGGTGAAGGCCATCTCGGCCACGGGCGCGCGATAGGTCGTCATCGAGGGCTCCTCCCGGGAGAGCGGGGCGGCTTTACGTGGGTGAGCCCGCCCTGCGGGCTCGCCGTGCGAGCCACCCTTTGGATTTGACGTGCGGCCGCCACCGACGCTACGGCCGGCGGCATGGTGACGGATAGTTTAGACGTGAACGATGATCGCGGGTCAATGCCGACCCGGCGGCTGACCGCCGATGACGCGGGCGTCGCCGAGGCCGGCGCCCTGCTGCGGGCCGGCCGGCTCGTCGCGATCCCGACCGAGACCGTCTACGGCCTCGGCGCCGATGCCGGGAGTCCTGCGGCGGTGGCGGCCATCTACGCCGCCAAGGAGCGGCCGCGCTTCAACCCGCTGATCGCCCACCTGCCCGACCTCGCGGGCGCGCGGCGCGAGGGCGCGTTCGGCACGGACGCGCTGCGCCTGGCGGAGGCGTTCTGGCCCGGTCCCCTGACGCTGGTGGTGCCGGTGGCGGCGGGGGGCCGGGTCTGCGACCTCGCCCGGGCCGGGCTGCCGAGCGTGGCGCTCCGGGTGCCCGCGAGCCCCCTCGCCCGCGCGGTGCTGGCGGCGGCGGGCCGCCCGGTGGCGGCGCCCTCGGCCAACCGCTCCGGGCAGGTGAGCCCGACGCAGGCCGATCACGTGCTCGGCGACCTCGACGGGCGGATCGCGGCCGTGCTCGACGGCGGGCCCTGTCCGGTCGGGGTCGAATCGACCATCGTCGCCTGCCTGTCCGGCGATCCGGTTCTGCTGCGGCCGGGCGGCGTGTCGCGCGAGGCCCTCGAGGCGGTGCTGGGCCGGCGGCTCGCGACCCCGACGGCGCCGGCAGGCGCGGCGCCGGTCGCGCCGGGATTGCTCGCCTCGCACTACGCTCCGCGCGCCGCCGTGCGGCTCGACGCGACGGAGGTGCGGCCCGGCGAGGCCGTCCTGCTGTTCGGGGGCGCCGCACCGAGGGGGCTCGATAGCGCCCTCCTCGCCCTGAACCTCAGCCCGGCCGGAGACCTCGGGCAGGCCGCCGCCCGTCTCTTCGCCTATCTGCGCCGGCTCGACGCCGCCGGTCCGGCGACGATCGCGGTGGCGCCGATCCCGGAGGCCGGCCTCGGCGAGGCGATCCGCGACCGGCTCGCCCGCGCCGCGGCGCCGCGGTGAGGATCCGCGCGACGAAAGGGCGGCCGTTCCGTCACCGCCCCCGTCCGTCGCGCCAGCGCAGGAACTCCTGGTAGAGCTGGTCGCGGTCGACCTCGCCCGCGCCCCGGCGCTGGGCCAGGAACTGCGCCACCTCGCCGGGACCCGCCGCGACCTTCGGGGCCGGGCCGCCGCGACGCTCCAGCCAGTCCCGGGCGGCGGGGAAGCGCGGCCAGTCCGGGACCTCGGCGGTGAGGTTCACCTCGCGCCATTTCGGGTGCCGCGGGGCCTTCAGGAAGGCGTCGTACCGGCCGAAGAAGGCGTCGACGAAGCGGGCGATGCGGGTGTAGCGCTCGCTGCCCTTCGGCCAGTTGTAGGCCGCCAGGATGGTGCCGACCGCGAGCGTGCGCACGGCGCTCCCCTCGGGGGCGAGCAGCGGGTAGTCGGCGTGGGTCAGCTCGGCCGGCATGTAGCTCTCGGCGGCGCCCCCCGCGAAGGGCACGTCGAGCAGCCGGAAGCGGTCGCCGCCCTGGAATTCGGACAGCACCGCCACGGGCTTGGCCGCCACCGAGACGAGGGCCGCGATCTCGCCCCGCTCCAGCATGGCGAGGGCCGTCGGCTGGTCGACGTTGACGGGGTCCACCGTGAGGCCGATGCCGGCGAACATCGCGCGCCCGGACACGTCGGTGCCGCTGCCGCGCACGTCGAAGCTCACCTTCCGGCCGGCGAGCTGGCGGATGTCGGTGATCTCCCGGGAGGCCACGACGTGCAACTCGTCATTGAAGAGCCGGGCGATCACGGCGATGTGCGAGGAGGCGTTCCCGACCCGCTTGTCCTTGCGCAGCTGGTCGAGGGAATCGGTGCGCACGAAGCCGATGTCGATGCCGCGCAGGTAGCGCAGGTCGTAGGCGTTCTGCCCCGCGCCCTTGCCCATCACCGGCAGCACCCGCAGGTCGTTGACGCCGTCGAGCACGAAGGCGAGGTCGCTCGCCATGCGGAAGTAGGTGCCGCCGGGGGTGCCGGAGATCACCGCCACGGTGTTGGCGTTGAGGTGGCTGCCGAGCGCCACGTCCTCGGCGGTCTCCCGCGGGGCGGGCGCTTGCCCCCGCGGCCGGGGCGGGACGGCGCGGACGGGCCGGGCGGGCGCCGGGGCCGCGGCGGGCGGCGGGTCGGCGGGCTGCGCCCGGGCCTCCGCGACGGTCCAGGGCAGCAGGAGGGCGAGCCAGAGCGCGGCGCGGCGTGTCATGCGAGGGCGTCCTTCGCTCGGGGTCACTCGCCGCCCCACGGGGCGGCCAGGGAGGGGACGGCGGGCGCCAGCACCCCGCTCAGGACCGGGCCTGGCAGGCCGGCCTGGCGGACCGGATTGGTCCAGGTCGCGGGGCCGCGCCCCGCGAGGCCGGCGGGCGTGCCCTGCGGCTCCTGGTTCTCCGGTCCCTGGTTCTCCGGTCCCTGGTTTTCTCGTCCCTGGTTCTCCTGTCCCCGGTCCTTCTGCGCCTGGCGGTACAGGGCGCTCGCCCGCTCGGGGTCGCCGCGCATCCCGCGGACCTGAAGGGCGGCCAGCCGGTCGGGATCGTAGGTCTCGGCGAGGAGCGCGGTGGCCCGGGCGCTGCCGTTGCGGACGCCGAGGGTGAGGAAGAGCCGCGCCCCGCTGATGTCGCCGCGCCCGATCAGGACCGCGACCCGCGCCAGCAGCCGCTCCTCGTCGAGCGCCGCCGCGCTCGTCGGCGACGGCGCCGCGCCGGGGCGGGCCCGGAGCACCAGCGAGGGCTCGGATCCGCGGCCCGCCTGCGGCCGGGGTCCGGCGGCGTGGTCGGGGCTGCTCCTCAGGCGGTCGAGCCGCCCGCGCGTCTCGGCGCCGGCCTGCTCGGCCGCGAGCCGGCCCTGCTCGGCCCGGTCGCGCTCGCCGGCGACCTGGGCCGCGCGGGCGGTCGCCTCCGACCGGGCGACCTGGGCGGCCCGCAGGGCGACGGCGAGGCGGCGCAGGCCCGCCCGCATCATCGCGCGCTCCCGCGCCGCCGAGGCCGCCTGCGCCTGGAGGGCGACCCGCGCGGTCTCGACCGCGCCCTCGAGCGCCGCGACGCGCCTCTGCGCCTCCGAAAGCGCGCTCGCCAGATGCTCGCCCCGCGCCCGCTCGGCGTCGAGCGCCTGCCTGTGCCCGTCGGCCGCCCCTTCTGCGACTCGGCGCGCCTCCTCGGCGGTGGTCAGGGACCGGGAGGCGTCGCGGTCCTGCAACGCCTGCGCCCGCAGGGCCTCGACCTCGGCCCGGGCGGCGGCGAGCTGGTGCCGGGCCGCCGCCGCGGCCTGCGACAGGTCGCTCGCCCGCGCCTCCGCCTGCTCCAGGCGCCGGCGCCCCTCGGCCGCCTCGCCCTCCGCCTGACGCACCCGCGCCTCGGCTTGGAGCCTGGCTTCAGCCTGGAGCCTGGCTTCAGCCTGGAGACGGGCCTCCTCGGCGGCCCGCGGATCGGGCGCCGGGGCGACGGGCTTCGCCGGGGGACGCGGCGGCTCGCCCGCCTGCCGCGCCAGGATCGCGCGCGCCTGCATCTGGCGCGGCACCCCGGCCCGGTCGGCCTCGGTGGCCTCGGCGGCGGAGCCCGCGGGCGGAGGGACCGCCGCGGGCGCCGGGGTCGCGTCCGGGGAAGGGCCTTCCATCGTGAGCACCGCGCCGGTCGCCGCGACGCTCAAGGCTCCTGCCAGGCCGAGCCAGAACTTCATCCCTCGCCCCTTCGGCTTGCGCGGGCTCCCGGGGGGCCGCGCCGTCTCAGTCGCGGCCGAGAGTGGGCCGCGGGGGTGGACCGGGGCTATCTGGGCGATGGGAGCGGGGTTCGAAGGCCGTGCCTCCCTCAAAGCTGGGCGGCGCCTCCCCCAAAGCCGGGCGGCGCCTCGCCGAAAGGTGCGGGGCGCCTCCCCCTTCAGGCCGAGGCGGCCCGCCGGATCGCAGCCCGCACCCGCTCGGGCGCCTCGAAGGGCAGGAAGTGGGTCGTGCCCGGCACCGTCTCGACCTCCACACCGGGGCGGGGATCGGCGTCGAGGGCGCAGGTGCTGCCGGTCTCGGCCCGCAGGATCTCGGCCGGGCGGGCCAGCCGCGCCAGCGCTGCCCAGGGGTCGTGGCCCTGCGCCATGTAGCTCGACGCTTCCCAGGCCCCGGTGCAGGTCAGCGTCACGCCGCCGGGGCCCTCGCGAAACCCGTCCGCCACGTAATCGGCGAGGGGCGCCTCCGGCCAGGTGCGGAACGCGCCGCGCCCCGCATAGGCGGCGAGCGCCGCCGCCCGGGACGGGAAGTCGCTGCGCCGCCGCAGCGCCCCTTCCGCGAGGCCGGCATGGCCCTCTCCGCGCCGCGCCGGGGGCTGGATCACCGGATCGAGCAGCACGAGGCGGCGCACCCGTTCCGGCCGCTCGGCGGCGGCGAGCAGCGAGGCGGTGCCGCCCATCGAGTGACCGATCAGCACGAGGGGCCTCGTATCGAGCCGGTCGAGGAGCGCGATCAGGTCCTGCGTGACGTCCGACCAGTCCGTCCGGCCCTCGGGCTCGGCCGGCAGCGTCGAGAGGCCGTGGCCGCGATGGTCGTAGGCGAGCACGCGCAGGTCGGAGAGCGGCGCCAGCAGGCTGCGGTAGGTGCGGGCGTTGAAGCCGTTGGCATGCAGCAGGACCGCGTCGAGGGGCCGGTCGGCCGGCCCGAATTCGAGCGCGGCGAGGCGCCCGCCCGAGGGGTCGCCGATGTCGATCGTCCGCCGTGCCAGCCCGTCGCTCACGCCCGCATCCCCTTCGGCCGCGCCAGGGCGGTGCCGGCCGCGCCGAGCGCCATCAGCACGGCGGTGCCGAGGAAGACCGCCCGCATCCCGACATGCCCGCCGACGAAGCCGCCGAGCAGCGGCCCCACCACCTGCCCGACGTACTGCGACGAGGTCGAATAGCCAAGCATCGTCCCGGCGACCCGGTCGGGCACCGAGTGGCGGATCACGCTGGCGATGCAGGGCAGGAGCCCGCCGAGCGCCAGACCCATCAGGAAGCGTAAGAGCACGAGCTGCCAGTCGCTCGTCACCAGGGCCTGGGGCACCAGCAGCACCGCGGACGCCGTCAGGCTCGCCGTGATGACGGTCCAGGGGCCGATCCGGTCCGCGAGCCGCCCGAGGCGCGGCGCCGACAGGATGCTGCCCAAGGCGGTCGCCGACATCGCGAGGCCGGCGATCAGCGTGACCCGGGCGGGATCGGGCGTCAGCTCGGCGACGTAGACGGTGATGATCGGCTCGACCGACATCACCGCGAGCATCAGGAGCATCCCGGTCGCCAGCATGGCGAGCGCCGGTCGCTTGTCGGGGATGCTGGAGAAGCCTCCGCCGGCGCGGGCCGAGCGCGGCGGGCGCGGCTCCTCGCGGATCAGCAGCAGGGTGGCGAGGAAGGCCACGAAGATCACCGCGCCGGCGGCGAGGAACGTGGCGCGGATGCCGATCACGGGCGGCAGCACCCCGCCGACGAGGGGCCCGACGAGGTTGCCCGCCATGATGCCGGAGGCGAGCGTGCCGAGCGCCCAGGCCGAGCGGTCCTTCGGCGTCTGCGTCGCCACCAGCACCGTCGAGCCCGAGGCGTAGCCGCCGAGAAGCCCCGCGAGCAGCCGCAGGGCCACGAGCTGCCAGACGTTGCCGGCCATGCCGATCAGCGACATCGCCACCGCCATGCCGAGGCTCGCCCGGATCAGCATCAGCTTGCGGCCGTA